>JAQBPR010000256.1 GCA_028287395.1 Bacilli bacterium
GTGCATACGCCATGGATCGGTGCTTTGATGGTTGTCATCGCGATCATACTCACTGGCATTTCTGCCAAGCTTGAACGGAAATAATGTAAGAGGAATTCACATGTTTGAGCATCATCAAACCTATCAAAGAATGTACAGAGAAGGCGAATTAACGCTGAAAAATTTGATGATTACACTAATCCTATTTTAGCGCTCTTTTTGAACAAAGGTTAATGGTTTCGAGAATGAATGAAAGATCGATTATATTGGATTTAAAGAATTTATTTACCAATATCAATAACATAAAGCACCTGATTCAAAAGAATCGGGTGCTTTATGTTATTATCTTAAATACTTATTTGTATTTATTAATCAATAGAAAAGTGCAATCTCTAGTTCTGTGCATCGTCCCATTTTCCTTGGAAGTCACCTTTCTGGCCAGAATTGTCTTCATTTTTATTACCGCTTTCGCTATCACTGCCGCTGTGCTGTAACTTAAGATCAGACTTATCATTGTAAAAAGTTACGCCATTGTATGAAGTGGTGGTGGTAGATGCGTTTACTGTTATCGTTGCGCTTGCGATATTATTTCCGTTACGTACCGTAACTTTATACGTCCCGGCTGGAACTTGAAAATGATACTGCAGCTTACCTGTATCGTTAATCGACTTTGTTAATCCATAATCCCCATACTGCGAGGGAAGAGTTTGGCCATAAGTTGCTTTTAATAAGGTATGGTCCATTTTATTTTGAAGTGTTACGGTAGTGTCTGCTTTCATAGCTCCGTTTAAGTCAATATCACCGTTAATGTTGTGGTAATAGTCGCTTGTCGGATCGATGGCGGACCCTAACTGATAAACAAAAGGTTTTGCATCAGAACGTTTGAAATCAAACATATCCAGCAGGTTATTGGCAGCAACGTCGCGATTGTTTAACGCTGGCAATTGATAATTCCACTCAAGGAATTTCAAGATAGAAGTATGATCATATTGTACATGGCTTACATAGTTTTGTTTAGCATAAGGAGAGATCACTAACGCTGGTACACGTGTGCTGTTTCCTACAAGGCCATCTGCTGTTTTAACAGCTGTTGATGGGGATACATGATCATAGAATCCGCCGCCTTCATCGTAAGTAACAATAATAGCCGTGTCTTTCCAGTAGGGACTATTCATAATCTGATTAATAGTTTTAACTGTAAAATCTTCTGCGGATGGTGAGCTTTGATTTCCTCCTGGATGCTCGTCGTCGCCATATCCGCCTTTAACAAAACTTACAGCGGGAAGATTTCCATTAGCAACATCCTGTGCAAAATTATTATAGTCTTTTAGGTTTTGGTTATATTTCCCATCCTCATAGTTTTGAAAATATTGGAATGGATTATGATGAGGTGAATATTTTAAGGCTTCAGGCGAGCCGGGACTTGCTTTTGCCGCATCCCATCCACCTGCGTACCAAGCCCAAGATTGACTGCTAGCTGATAATTCGTCTCCGATATTTTTATAAGTCAGGTTGTAAGTAAGTCCTTTCGGGTTATCTCCGCCGAATGGTCCATTCTTTGGACTCGGATCTCCGGTAATTTGCGATGACGGCACATTATTGTTTGCCGGGTCAGATCCGTTACCCGATTGTGCAGCGATTAAATAAAAAGCTCCTGGTGTAGAAGGTCCGGAAACAGGTTGGAAATAGTTATCAGCCAAGGCATAGTGTTGCGCATATTGCCAATAAGCCGGGACTTCATTGTAGTCAAAATATGACATCGATAGTTTTCCGCGGTTAGGATTCGTCCCTTTGGAATTCATAGTATAGAACTTGTCCATTTTTCCGTTATCAACCATGGTGATCATATCAGCGTAGCTATGATTGACGTCAGGCTGTTGAATTTTGCCTTCGCCTGCATCATGCCAAGGATAGACCGGATTCCCGTTATCATCCGGATTGTAAACATTTCCGGCTACATCCTGCATCACATTACTAGATACATGCTTGAAGTTTTTTACATCTTGCGTTGTCCCGTCAATCGTCTTAAATCCTGGCGCATAAGGATACGTACCAAAGTAATTGTCAAAAGTGCGATTTTCCTGAAATATGATAACGGTATGCTTGATAGGCGACTTTGAAACAGAGTTATTTGCGATTACTGGAGCGATGCCAACAGCCGATGTCACCAACATGCAGGTTAGTGCAGAACCTAAGATCTTTCGTTTTAAATTCATTTTGTTATTACCTCCTAATGGTTTTTTTGCATTACTATAATAGAGTAAACCATTAATTTGGTTTTGAATTATAAGGTTTTGTAAAAGCAAAAGGCGGTTTGCAAAGGCCCCAAGAATTTCATTTATGATAACATTGGAATTGCTTCATGCATTTAGGTGAACCTATAAACCAACCATCCAAAACAACATGCTCAGGGCCGATAAAATTGTTCATGCTCTTTTACTGCCTGCGATAGAACATATGTTTATGATATAGATTGGCAAGTTAAATCTTGCACGAAGAAGCTCAGCAATTTTAAAGTTTTCTAGTTGCAAAGGTTGCGAGAACATAATTGTTCCGCTAGTTTCCTCAACAATACCCGGTGATGAAATGCCAGTGCCTTTAATTTCGGAAAAATCAGACACATCCGCGTTTCGAACAATTTTTTGGATACATTCAAGTAGAGAATGCAGTACATGAGAGTTTTTGCAACAAAACCGTGAAGGATAGCTTGCTGAATTAACATTCTGGGTAATTCCCAACAATTTACTTCAACTGCATAACTCATGATTTATAAAATAATATTACTTATATTTACAATAATGTGTAAAATATAAATGTGTAAAATATAAAGTCATGTTATACTTTACAAATTGTTACCAAAGAATTTAAACCCACTAGGAGGGAAATTATGAATACTATAAAACTGCCATTAGCTGTACCACCGCTTAAAGGTTTTCTCAGCTGGGCATACACCTTGTCTATTACAGGCCTACACGAGGAAACGCTGCCATGGTATTATTGCAATTTTATTCAAATGTCTTGCAGTAAGAAATTTTTGGAAACTCAAACGGAATGTCAATATAATTTTGCACGTGGCACTCCGCGAGAAATGAATTCTAATAATCCTTTCATCAAAACATGCTCTTTTAATTATGAGCTTTATTCTCATTTAGATGCAAATGGGATAATGGAGATGCTCATCGAGCAGATTAAAAAAGGTTATTACATCGCTCTTTTTGTAGATGAATCGAAAATTTCGCATTGTTACAATTATTATAAAATAGATTTCTTCCCTCACCACGTTTTGCTAAGCGGATTTGATTTGAATGAAAGAATCTTTGATGTTTCTATGTTCAGAAATGGGATCTATGGCACCTACGCCACTTCATTTGATGAATTGACCCACGCTATCTCATCCATGAAAATGGCTACTGCGGAGGATCCGAATAAAGATCATCATTCTCATTTTCTTAAATACTTTCATGGTACCCAGTACATATTTGATAAAAAGGCCATTACTAATCAGCTAAAGGATTATTTAAACAGCGAGTCTAATTTAAATATTATTAATTTTAATACAACCGATGAAGCTTATGGTTTAGAAACGTACAGTGCCTTAAAGCAATACTTTGTAGCCCTTAAAGAGGATAACCCCAATCTGGTCGTACGAAGAGGCCAAAGACATTTCCATTTGCTCTTAGAGCATAAAAATGCGATGGTAAATCGGATTAAATACCTTATTGAAAAAGAAATTATTCCTCAGGATAATGATCTAGTCCAAGGCTATCAGGAACAAGCCAATAAAGCAGAGTCATTGCGGAATTTAATGGTTCGTAGACCGGTCAAAGAAACCTTAGACAAAGTTATTGCATCTATGGATTATTTTCGAGAGCAAGAAACGGTTTGGATGAACCGTCTACTCAGTTATCTTGAAAGGTAAGGGCTAAGGGTTGTGGTGCAAAAATTAAAAAGGATAGCAACTACCCGACAAATTGTAATTTAACTATACCACTAGACCAAATATTTTATTGAGCCATTCAACAGCAGAGAGGGCAGACGAATTATTTTCGGCTTGCCCTTTCCTTATAATATGCAAGGTCGCCATTATTAATTTGTTCGGCGCTCGAGAAGAGCTTCATCAAGCCCGACATCAGAAAACCTGCTGCCAAAATACCTTGGATAATTCGTATTACCCATTTCATGCTCCAACACTCTTCATTTGGAAAATAAGCTCCTCTGTTTGATTTTCGTTTCCAAAATAAGTTGCTTCATCCCATGACTTCATTATCAATTACGTTATCATGAATTAGAGCTTTGCACCACAACCTAAAAATGACTTAATGAACTGACCTCATTACATCCATACCAATATCCATTGTTTTTGTAATTCCGAGAAGTACCTTATACTTTAATAATAAAGAAATGTTTGTATCAACATTATTTGCAGTGATTGTGAATTTTTCTAACTTACAGAATTGACTTTTCTCATCATTGTTCAATAATTCCAATAGTCTAACTTTAACAAAATTAGTTGTAATTGCATCATTGAAATTTACTAATCTTTGGGTTGAATTATCGAATTTATATTCAATCATTGGTAAGTTGCTTTGTTCTGCTCCGTTAATACTCATTTTAATGTTGTCCCTTACAATCTTCTCCATTGAATCAGACTGAGTTTGAATAGTACTTATAAAAATGATAATACCAGTCAAAACAATTATTATCGACAAAATTATGAATGTTATTTTTCTTTTCAAAAAAAACCTCCTTAAATTAAAGGCACACATCATTAAGTACTTATATTATAAGGGATGAAGCTTTACCCTTATATATACCACATACCTAATATGCGTGCCTTATAATTTAACTCTTTCTAGAAATTTATTTAAATGTATATTTGGAATTGCAGGTAATCTTTTAGAGCTGTACCAAGCTGT
>JAQBPR010000012.1 GCA_028287395.1 Bacilli bacterium
AACTACTTATAAATCTCTTTTAAAATATTATGTGCTCTTTTAATACTTTCTTTATCTTTCTTTAATAAGAGCAATAATATTTCTTTGATTTCTTCATTTTTCTCAGATAACTCTTCAAGTTCCTTCGGATAGCTAAAAAACTGGTTAATTTCAACATTTAAAGCAGTTGCAATCTTAACGAGGTTTTCCAAAGATATGTTTTTTTGACCCCTTTCAATTCTTCCAATATAAGAAACGAAAGTTGGCACTCTCCCCCAGTTGTTCCTGTGACATTCCTTTTAATTTGGCCTCATTATATTCCTGTCTGGTATCACTAATTAATAATAAGACCTATTACTACATTTGATTAAGTATATCATTTGTCTACAATCGATTTAAGAGGTGTTACTTATAGTTCTTTTTTAAAGCAATATCTCAAACACATTAGAAAAGAGTGAAAATTTATGGATACATCAAATTTCAGTAATTATGAAAAATTAGTTAAAGAAGAGGACGATTTGATAAAAAAAATCGAAACTTGTGAAGAATGTATTACTGCAATTTTTAGTGTTGTATACAAAAATGCTGAATCAATTCATATAGCGATCGTCGAGGATATTATTAATGCTATATATTTTATTGGAAAGGATCTGCAAACTGAACTACTTCATTTAATATTCGAAAAAAAAATACTTGCCAGTAATAATGACGTTAATAAAATTGATTCCCTTATTTAGCGGATTGAACCCAAATTATAATTTCAGTGTTGATTTAAAGGTGATCTCTCAGAAGCACTATGACGATCAGACATAGGAACTACAAATAAGATATATACCTATTTATTTGATGATACCCCTAAAAATACAGTAAGTGCAATGAGCACAGCTTTAAAAAGGTTCAACTGCGTGCTCCCTTCACTAACATTACGGTTCACGCGATCGTCCCCCTGAGGGGTCTCGACTCCCAACTATCGCCCAACAAAAATTAAAGGATACTGACCTAATGCGGTCAGTGTCCTTATGGTTTTTGGTGGAGGCGAGCTAGTTCGGTTCAAAACAACAGCAAAATTAAAGATCTATTTCGTTTAAAGTATTCCCTTTTTTTTTTGATTTCAATAACATTACACTCAAGGTTTTAAAAAAATTAGAATCCATCAACTTTAATCGGTGGTTTTTTTGCATTTATCAATGGACATTCCCCACGAAACCAATGACTTCAAACAGTTAATCAGCAAAATCATAAATGTCAATGATCTTATTGTAGAAATGCTGATCAATTAAACCAGTTATTTATTTCCTGCTTTTATGGACGTCCAATAATTTTACCTCTCTGAAGGGCATTTTCCGGGTCCCACCAAATACGATTTAAATGTTTTTCAACCATATAAAATAAATCAACCACTAAATCCGGGTCTAATTTATGTGGTGGCAATCCATTTCTTTTATTTGATTCACGTTCACTATTCTTTGCCCTACATAAAATATATACTTCATCAATATCCGTTAATTCTGGTGAGGCATCTTCCATTTTTAGAAATTCTGAAGCAACTAAATATAAGCAGTACGGCATTGCTGCTTTAATTCTTCTTGCTGTTCCTGCACAAGAATCCAACATGTTTCTCTCAATATATGTTTTACACTCAATCGCTAAAACAGGTATTATTATTTTTGTGCTTGCAGTTCCTTCTTCACTTCCAAATGGTGTTATTTTTAAATTGGCTGAACAACCCAAAACGAAATCCTGATCTTTCGTATGAATTGATGGGTGGGGTTCGATAAATAAACCAGAAAATGATCTAGGTGTAAAACTTAAACTAACATAGCTATTTTCTTTGCCTATTACCATATTGGGTGATGTAATATCAATATGTCTACTAACTAAATCTTTGAATAAATGATAAAAGAATTCTTCAAGTATTGTTGATCTAAAACCTTCTTGTCCAGAATTTGGCCTCGATTCAAATATATTAATAACTTTTGATCGATAATCATTTACTTCATTTACTAAATCTCTAATGTTTTCAATACTAAGTATATTTAACCCCTCGATAGCTCTTCTAAATTCACAATAATGATTAAACGCTATTTCTAATTCAATCGAATTATTCTTTTTTTCATTTAAAATCTTCCCATGTACAGTTCTTTCAAAGGTTATCAAGTATTAATCCCCCTTCTTCTAATTAGAGAACCTAAATTCATTCTTTCGTGAAGTGAAGGAACTTCACCTGACGAATTTCTTAAATGATAATCAACTCGTGTTGCTAAATCACTTACTAATTCCATGTTTATAAGATTACGTTCTTGTGCACCACTTCGGACATTACTGCGTTTTTGTTTGCGAAGAATGTATATTTCGTCGATATATGTTGTTGAGTAATTTTGTTGTTCTATTGCAAAATCAGCAAGTTCTGCTACGGCAATATATAAACATTTTGGGAAAGTGCGTTTTAATGTTTCAACAGAATGCTCGATACCTGAAATCATATTTTTATCCATATTAGTTTTTATCTCAAGAGCTACTAAAGGTACGAAAAAATCATTTCGTATATTTCCGTTAAACTGAAGTTCACAAGGTAAGAGGATTGCAACATCTATACTCTTTTTCTTTAATAGCATTCTTCCATCATCGAAAGTATCGAACATACAATCTACAACAACATCTCTTTGTGAACTTACTTCAAAAGGTAATTGAATTGCTAGTATTAGATGTTTAAATATAATATTGAACATTTCTGGAATAACACTTGATGCAAAATCCGCTTGATGAGGAAAGATATCACACTCAGGTAATTTTAGTGTTGTTAGATAATTATTTAAATTCTCAACCAGAGAGGCAAATCTCTGTGATAATGGTTCCTCAGGATTAATAAATGTGTTTGGAAATTGAATATATTGGGGAATTATTATTTCAAAAGCATTAAGTTTATTTTCATTTACCGAGTCACTTCTTTTTAATTTATGCAATAAATTATTTGCATGTGGCAATGAAATAATACTTGCATCGTATGTTGTTTGTATCAAATCTATCAATCTTTGTATTCTCACCTTGGCGTTTGTGGTCATATACTTTCTTTAACCCCCAAATATTTCAAGACTGTTTTTCCTATTCCTTCAGCTACTAAAGGTGCTACAGCATTTCCAATCTGATTATATTGTGAGAGTCCAATTTCATCTAGTCTTTCTTCCTTCTCTAGAAGTTTTTTACTCATTAATGTTCTAGGTCCACAAAAAACAAAATTATCTGAAAAAGACTGTAGTCTTGCACCTTCTCTCGCAGTTAAATTTCTATTTAAATGTGGATGTATAAAGTTAGATTGGAAAGACGCAGTGATAGCAGTACTTATTTTATTTGGATTAAGTCTTTGATTATTCATTTTAAACCTTTGATGAACATCCAACTCATTTCCATTTCTTTTCCTCTGACCAAACTCGGGTGGAGCATCAACCAGTGAACCCCCTATAGGTATATTTTTAAATCTTTCAATTAGTCTCGGAGTATGTTTCATAGCAACATGATTTCTCACACCTGTTGATCCCGTTCTTAACCATATTTGATAATCTGATTGAGCAACCATTGGATATGGCACTAACTCATCTATACCTCCTCCAGAATCTATTATTGGCAAATCAAATAGTGCATCATTTACTGTTCTCCAAGGTATACCATTATTACCGTATTCACCCTTAATATCTAGAGGTAAATATGACTCTTTTTTTGCAGAATATATAAATACTCTTTCTCTCCATTGCGGTACACCAAAATCAGCAGTTTGCAATATAAATATTTTAACATAATACCCAATTTTCTTCATTTCAATAACATACTCTTCAATTGCATTCTTTGTCGGTGATAATTTGCCGCTAAGAATACCTTTTACATTTTCTAAAATACAAATATCTGGTTTTAATAATTGAGCAAAACGTAATACTTCATATATCAAATTATTTCGAGAGTCAATTTTTCCATATTGCGAAGGGCCTGCTACTGAAAACCCTTGACATGGCGGGCCGGCAACCAAAAGATCAATTCCCGAGAAATGTTTTTTAATATCATGATCACCAAATAGTCTTACATCATCTTGATACTGTGGGATATCAGGAAAATTTGTTCTAAATGTTTCAGATGCAAATCTATCAATTTCCACAGCCCCAACACACTTTATTCCAGCATTTTTTAATCCAAGAGTGAATCCGCCAGCTCCTGAGAACAGATCAAGTGAATATATCATTTTTTATTATCACCATCTAAGTATTTTATAATAAATTGACCTAGTGTTTTAGCTAATAAAGGGGGTACAGAATTACCAACTTGATTAAATTGATCTAGATGCATATCTTCAAAAACTCCCTTCTTTTTAAGCAACTTTTTACTTAATGTCGTCCGCTTTCCAAAAAAATGGTAAGTATCTGGAAAACTCTGAATCCTAGCTGCTTCGCGAACTGTTAAGTTTCTATGTTCAAATGGATGAATGAAGCTTGAATAAAAAGAAGCTGTGATTGTTGGAGATGGTTTGTTTGGATCAAGTCTTCTATGATTTTGGTCATATATTATATTACTCAGACTATCTGGAGAGCCCCTTCTTCTAGAACGGAGTTCTTCTGGTATATTGTCCTGTAATTTTCCAAATGTTATATGTGTAAACTTCTCAAGTGTGCGGTCAGTATGCTTCATAGGAATATGGTTACAAATAAATTTGGAACCAGATCTCAATAGCTTCTGATAGTCATTTTGAGGTTTAGAATTATAATCTAATAAAGCATCTTCCTTATGTGTTTTAGGTAAAACGGTTGGTAAGTCAGATATCGCTTCCCATATATTTCTATAGGGATTAATATTTTCCTTTTTGCTATTAATGGAGAACTCGGATAAATCAGGAGCTTTATTATTGAGTACAGCTATAAGAAAAAACCTTATGCGAAATTGTGGGACTCCTACATCTGCGGCATTAACAAAAGTAAAATTGACATCATAACCGAGTTTTGTAAATCTCTCGATAACATCATTAAGTAACAGTTCTCCTGTTGGTATCCTAAATTTTGATATTTCCTTAACATTTTCCATAAATACAATTTTAGGTTTTATAACACTAACTGCTCTTATATAATCTCTATATAAAAAATTTCTTGGATCATTTGGATCCCTTCTATTACTTGCTGAAATGGAGAAACCTTGACATGGGGGACCACCAATCACAGCATCGACACCAATAAATTGTTTAAAAAAAGAATCCGACAATTGTGTTATATCTTCTTTTATCACACGTATATTCTTTCTATTTTTTTCGTATGTTTCTGCAGCCCAATCATCCTTTTCTATGGCGATTGGAATATTAAACCCCGCTTGTTCAAATCCAAGCGAAAGTCCTCCCGCTCCGGCAAATAAATCAATTGCATGATATCGTTTTTCTCTCTTAAATATGTCACCAGTCATTTTTAAACAATTCCTTATCAAAATCAGTATTTTTATTTGTATAAATTGGTAACGGGCTTTATTTAAAGATCGATCGATTCAGAACGCGCGTTCTCCATTTTTAAAAGTTATCATATATTATAACTAAAGTCTAGTAGATTCTAATCATAGACTTTTATTAACTTGCTTAAACAATTCGACAAATTAATCAATATTCCTAGTAATTTCGGAATGATGTTTCAACATACTTTAAACCTGAATTTATGCTTTTATACAAAGCCTATTTATAATAGGTATTATTTTTGCAAAGTAGTAGCTATTTCTTTCTTGCACTGGCAGGAAATAGAATAATAGAGATGAATATCGCATCTTCTGCAACTATCCCCCCTTTATTCGTTTATCTTCTGATTTTAGTTGTTACTCTTTTTGCCTTTATTTCTCCAGTTGTTTTTCTAGATGTCCAATATTCACCAATAAGTTCAAACATCCCATATTCAACAACTCTAAGTTTAGAGGCACCTTCATGCCATGGGTTGACAACCCTCTGATCTATCTTTGATTTACTATAATATGAATAACACAATTCGATATTTTTTGCATCGTTGTCAATACAAAACCCTGCAACATAACTTTTACTAATCATATTATCTGTGTGAACCTCTATATGAATTGTTGTGAATGTTTGCCTTATGTAGAGAGTACATTCTATTTCTTTGCGGTCATCGTTATTAGTAGGAATTATTGTTCCTTTCCAAACACCATGAAGATTTGGCACTCTAACAATAAAAAGGCGGAAAATCTTAAGTTTCCATAGATATTCTTTAAAAAACCAGTGAAAAACAAGTGAAACGGTTGTGGTTGTACTAATAATTTTTATTATTATAACTATATTATCAGCACTAAAAATAAAATATTGGACAAATGCTGCGATTAATGTAAAAGTCACTAACAGCCTGTTATAACGCTCGTGATTAAACATAATTTAACCTCATTCAAAAAGATAGTTATAAGCTTTAACGATGAATTTATTTGCTTCATCTCGGGTATACTTCCGTCCTGAACGAAATAAATAAAGTTGTTCAGATACTTCTCCCCATTCATTACATGTAGAATCTTCTTTTGTGAATTGATACAAATTCACCAGTACATTATGTACATCATCAGTATATGTTGGTTGATTAAAACATATATTCTGGGCGTTCCATACGAGGCATTCAATTAAAAACGATGATATATTATCCAATCCCTGTATTCCATCTTCAGACATTTTTATTTTTAGCCTTTTGAGTATTCTAACAACTCGTTTGAATCTGCGACCAGTTGCATTGTTTTTGTTTATACCATTTATGTAATGTTGCTCGGGATAATTTATAACAGGTGTTCCATCTCTAGCAATAAACTTTGTTCCTTTTGTAAATGATCCATCTTTATAATAATAGCGGTACTCAAAACAAGCAACTACGTCTGCATCAATCCTGTAAGAGTTAGAATGGATATCAAAAGCTTTATTTCCTCTGGTTACTTTATTCCGACCAAATTTATTAACAAGTGCGGACTCAACATCAATTACAAATTCAGAAAACTTATAAGATGAATCTGAATTTCCAAAGTTTGAATCGTCCATACCTTCGGGATATTCCGCAAAAAAGGTATCCTTTAGAACGACACAAATATCGACATCACTATTCTGTCTTACATTAGTATTATTATGATAAGATCCTTTTGGAATAAGCTGAAAGTTCATATTATTAAATTTATCGTAACTATTAATCGCATTTTTTATCATATTTAAGGCGTTTTCACATTGTTGTTCCTCTGTATCACTTGAATGTCTTGACCATGTAATCAATGTGGATTCTAAATTTGATAGAGCCATTTCTAACACCCCTTTAAAAGCGCGAATAATTAAAATTGTACAGAGGGAAGATTGTCAAATCAATTCGATAATCTTCCTTTGATTAATTTAATTGTTTTTAGCCTTTTGGCGGATAAGGATTATTACCATAACTATTATTATCACGAATCTGACCATTCGGCCTATGAAACATGACCTCTGGTTATTGTATATTGGCTATATTTGCTGCACGAGTTGCTGCTCCCGCTTGAGTGTTAGTATGAGCAGTTGCACGTTCATTTCCAGCACTATACTTGCCACGCAACATCGTGATGTAGTGTTACATTTTCTCAATATAATTTGGATTCCTTTTTAAAGTTAATATTGGACTGCTTTGGTTTTTATTTATTAGAGCTCCTTCATTAAGACCTAAGAGGATTTCAATCTCTGATTTGTTAAGACTTAAATTATTATTTGATAATTGTTGTATAAATTGATCTCCTGATAAAACATCATTTGTTATTAGCACATCGATTGCCTTTTTAAGAACTGATGGTTGAGGTATTGGGATCTCATCATCAAGAGGCTCATTCCTTCTCCATCCTCTTTTCGAAATTTGTCTCATGAGATATTGATATTGGTTGTAATTTATCACTTTTAATTGATGGGATCTCATAACCATTGCTGAAGCGGACACTTTCCACTTTTTCTTTAACTCAACATAGAAGTCCAGTTTATTTGGATAAATTAAATCTCTAATAAAAGATTCTTTAGGAAGTAATAACGCAGCCGCAAACTGATTCGCTTCTTGCTCTAATTGGCGAAATTCCTCACGTGAAGCTTGTTCAAGATCTAAAGACCAGTCATGAAGAATAATATGGCCAAGTTCATGAGCTGAGTCAAACTGCCGTCTGACAGCTGAGTTTTTATCGCTTCCAACTACAATGAAGTAATATACATTGCCATTTATCTCTTGTCGTTGACTAAAAGCATCTATACTTTCGCCTTCTGTTGAAAACGAAGTTATTATAAATCCGTTTTTCTCAAGCAAACGAACCATATTTGGTATGGGTTCTAAACCTAATCCCCAATGATTCCTTACCTGCAAAGCAATTTTTTCAATATTCCCATCGAAATCCACTTTAGGAATATTAAGTTCTGGAAAATCGATGTATTTATTGAGGAAGTGGAAAATTCTCGATAATACTTTTGTCTTCTCGACTTGAGATAACCTATCCTTTTTGTTCGTAGTCAGTAATGCCCTGAAATACGTGTTGCCTACTTTAACCTTGTCTTTGTCTTCTTCATAAAAGTAATCACGTGGAAAACCTAATGTGCTAATCAACCTTAACAATGTTTCGAGACTGGGGTTCCCCTTATCATTTTCATACTGAGAAATAGCTTGTTTCGTAACATTCGATTTTTCTGCTAATTCTGCTATTGTCATTGACCTATATATTCGAGCGGCTTTTAGTCTTTCGCCGTTAAATACTTTAATTTCAGGCATCAGTTCTTCCTCCTAGGAGAAATCAGTTAAAACATTAACTTTCCTCAGTTTTTTTATTATCGTCATCTTTTTTGATATTAACTGGCAGATCATCATCAACATTATCTCTAGTTGCACCTGTTTGCTTTTTAAGCTTGACCGGAACCTCTTCTTCTTCCTCATCAGAAGGAGTATAATTAAAGGTAACATTACTCGTACTGTAGTCAGTAGAAATAAATTCACTCCAATCAACTTCATGAGCGATTCCTAACTCTACACTCGGTAAGATTGCTGATACTGACGTAATATCATCCTTCAACGTAGAAAAGCCAATTAACACAAAACGTTCTATATTATCTTGATGTTCACGAACTAAATTGTATAAAAGATTCTCTGCACCCTCATCCCAGGAACTATTCTCGAACAAACTGAGTTGATCATTTGGGGAATGTAACCCTTTATTGAGCAGAGCTAGAGCATCTATGTAGTGAGCCTTCGCTCGTTTTTTCTTTTGATCTTGCAATTGTATAAACCGCTTGTGTTTCATGAGCGTATATAAATACTTCAATTCGGTATCGTAGAGTAGAACCAGTTCCCAGCGACCTCTTTTTATTTTAATACAATGTAATCTGCCATCTGCGGCGTTTCTTATTAGATTTGAATTAATAAAGTCCCACTTCAAAAAGTGAATACCATTGCTTGTTTCTAAATCAAATTCTTCTATGAAGTCATAAATGTCCTTCCTAATTGCATCTGTAAGTGCTTGTATTATTGAAATCTTGTATTCGTCGGGAAGAAACTTAAACTCTTCACCATACATTACAAAACACCTCCTTAGTTATAATCATATT
Organism: Bacilli bacterium; assembly: GCA_028287395.1. GTDB lineage: Bacteria > Bacillota > Bacilli > Paenibacillales > NBRC-103111 > Paenibacillus_AC. The sequence goes on from JAQBPR010000012.1 coordinate 9,560, forward strand.
TTACATTATTCTTAAAATAAGTCAAGGTGATTTTATTAATAATCATAATCGGTATTCATTTATTCATATTTAAAGAGATTTTGTAATGTCGGGAAAGATTTTTTTTGATTTCAGGAGGAAGAGGGAAGAGGCAATGCTCTGCTAAGCTTCCGAAACTATCTGGTATTTATGTTGTTTGGAATCAGGATAATAAGATTGTTTACGTGGGAGAAACATCCAACCTACAAGAACGTATGAATGATCTCAAAGATACAAGACATCATACGTTACGTAGAGCTATCGGTCATTCTGAGTTTTTCCGAGAATTAGGCTATTATAAAGCAACTTCTAAAAAGAAGTTCCCAGCTCACATTGAGGATTTAATAACAAAGTTTTTTCTAGACAATCTGAACCTTACATATTGTTCTACAAAAATCGGAAGGAAAGAGTTTGAGGAATACTTAGTCCGTAGATATAATCCAAAATATAACTTTTCATCAGGACGTTGACATTTATTATGAATCCTGCACATAATTTTTTATTTGAGGGGGAGAATATACCCTCTCGTCAAAGTCTATTTTTTCTTAGATAATATTGTTCGCCCACTACCTTGTAGCTTTTCCATAAAATTCATATAAGCCTTAAAGGGCTATTCAGAAGATTCATTTATTGATAAAATCACTGAACTCGAAGATGAAAAAACAATTTTAAACATTGCCAATATCAACGCAAAAGTAATGTATATATTATCAATGTACTCCGAGTCTTTTCTAAGTTATCTGCAATATCAAACATATCATTTAAGTCATAAAAACATAAGAATCTGCATTCTTTTCAGGCTGTTGAGTAAGCCCCGTTTTTCTGGGCTTACTTTTTTATAAATGGTGGTATACGTTCACTTAATACTTAAACATGAAAGATCGCACTCTCTTAGGCTATTTTGGCTAAGTAAAGTGCGATCTTTTTCATGTTCTGACAAGCCTCTGTAAGCAATGCTTGTTCAATAAAGGCTGTTGAGAAACCGAAAGTGAAGGATTTGTATGTCGAGCGTAGAGTTTACGTGGCACCTTTGAATATTGCATCGTTTCCTTCATCTAAAAAGAGGATGCAATTTCAAGAGTGCCTGAAGCCGACATACAAATTCGTAACGTCTAGGTTTCTCAACAGCCTGCGGACTATCAATGACAGTCCATTTTGAATTCTAATAAGGGTTAGGCTCTTACCTTACTTTCTAATTTACCTTTATGAGCACCGTTGCAAAATGGTTTGTTGGCTGAAAGCCCACAACGACAGAGATAAACTTGGTCTTTTATTTCTAATGGCTTTCCTTCACCGTCAATCAAGGTAATTCCGCTTGCGACTAATGGACCATCATCTAAGATTTTAATTTCCGCCATATCCAGCACCTCTTCTTTCAAAGTAAGGTAACATTATCACTCTGTGAACTATAGGTCAACTAAAATAGTAAAGGAGTCTGCTGCATGGCGGCAGGTAGATTCGGCGGAACTGAGGCTAGAGCCATTCTAATGGAAGAAGTATGCCAACTGATTTGCCGCGCGGCTGAAAAACTTTCTTGGTCGGAAACAGAAATATAACGATAAAAACCAATCGCTTTGGACGCCCGCTTCTTTCGCACGGCGAACCATGTGTTCCCCATCCGCTAAAGTCGTGCCTATGGATAAATAAAGTGCTAAAGCACCCCTTTAATTATATGAAATCCATTTTGTGTTCCCTACAGGTTTAAAGCCCATCTTAAGCCAAAAATTTCGTGATTTATCTAAAGTATACACATACATTTTGTTTCCAGGGTATTTTACTTTAAGCCATTTAATAAAGAAAGATGCATAACCCTTACGTTCAAATTGCTTCAAAACGTCCAAAACTTCTATAAAAACAATATCTGTTTTGTTTTTAATATCGTTATAGAAATCCTTTTCTAGGTATCTTTCATCTTTATCAAAATAATCCTTTTCCGCCTTATCCATTAATTTTTTCCCGCTGTTATATTCCCAAATGACTCCATAACCAACCATATTATTTTCATCTTCAATTAAGTAGATCTCTTCAGGTAATTTTGACGTTTCCTTCTCACTCAATTCCCCTGCATGATAACCAGATTTTAATTCGCTTAATATGTTTTGCATTGCTTGATCAAATGGTTTTGCAGTAATAGTCGGCATTTTCGATCTCCTTTTGCTACTTGAAAACTGCTTTGAAAGCCTCTTCCACTTTTGGCAGAATCGTATCCCCTGAAAGATTCGCTTTCTTGCTTATTGTAACATGTTGAACTAAGACTTACTAATCCATACTAACGACGTAATTATTTCGAATTTCCTTAAAAATAATAATCACCCCTGAGTTAGCATTACAGGAGTGATTATATGTTAGATTTTTAGTAAGTCATGTAAGATCAAATGATCTCGTCAAATTATTCAGGTAGTATTCTTGAATTGATTTTCTAAACTTTAAATCTCTCAACTAACGTCTGAAGCTCTTGCGCCATTTGCTCAAGATGTTGAGATGTGGCAGCCATTTCTTGCATGCTCGCGAGTTGTTCTTCGGTTGCTGCTGAGACATCACTTGTTTCCAACGAAGTTATTTGCGCAACTTTATGGATATCCTCTAACATCTCATTGATTTGTTCTGTTCCATCTGTCATCTGAATGACTCCTAATGACACTTCTTGGAGTTTCTCAGCAAGATAGCCCACAGAATTTTCAATTTTGATAAAAGATTGATCAGCTTTCTCTACCATTACCATTCCCTCACTTACTTGATTGGAGGCTTGTTTCATGGAATGTACTATAGTTTGTGTCTTTTCTTGAATGTTTGTAACAAGAGTGTGGACTTTTTTAGCCGACTGTATTGACTGCTCCGCAAGCTTACGAACTTCAACAGCTATTACGGAGAAACCTAGCCCATCTTTCCCCGATCTTGCTGCTTCAATGGAAGCGTTTAACGCGAGAATATTCGTACGGCTTGCAATCTCTGTGATTATTTCTGCAATTCCACCGATTTCTGTAGATTGCTCACTCATCTGTTCGACTAACTCAGACAAAACACTTACTGAATGATTAATATCTTCCATTTTCTCGGAAGCTTCTTGCATCACACGACTCCCTTGGCGAGCCGCAGCCGAGCTATCTAAAGCATTGGCTGTAACTGTTTTGGTAAGCGTTACTACCTTGGATGCAACCTGAGTGATTTCGTTTGCAGTCGTCTTTCCTTCCTCCATCCGTACTGCTTGAATTTGCGCTCCGGAAGCAACCTCTTGAGACGAGTTAGATATAAGTTCACTGCCTTTTGTAGTTTGATCTATGCTAGACGTCAATTGTTCAGAGGAATCAGTGACAAGTTCAGCTGTTTTATGAACCTTTCTAATCAGATGGCCGATTTCGATTATCATTCGATTAAATGCGACCGCTAGTTCACCAAGTTCATCACGTGAATAATATGTACTTTGAACGCTTAGATCACCATCCGCAGCTTTAATTGCCATTTTCTTTAGTTCTTTAATAGGAGTAGTAATAAAGCGCGCAATTAGCATTCCGACTCCAATACTTAAAGTCAAAGAAGCGATTGTAATCAAAATTATCCATAGTGTCGTATTTCTATTCTGTAAATTTAATTTTTGATAAAGTTTCTCGGCTTTGTCCGCATTATAAGCTGTCAATTTTTCTAGAATCGCATTTATGTCAGTTAGGGGTGGGATAGCTTGTGATTCTAAGTAAGCAAATCCTGATTGGCTGTCTCCACTTAGCGCTATCTTCACCGCTTGATTTCGTTCCAAGAGATATGCGGATGTACTTCTCTTCAATTGATCCTGAAGTTCCAATTCATAAGTATCCAAATTCGTGCTTTGATAATTTGCAAGTCTAATATTGAATTGTTTAATAAGTTCAGTTGTATCTTTGGTTAAGGTTTCTTGCAATTTCTTATCTTCTGATGCACGAATAATTCGATAGGTACCAGCCTCGATTGCTCGGGAATACGTCCTTGCTTCGTTAATCCACTTAACTGGTAATAATCTTTTATTGTAAATATTATCAACACCTGAATTAGCTACTCCCATGAAATAGTAACCAAAAGAACCCATGGCAATTAAAAACAATGACGACATCATTATTAAGATTAATAACTTATTAGCAACTTTAAGATGACGAAAAAACATTAATGGCCTCTCTCCCATAAAAAGATTGGTTTTGGAAAATAATAAAAATCTCATTGTTATAACATATTAAGGACAGCCCTAGCCGAATTTAGACATTTGTAACAAGCTGTCCAGTTGTATATATAAACTTAATAAATATTAACCTATATGAGAGGTTGCTTCCGACCCATCCATAGTTGGTGGTGATAAAGACAACATTCTAAATGCGTGATAGCCTGCTCCGATTATCCCCGACGTCTGAGAATCTTCCGCATAAGTTATATTCAAATTCTCAGCTGGAAGTGGCTTTCTCGAGTGAAGATAGATGTAACTTTCCAAATCTTCTTTCGGGAAAGAGTCCATATTCACAACGCCGCCACCTATGATGATATGATCGGGGTCAAGGATATTAATTACCGTTGCGATAGGGATTGAGAGTGCATCAATAAACCCACAGAGAGTTTCAGACGATTTATGCTTGGTAAAGATATCCTGAATTTCACATTCAGGAAAGAGCTCTTGCTTGATCTTTTGTAAACGAGTACCTGAAGCATATTGCTCCACACATCCCGGATTTCCGCAGCTGCATATATCATTCCTACCAAGAACTGGGATGTGTCCTAGTTCTGCTGCTACTCCATTACGTCCTACCAAAAAATTTCCATTGATATAAATAGAATTTCCAAAACCTGTTCCAATATAGAATCCGACAATTATGCTCGTATTAGAAAGCTTTCTGTCAACGATCTCTTTAAGTAGTAAAAAGTTTACATCATTTTCAATGAACACAGGAACATGAAAAAGATGTTCCAATGGATCCACAATGTTTATATTATTGAATCCGGGCATGTTAGGGGTTGAAAGCACCATTTTCTTATCCTTGCTGATGATAGAGGGTAATCCAATGGAGATGGCTAGCATTTTACCTTCACTTATTATTAACTGATAATACTCGTATAGCACCTTGTCAAGACCATTCAACGGCTCAGAGAATTCCATCCATTCTTTTGTTCTCTTAATCATAACGTTGTGCAAATGTCCGTCTTTTGTTAGCATACCCAATCGAGTATATGTGCCTCCGATATCTACTCCTAAAACATATTCTTTATTATTGAATGACATATTCTCCTCCTGTAATAGATACTTTGCACCATTAGTTGGAGTTAGGTAACAATCGTATTGGCATCTTTAACGAGTTCATTAAAATTGACCATCATTTTATCCCATGCCACATTCAAATCCTTATCTTCATTAAAGAGACCCGAACTTCCAACAATAAAAACTTCAGCTCCAGCTTCCGCTAACTGCTTAAAGGTTTTCGGATTGCAAGAACCGTCAATTTCAATCAAATAGTTGTATCCTTTTTGTTCCTTTAATGCTTTTGCTTCCCTTATTTTATCCAACATTTCTGGAATAAATTTCTGGCCCGCATAGCCTGGGTCGACCGTCATAATCGTAATTTTGTCGAGAAGATGAATATAATGCTTAATGTAGTTCAGCGGTGTCGCTGGGTTCAATGCAACGCCTACCTTACAGCCAGCATCCTTAATTTGATTGATAATGCGAAATGCATCTTTATTAATCGTTTCCGCATGCGGACTCACATATTCAGCTCCTGCATCGATAACCATTTTAATAAAGTCAGCCGAATTTTCCACCATGAGGTGAACATCCATAGGTACTTTAAGCGAATCTTTAAGTTGTTCCATGAAAAAAGGGGATAAAGTAATATTCTTAACGAAATGTCCGTCCATAATATCAATATGAACCATATCTGCTCTCTTGTTTATTACTTCTAATTGGTACTGAATATCCATTAAATTCATGCACATTAAAGAAGGGGAAAACTGATATTTCATCTCAACCACTCCTAATTTATAATTATCTTTTTACGCCAAACAATCGATCTAAAGAAACAGCAAATATAATAAGTGAACCCATCACGATTTGTTGATAATAGGTAGGAACGCTTAGAATATTCAAGCCGTTGTTGATTACACCAATGATTAATCCACCCATAATAACACCGATAATTTTTCCTTTGCCACCAAAGAAGCTAGTACCGCCAATAATTGCTGCAGCAATGGCAAACGTTTCATAGCCGGTTCCCGAGAGAGGTTCCGCCGCACCTAGGCGTGCAGTCATTACTACTCCAGCGATCCCTGCTGCAATACCGGAAATGATAAATACTATAATTGTATGGCGCTTAATGTTGATCCCTGAGAACCAAGCGGCCTGACTGTTGCCGCCTAAAGCATAAATATTACGACCTAGTTTGGTCTTATTGGTAACGAATAAGAAAACGATAGCTACGATAATTGCAATGATAACGGGAATCGGAATAGGTCCAAGCCACCCCGCAATGCTGCTTTTAAATGATTGAGGCAATCCAAATACAGGTCTAGCATCCGATATAATCAACGTAAGACCACGGAAGATGGATAACGTACCAAGTGTGATAATAAACGGATGTAAGCCCGTTTTATTGACAAGAAATCCATTAAAACCACCCAACAAAGCACCGACCACTATGCCACCGATTAAAATAGCGAGAGGCCATGGCACACCTGCCACAATTAACTTTGCAGTAATCATACCCGTGAGTGCCATCATCGATCCAACTGAAAGATCAATACCTGCGATTAAAATCGTGAAGAATTCGCCTAATCCAAGTAAAATGTTGATTGAGCTTTGCAGCAGCACTTGAGTCAAATTACTTACAGTAAGAAAGTATTGGGGAGATAATATGCCCAATGCCGCAATAATGAGAATCAAAATTCCAAACGTCCCATATTTGCTCCAAATAATATTGAATTTTTGCATGATTATTACTCCTTGCCTATGAAGTTGCAGCTAACATGATTTTTTCTTCAGTAGCCTCATCGTTTGATAATATCCCATTCGTCTTGCCTTCTCTGAACACTATGATTCGATCACACACGGACAACAGTTCCGGCAAATCGGAGGAGACGACTATAACACCAACGCCATTTTCTGTAAGTTCTCTCATAATCTTATAGATTTCACCACGTGCTCCGATATCGATCCCTTTCGTCGGTTCGTCAAATATAATTAATTTGGAATCTGCAGCAAGCCACTTACCGATCAGCACTTTTTGTTGATTACCGCCAGATAGTTCCATAATGTTCTGTTCAACACTGACACACTTAATATTGATGGATAATTTGTACTTTTCGGCCCATTCTTTCTCCTGCTTCTCTCGAACCAAACCCCACATGCCACCTAAAGTGGAGTCCTTAAGTAATCGAGATAAGGAAATATTCTTCCATATTTCAAAGTTTTTTAGGAAACCCGTTTCTTTACGGCTTTCTGTCACATGACCAATCCCCAGTTTGATCGCTTGATAGGGACTTTTGATCTTCACTTCTTTGCCGAAAAGCTCGATTCTTCCAGATGAGATAGGTGCTGCGCCATAAATGGCATTCATGAGCTCTGTTCTACCTGAACCAATCAACCCAGCAAAACCAAGAATTTCTCCCTTATACAACTCAAAGCTAGCATCCCTTACCTTTTTATCCTTTCTAGTCAACCCTTCAACTTTAAGCAGAATCTCCTCATCGCTATTCATTCGATCTGTCTTTTTCAAATGCCTCTCGTTGACAGATCGGCCGACCATCATGGTGACCAGATCTTCCTTTGTTACATCCTGTATGTTACGTGTTCCCACATATTTGCCGTCTTTTAGAACCGTTACACGGTCTCCGATTTCAATTAGCTCGTTTAACTTATGGGAAATATAGATGATACCTACTCCAAGATATTTCAATTGCCGGATGATTCCAAAGAGCTTTTCAGTTTCCTCTATTGTCAAGGATGAGGTTGGTTCGTCCATTACAATGACTTTCGCTCGAGATGCAAGCGATTTGGCGATTTCTACCTGCTGTTTTTCAGAAATAGACAAACGCTCTACAAGATCCTTCGCGGAACGCTTTAGTCCAACCTTCTCTATCATTTTCTGCGCAATTTCTTCCATACTGTAAAAGTCTACTACAGGTATACCTAATTTTTTAGTCATTGGAAGTTTACCTACAAAAATGTTTTCTGCAATGGATAGTTCATCAATCATACTGAGCTCTTGATAGATGACACTGATTCCTTCATCTACGGACTGTTTAGGTGTTAGATGACTGAACGTCTTTTCCCCAATTACAATACTTCCGGCAGTAGGTTCATATACGCCCGAAAGGATTTTAATAAGTGTGGATTTGCCTGCACCGTTTTCGCCCAATAACACATGCACTTCACCAGCTTTTAACTGAAATGAGATGTCATCCAATGCTTTGACTCCTGAAAAATGCTTGGAGATGTTATTCATTTGAACGAGAAAATCCATAAGTCCCCTCTTCCCGGGATGCCCCCCTCCCTTTATCGAGAGGGGAGAGCGCAAATATTCCCGATTTGTTTATCGATTACTTCACAATTAATTTAGAATCGACTGCAACGAACTCAGGCTGCATATCTACACTGCCAGCCGGTTTATCTTTCGCCAGTTTAATTAACTTATCTAAAGCAGATGCTCCGATTTGGCCTGGATCTTGAGCAACAGTCGCAAACATTTTACCGGCAGCAACTGCTTGTAATGCTTCTGGATCGCCATCTGTTCCTACTACTAGCACTTTGCCATCCAAACCTGCGTTAGCGACAGCTTGCATGGCACCGAGCGCCATTGTGTCATTCGCAGCATAGAAAGCTTTCAAATCCGGATTTTTTTGCAAAATATTTGTAGCGACGTCAAGGGCCTTTGTACGATCCCAATCCGCTGGTTGGCTGTCAACGACTTTAATGCTTGAAGCGGCTTTAAATGCGTTCGCTGCACCATTTTTACGGTCTGCACCGGATGCATTGCCAGCTTTACCTTCTAGTATTGCCACTTTTCCGCCTGCTGCACCGAGTTTGTCGACGATGGATTTCCCAGCCTTTTCACCAACTTTAACATTATCCGTTGTAATGAAGTTATAGACGAAACCGCCAGCATTTTTCAGTTCGGTCATATCGACCTTTTCATCGATATTAACTACAAAAATGCCTTTTTTGTTAGCTTCGACAACACTTGGTATCAAGCTTACTGGCGATAGAGGTGCAAAAGCAATCCCTGCATATCCTTTACCGAGCAAATCCTCGAAAATTTTGGCTTGGCCTTGCAAATCGCTCTCATCACTTGCTGCAAAAACGTCAACTGTAACACCTTGTTTTTTTGCTTCCGCAACAATACCTGTTTTCATATCAACCCAGAACGGGTTCGCTAGTGTTTTCAATACCACTGCGTATTTAAGCTTTTGATCTGGCATAGGTGATGCTGTGCTAGCCGTCGGGTCAGAAGAAGCATTGTCTTTGACTGCAGGTGAAGCAACATCTGTACTCGAAGTTTTGCTGCACCCAGTTAATACGATAACAAAAATAAATACAAGAGATAGAATTAAAGATCCAGTTTTTTTCATTGAAATAACCCTCCCAATAGTGTTTTGCTTTAAATTTCCTGTTACCAACTTTTTAAGCTCCTCTTACTTTTGATCCGCCTCCTTACGGGACATTCCTATTTCATTGATTAAAATATGACTCGTTACTAAATCATATAGACTTTCAGTTTATCCACAGGAACCAGTTTCTTCTAACTTGGTGATTAGTTCTACTCTATCCTGGTGTCTTCCACCTTCGAACGGTGTAACCAACCACAAGTCTATTATCATCTTCGCTAACTCAATCCCCACCACTCGAGATCCAAGGGCAAGAACATTGGTGTCATTAT
>JAQBPR010000026.1 GCA_028287395.1 Bacilli bacterium
TTCCTCTCTTTCCATTGAATCGTGTATAATAAAGCCAAGAGGACAAATAAGCTTTTCTTTACATTTGATTTTCGAACTTTATGCAGGCAGAATGTGGGCAAGCAAATTTTTACCAAATACTAATTAAGGTTACCCCTTATAGATAACGAGGTCAGAAGATCATGGCATTAGACGGATTAGTCGTACATGCAATTGTCCAAGAATTACAAGCTTGCGTCGGAGGACGGATCAGCAAGATTCACATTCCTTCAGGAAATGATATTTTATTACAAATTCGTTCGCAGAGCAGCAACCTGCGTTTATTGCTTTCCGCTAATCCCACCTATCCGCGTGTGCATTTATCGCAGCAGCCGTTTGCAAATCCACTAGAGGCACCAATGTTTTGCATGCTCCTGCGCAAATATTGTGAAGGTGGAATTATCGAAGCGATTGAACAGATCAGTATGGAAAGGATGATTCGGCTTCACATCAAGCATCGCGATGAATTAGGCGATCTCACCTTAAAAGTGATCCATATTGAAATTATGGGACGCCATAGCAATATTATTTTACTTGACCCTGATAAAGAAATTATTCTTGATGGTATTCACCATGTTACTCCAGCGATAAGCAGCCATCGTATCGTCCTGCCGGGAAGCATTTTTGTTGCTCCACCTGACCAGCAAAAGCATGATCCGCTCATGATGGATAGAGCTACTTTTATTCACTTGATCGAAAATTGTTTGCCTGATGAAAGTCGTGAGCAGCAAATCGTCCGATTATTTAGCGGAATTAGCCCGCTAGTTGCCAAGGAAATCATTTTTCGCGCCAACATTGATTTCGATTTGGAACGAATATGGAATGCCTTTAATGAAATGATGCAACAGATTAAACAGCATCAATATCATCCCAACATTGTGACCCTACATGAAACAGGCAAAGCTTATTTCTCTGTGGTAGAGTTAACACATTTATCCGGAATTAAGCAGCATTTCCCGTCCGTAAGCGAATGCTTGGAAGCCTTTTATGGGGATAAAGCTGAGCGAGATACAGTCAAACAACGGATGGCCGACCTGCTTCGTTTCCTCCAAAATGAGAAAAATAAAAACATTAAAAAACTCGATAAATTAGCGGACACGTTATCTGATGTCAAAGATGCGGATCAGTGGAGAATGCTTGGGGAGCTACTTACGTCGTCTATGCATATATTTAAAAAAGGCGATTCATCTGTAGAAGCGATTAATTACTATGACGAAGCGCAGCAAACGATCACAGTTAGCATAGATCCATTATTAACCCCCTCTGAAAACGCACAACGCTATTTTAGAAAATATTCAAAAAGCAAGAATAGTCAAACGGTTGTAGAAGAACAAATGAATAATACCCGCGCAGAAATTCTCTATTTGGAATCTCTATTACAGCAAATTGCTGACGCTTCCTTAGCAGATATCGCAGAAATTCGTCAAGAGCTAATTGAACAAGGCTACATTCGCGATCGCAGTAAAAAAAGCAAGAAAAAGAAAAAGATCGAAAAGCCTGCTCTATCTTGTTTTACTTCAAGTGAAAATATAGAAATTTATGTTGGTAAAAACAATACACAGAACGATTATTTAACGAATCGTCTTGCCCAATCATCTGACACTTGGCTGCATACCAAAGATATTCCAGGCTCACATGTCGTTATTCGCGCAACTAGCTTTGGTGAACAAACATTGCTTGAAGCCGCGCAGCTGTCTGCATACTTTAGTCAAGCTAAGCAATCCAGTCAAGTGCCAGTCGATTACACTTTGATCCGTCATGTTCATAAGCCTAGCGGAGCAAAACCCGGGTTCGTCATATACGATCATCAAAAAACTTTATTTGTTACACCGGATGAACAGGCGATTAAAAAAATGCAAACGGTTATTAAGCGCTAATTGCACAAAAGCTCGCAGTGGACTAAACATCCTCTGCGAGCTTTTATTATGACCAATTTTTTACCAATTCCTTCAAATAGGCCAACAATTGCGGCTGTAAATCTTCTCGTTGGAGAGCATATTCAATCGTTGCTTCTATATAGCCTAATTTATCACCTACATCATAACGTCGTCCTTGCTGCATGTAAGCAACCATCGGTTTTTGCAGATTTAAAATTCGCAAGGCATCCGTAAGTTGAATTTCTCCACCTCTGCCTGGTTGGCACTGTTCCAGAATATCAAAAATTTCTGGTTCAATTACATACCTGCCGATGACAGCCATATTAGAAGGAGCTTGTCCACGTTCCGGCTTTTCCACTAAATCATCAATATACTGCAGTATTCCGTTTTTAACCGATGGTGAAATGATCCCGTATTTATTTACATCTTCCCACGGCACTGTTTGTGTCGCAATAACGGATGTACCTGCTTCCCTATACAAATCCATCATTTGCTTTATGCAAGGCGGATCGGAATCGATAATATCATCGCCGAGCAATAGAGCAAACGGTTCATTTCCGATAAATTTACGCGCGCAAAGTACGGCATGACCTAGACCTAAAGGTTGTTTTTGCCGAATGTAATGCACATTGACCAAATTTGAAACGTCCTGCACGATTTTCAATAATTCCGTGCTGCCTTTTTCCGCTAAAAGCATTTCAAGCTCAACAGACTTATCAAAATGATCCTCAATCGCCCGTTTATTCCGACCAGTAACAATAATAATATCTTCGATTCCAGATTCAATCGCTTCTTCAACAATATATTGAATAGCTGGCTTATCGACAATCGGGAGCATTTCTTTTGGCTGAGCTTTGGTTGCAGGCAAAAAACGAGTGCCTAATCCCGCAGCGGGGATGATTGCTTTACGAATGGTCATGTTCTAATCTCCTCTGATTTTCATCTTGTTCACGAATAAAACCTAAAAATGCTGCTGCCGATAAAGGCAATAAGGTCGAACGTAAATAAATAGAATAAAAACTGCGTGTAAAGCGAATCCCTTCAATCATTTTCGTGGTGAGCAAACCCAATGCCAATTCATGCTTTACCGCTGACTTAGATAATATAGTAATGCCTAAATTGGCTTCTACTGCTGATTTAATTGCGCCTGTGTTGCCAAGCTCCATGACTATATTTAAAGATGTCGGATCATGCCCATTACGCAACAGTTCTTCTTCCATTACCCTGCGTGTTCCTGACCCCTGCTCGCGTAAAATGAACGGGTAAGCAATTACATCCGTCCAAGAAATGAAAGGTTTAGAAGCAAGCTCATGCGTTGTTGGCAGAATAAGCATCAGCTCGTCCTTCATAACTGCTTCTGTTTGTACATCGGGATGGTCAATAGGCGCTTCCACTAAGCCAAAATTTAATTGATGATGGACAATTTCCTCCAAAATTTGCGTAGTATTCATTACCTTCATACTAACGGATATATTGGGATATTGAATACCAAAAGGACCTAAAAGATGCGGTAATATGTACTCCCCCATGGTAAGACTAGCTCCGAGTTGAAGTCTTCCCTGCAGCATGTGAGTATACTTTGTCATACCCGCTTCTGTTTCTTTCATTAATTCAATACTACGTAAAGCATAGGGCAGCAGCGCTCTTCCCGCTTCAGTCAGTTCAATTTTTTTGGTTGTGCGCGAAAAAACCTTGCTGCCAAAGTATTCCTCCAAAGCTTTCACTTGCATTGTAACTGCTGGTTGAGTCATAAACAAAGCCTGTGCGGCGGCTGAAAAACTACCTTTATCTGCAACGGTATAGAAAATATGTAATTGATGAAAATTAAGCGCCATCCAATTTCCCTCCATGCATACATGACTATTTTACATTAAAAAAAGCATACAGTCACTTCTGTATGCCAATGAAACGTAAAAATTTATCTTCTCTTGCGACTATTTTTAATTAATGTCATTCGGCGAGAATGTCTCAGCCAAGAATAGTATGATTTTAAATCCCGTAATTCCATCGTTTCTGACATTCGACCTAGAAATGTAACAATGATCATTTTGTGCAAGGGATTACCCGCAATATCTGTCTCATTCTCAATCACGGCAAATTCAGCGACCATCACTAAATCATCATCAATTAAATATACATCTTCCTCATTGCGGTAGTAAGATTCGACCTTACCGTCCTTTAGCTTTTCCCACAAAAAAGCGCATATATCTTCAAAACCTGTTTTTTCGATTTCAACACGGTCTATCCAACGAACGCGTGCATGATTCGTAATAACAATATCAGCAATTTTTTTATCAGCTAGTGCGACAAAGAAAGGCTCATAGGTGTTCCAACGATTCATCATTTTGTCTCTCATCATCGCAGCTCCTTCCTATAAAAAAACCGCTCTAACAGCTCTACTATATTTTACTCTATCTCCGACAAAATTTCCAATATTTATTTCATTTACCACTCTATTGAGTGAAAAATTTCGCTTTGTCCTCTTTATTACTGCTGTACTCTGTTTTGATATCCGTTCGATAGGAACGTTCGACATTTTTCACGTAGGGAAGTTTTTCAAGATTTCGCACGGTTTCGTCTAAGACATCGGCATGCACATACATGACGACATATTGCATTTTCTTCGATGTGTAATGTACCGTTCCGTAACGCTCTAAATTTTTTGTAGCTTTCAAATCATTGACCCATATAATAATGCCACAGCGTTCAACAAACATAATCGGATGGTCCCCCTTCAAGATTTTGTTTCATAATAGTCAGTCATTGCTTTATTTAACTACATTTGCCGCTGCAACCGCCGCCAGTGCTGCAGCTGCCAGAACTACAGCCCTCATCCGCTTGCACAAGGTTACTAGGCACTTTTATCGTAGTGGAGACGGAGTGCGCTATTGTTTTGGAAATCGAATACAAGAGGTCATCCAGACTTTCTTCTGCTTGATTAAATCGACTCCACACGCTGTTTTGATGCAACTGCTCCTGAATCGCTTTCACTTGATCAAGCGCTGAATGATAATCCGGATGGAAATGACCAAATCGTTCGCACTCTTCAAACAGCTGTTTTTTTGAAGCGAACAGACGAATCAAGGTCTTTACTTCCATATCATGTTCCATCTCGTTTTTCCAATATAAATAGTCGGTTACTTCCTCAGAAGAATTGATCCAATCCCCTAATTCATAAGCCTGCAATAAAATTGCAGACATGTCCATTGCTTTCGCTTCCATAACAGCCACAATATCACTTCCTCATCAGTAATAGTTCAATCCAAATCGTGGAATCCTGGTAAAATCAACTGCATTGCTTGCCACTGGTTTGGTGTGTAATGAACGGAATCAGAACGTTCCATACCGTAAAAACTCCAGCCAGCATCATTTTCTTGTACTTCTTTAGGTATAATCATCCACTCGCTATGTTCACTGCGAAGCTTTACAATGGCCTGCCAAGCGATGGCTTGCTGAATGATTTCTTTTCTTGTTGACGCATGATAATTTCTACATTCTTTCCACCAGATCGTTGGAATTTCACGCCACAATGGGTAAATTTCATTACGACTGGGTAAAGAAGACTCTATTTCGTACCATTCAAAATGGTTTGATTGAGGTATTTCCGACAAATCCATATTGGATCGTTTATCAGGTATTGCCTTTTTGGGAAGCAGCTTGCGAATTTCATTGGATTGAGACCAATTCACAATCGCCTTAGCTATATTATCAGGAATTTCATACAAACTGTGCTGCGTTAAGAAATGTAAACATTGATCGATTGATTTTCCATTCATCATTGCACGAAATATACTTTCTTGTGTAATTCGATAAACGCCTACTTGATCTGTATGTTGATGATCAGCCATATACGCCAATTCGAAGCGAATGGAAAAGCAAACATCAGGTGGGACGAGTATTTCATAATCCGGCTGTACATAAAACTTTCCGGGTAAGCTTGTATTATTGGAAGCATTACGCAAATGAATCAACCACCGAAAAGCAGTTCGACCTTCATTGTTGCTCCCAAGCTCAAGCCAACCGAATGCAGCCAATAATTCCAACCAATCCTTCGGCAAAAAAACATGGGATTTTGGTTTATACGAATGTATTATATCATATTCTTGCATCCAATGAACGATTTCATCTAATAAATGCCATTTATGTTCCAGTGTGGTTTCGACTTTTGTAATAAAATGCTCTAATTCAGCATCATTCGGTTTAAAAACATCGAGAAAAGTTGAATAAAGCACTTGATTCATGTCGATCATTGACTTCTGCAGCCATTGATCGACATGAGGCGAACATAGCTGAATACGTTGATTTTCCAATTGAATGAGATTTAAACGGAATGCCAAATCAAGAATGACTGCAACTGCCGGAGGATATGGATTGGATGCTAAAAAATGAGGATTCCATTTACAAAGCAAAGCTTCATTTAAACATAAAATCCCAGATAATCTTACAATGTGCCGTTTAGGTAAGAGTCCCTTTTTCGTAAGTATAATTTCATGTTGAGCTATATAAACTAGCAGAAAAAATAATTCAAAGACTATTCCGCGATCAGGACTCAGTTCGAGTTCGATATTCTTATCGTCTTGCAGTACAACTGCATTATCTGCCATCAGCAAGCCCTGCCAAATACCAAAGGCATTTGTGGGTAAGAAGTAACTGCATTCTCCCCAATGCTTCCGCATTGCAAAAACAATCCCTTTTCGCCTTAAAAGGGTTAGTCCTGTAAGCAGTTCTGCACCTGATATAGCTGTATTTTGTGCAGTTCGCTGCAAGCTGGGAAAATCGAACATCTGCGAAGCGAACTTTCTTACTATGATCGTTAATACATCGCTTTCCCATGTTTTCATCGATTTTAGCAAGCCCTCAAATACACGTTCAGATTGTAAAATTTGCGCTAATGGTATCCCTTCTTCTAATTGTTCGGACACTTTCCCATCGTTCTCAATCACCTTTCTTAAAGCCGGTGGAATATGCAGCAGGATCTCCTCTATTTTCATCGCATGTGTCCCTCCGTCTCAAATAATTCTGCCTCCAATTGTAAATATTGATAGCCCTGTTCAATTAGAAATAATTGACGCTTTTGGGCAAATTGCTGCTCATTCGTATCTTGACTAACCAATGTATAGAAATAAGCCGCATTATCACCCGACTTTGCGCGCATAATTCTACCTAAACGCTGCGCTTCCTCTTGTCGCGATCCATAGCTGCCGGAAATTTGAATAGCTACCGCTGCATCAGGTAAATCGACAGCAAAATTAGCTACTTTTGAAACTATGAGCTGCTTGATAACTCCAGCTTTAAAAAGACCATACAGTCTTTCCCTTTCATTATAAGGAGTTAAACCATTAATAATCGGCGCAACGATAAGCTTTGAAAGAGCTTCAAGCTGATCTAAATATTGGCCAATAATCAAAATAGAATCCCATGGATGTTTGGCTAAGATCATTTTAACCATATCATGCTTAAGTGAATTTTCACCTGCGATGCGAAATTTATGCTTTGGTTCTACCGCTTCATAATGGGCTCTTTCCAATGCCGGCATTCTTACAAGCACCTCTGTACAAATAGCCTTCGCAATCCATCCCTGACCTTCCAGCTGCTTCCAGGGGACTTCGTGTCTTTTAGGTCCGATCAACGAAAAAACATCCGTTTCATGACCATCCTCACGAATGAGTGTCGCTGTTAAACCAAGCCTTCGAGTCGCTTGTATATCCGCTGTTGCCCGGAACACAGGGGCAGGCAGAAGATGGACTTCATCATATATAATCAGCCCCCAATCACGCTTTTGAAATAATTCCATATGGTTGAACAGTTCGTTCTTGGTATTACGATGCGTTAAAATTTGATAAGTTGCGATGGTGATCGGACATACCTCTTTATATTTCCCGCTATATTCACCGATTTGTGCAACAGAAATATTCGTTTTTTGAAGCAATTCGTTTTTCCATTGCTTCACGGAAGTTACGTTCGAGGTTAAAATCAAAGTAGCGCAAAGCAAGCGTTCCATTATCGCAATACCAATCACTGTTTTACCTGCTCCGCATGGAAGCACCAGAACTCCACTACCTTTGCTCTCTCCACGATCTTCTCGATAAAAAGCATTCACTGCATCCCATTGATAGGGACGAAGTTCAAATGGCGAACCATTCGCTAATGTTTTCAACAAATCCAGATGAAATGATTCGCCACGATGATAACCAGCGCAATCTTCAACGGGATAGCCTAATTTAATGAGCTCCTGCTTTACTATACCGCGGCTGGCAGGATCAATTTCAACCATATTCGGATTAATCCAATGGGTTATGTGTTGATTTAGCGAAGGATAAGCAAATAAATCGACTAATATATTTTCTTGTAAAGAATGAAGTCTTAAGTTTTCCTCACAAACTTCCAGTCGCAAACAACCGTAGCGATTCATCCAAATCTCGATTTGATTACGAATTTTCGAAGGGATGCCCCATTTGCTGCATTCATTTAGAAAGGCCAAAATTTCTCCAAGTCGAATCCCCATAGCTGCGGCATTCCATAGGCTTAAAGCGCTCATTTTGTAAGTATGTATATAGGATGGACTTTTAACCAAATCAGCAAATTGATTTAAATGCTGCCTTACTGCTTCAAAATCAGGATGATTCGCTTCCAGCCAAATAGTGAAATCATTTTGCAGCAGCAGCGGCTTTTTTTCAGCATCAATCATAAGGCATGCTCCCCGGATCATTTTCAATATAGTATGCCCAAATTACGTCTAACTCTTTACATCTGGACTCATTAATCATATATTTAAGGGATCATTTTTAGGTGGTGAACTATGAAAAAAAACCGATACCTGCTATGGTTCATTATCATTGTTGTTTTCATTTCATTGATTGGATGTACAAAGCAATCGAACACAATTCCCAATCGAACATCCGTAAAAGTCGAACGTGTAGTAGATGGCGATACAATCGAAGTTAAATACGAAGGAAAATCAGAAAAGGTAAGATTTATTGGTATGGATACACCGGAAACTAAAAAACCAAATACACCAGTGATGTTCTACGGCAAAGAAGCCAGCGCATACACGAAAAACCGACTTGAAAAGCAAACCATTGAATTGGAATGGGATGTAGAGCACAGAGATAAATATGGACGACTCCTAGCCTATATTTGGATTGGAAAAGAACTGTTTAATACAACATTAATTCAAGCCGGCTATGCAAGATTAAGCACTTTCCCACCCAACGTCAAGTATGAAAAAATCTTCACAGAAGCACAAAAACAAGCGCGAAAACAAGGAAATGGAATCTGGAAAGATTATAACGCTGCATTCGAAGCCAAAAAATAAAGCAAGACCAGAAAATAGCTTTCTGGTCTTGCTGCAAGCCTTATCTTTAGTGAACTGTACTGGAAATTGTTTTGTCTGATTCCGATATTTTGCTTAGCGCATCGCTTGCTTCATTCTCAAAAATATTACGTACCGCAAGATCCCCTATGGCAACCACACCGACCAATTCTCCGTTATCGACAATAGGTAAGCGGCGAATTTGTTCCTTTGCCATAATTTTAGCTGCTTCATCCACTGTAGTGCTTGAAGGAACGGATGTTATTTTATTATCACTTATTACATCTTTTACTTGAGCAGAGCCTTCTTTTTTCTCAGCATAGCCACGGATAACAAGATCCCGGTCCGTAACCACTCCAATCAGCTTATTACCTTGCACTACAGGAATGAACCCAATATCGTTCTGCTTCATTTTAACGGCAATTTCATAGACGTTATCTTCCAAAGTTACGGTTACACAATCTTTAGACATAATTTCTTTGACGGTTTTCATCATTTTCCTCCTCGTATGATCACTTAATGGATGGTCTTCCATAGGATATCCTGAGAAAAAAAATTCATGCACTGCTACAATAAGGGGCTATTGAGGTAATTCAAAGTCATCTCGATTAATAATAAAGCTGCATTTCGCATAGCCTCTTCGTCAATATCAAAATGAGGATGATGGTGCGGAGCCCAAACTCCTTTTTCATCATTCCCTGCGCCAACGAACATAAAGCAGCCAGGAACCTTTTGCAAGTAATAAGAGAAATCCTCGCCTGCCATAATCAGGGGCGATTGCTTCGTATTCGCTTCACCGAACAACTTTGCTCCCACTTTAAAATATCTCTCCGCTTCAATGGAATCATTTATTACGGGGGGATAGCCTACTTTATATTCCAGCTCACATTGAGCTCCAAATGCTTCACAGGTCGCTTTGGAAATCTTTGCGATACGAAGCTGAATTTGATCACGAATGGTGGGGTCAAAGGTACGAACCGTACCTGACATTTGACATCTTTCCGCAATCACATTAAAGCTGCTGCCTGCGTGAAGGGAACCAATAGAAACGACTGCCGGCTCGGTGGGATTAATATTTCTGCTTACTATGGATTGTAAATTCACTACTAAATGCGAGCCAACGAGGATGCTATCCACTGTATCGTGGGGCAAACCCCCATGCCCGCCTTTGCCTTGGATTTCAATGATAAATTCATCTGCAGCGGCCATCATAGCCCCTTCCTTGCTATATACCTCACCTATCGGAAATGGAGACCACAGATGGACACCGTAAATAACATCGACACCCTTCAAAGCCCCTTCCGCAATCATCGAAACAGCGCCGCCGGGACTTACCTCTTCCGCAGGTTGAAAAATAAATTTGATATTGCCCGCTAGTTCATCCCGCATTTGGCTGCATATTTTGGCTATTCCAAGCAAAGTTGACGTATGTGCATCATGACCACAAGCATGCATGACCCCAGGCACTAACGAAGCGTAGCTGCTCGTCTTTTCATCTTGAATAGGTAATGCATCCATATCCGCTCGTAACGCTACAGTTAAACCAGGTTTTCCGCCCTTAAGCAAACCAATGACTCCAAAGCCGCCTATATGAGTTTGGACTTCAAGTCCCCATTGTTTTAAATGATCGGCAACAAAAGCTGCTGTATTAGTTTCCTGAAAAGACAGCTCTGGGTGCTGATGCAAATATCTTCGCCACTGAACCATCTCCACAAATACTTGCTCTAACATTTCTGCTACATTCATTTGCGTCGACCTCCGTTTGTTCTATTTTAACAAATTTGCAGGTTGGTTTCATCCTTATAATTAGCACAAAAATGATTAGATTTGTTTGATCGCATAATAAAAACAATTCTGCCACAAAATAGCCACACAAAATGAGCGTTTCTAATTTGCTTTAGGCTTGCACAAGTTAGGGAAACATACTATCATAAAAACTGATGAACACTTGTTACATAGTATGATTAAAAACCCACGGGAGGCGTAAAACGTGATTATAGAAAATACAGGATTGAATGGATTAAAAAGCGACCTTGCACATTTGGATGAAGTAACAACGAAATTAGGATTTGTTCGTTGGCAGTGGGAGTATTACCGTGCAACCTATGATTTGAAATTCGAAGATAAGGCAAACAATGCGGAATATTTCTTACGTGTGAATGCACGAGTTGAAGTCGGTAAGCTGGAAAGCCCTTATGCCATATTGTTTTTGGAAGAGGCTTATATTGGGAAAACTACCTTTCCACATGGCTTAGACTATTCCGCACCTATTCCGCAAGCGATACTGCAAGCTTCTCAACAAAAGCTTGTCCAATTAAAACAACTTTTGTCAGAGTAGCAGGTGACCTATGAAGCCTACGCGTAAAGGCACGCCAGATTTTATGCTGCTCATTATGACCTTGGTATTAATAGCATTCGGCCTGCTTATGGTTTATAGCGCTAGTTCAACATCTGGTTTTACTAAATTCCAAGATTCCTTTCATTTCTTAACAAGGCAGGCTATCGCAGTCGCTTTAGGCTTGGTAGCCATGTTATTTTTCATGAACGTTCACTATAGCAAATTGAAAAAATGGGCGGTTCCGCTGTTTTTGATCGTGCTCATTTTATTATTTCTTGTTCCAATCTTCGGTGCAACTTTAAATCATGCTAAAAGTTGGTTCAAAGTAGGTCCCTTTAATCTACAACCCGCTGAATTCGCTAAGCTCGCGATCATCATTTACCTTGCCGCTTTAATTAACAAAAAAGGTGAACGTTTTTATGATTTCAAAAAAGGACTCCTGCCGACATTGATTATTGTAGGACTCTATTGCGGTTTAATTATGATTCAGCCGGATTTTGGTTCCTGCATGGTGCTTGCCCTAATCGCTGCACTTGTTATCCTTATTGGCGGGGCGAATCTAAAACATTTCTTTACGTTAGGAGTAGGCGGTCTACTCCTTGCTTCTCTCATTGTTGTAGTTCCCCTTCTTACGCACAACAATGACTTCCGAACCGGACGTCTTTCTACCTATTTGAATCCTTGGGCGGATTCACTGGGGACTGGCTATAATATTTCACAATCCTTAATGGCTTTTGGTCACGGAGGTTTTAGCGGCACTGGCTTTGGACAAAGCATCCAAAAGCTTGGTTTCCTGCCCAATCCATTTAATGACTTTATATTTGCGATTATCGGAGAAGAGCTTGGATTTATTGGCAGCACGCTCTTTCTGCTATTTTTTATTTTATTTATATGGCGAGGCATACTCATTTCCTTGCGTTGTCCGGATTCTTTCGGTTCGTTAGTAGGGGTAGGCATCATGGGCATGATCGCTATTCAGGCATTAATCAATTTAGGGGGAGTCACCAATAGCATTCCACTCACCGGTGTCACACTCCCCTTTATAAGCTATGGGGGCTCCTCTATTCTGATGCTGATGACAAGTATGGGCATCGTATTAGGCCTTTCTCGCGACCAGAACAAAATTGAAAATCAACAACCAGCAAATTAATCCAGGTGCGATCGTACTTAGGGAGGCAATCGATATAGAATACACCCTGGAAACGAACCGTTTGATTTTACGGCCATTTAAGTTAGAAGATGCTCAAATGGTTCAGGAGCTATGTGGAGACATTGAGGTCGCGCGCACGACATTATTAATACCTTTCCCATATCCTAGCGGAGCTGCTGAGTCATGGATTATTTCAAATCAAGCAGCAGCGGTTTATGATGCCCGATTTGCTTTTGCCCTGGTCAACAAAGCGGATCAAAACTTACTTGGCTGCATGACCTTAAGCATTGATAAGCTGCATAAACGGGGGGAATTAGCCTATTGGATTGGAAGATCTTTCTGGGGGTTGGGCTTTGCAACAGAAGCAGCAAAATCTGTGGTTAGTTTTGGATTCAATACCATTCGATTAAATAAAATTTGGGCTGCAGCTATGACAAAAAACCCTGCATCTTCACAAGTTATGTGCAAAGTCGGCATGAAATATGAAGGTACCCTTCGCCAACATGTTTTAAAATGGGACATCTTTGAGGATTTGGATTTCTATGGAATCTTAAAAATCGATTACGCTAAAATAAATCATCAGAATTCTAAGATCAGTATAAGTGACGAAAACTTATACTGATCTTAGAATTTAAAAAAAGGTGGCACAATGCCACCCTTTTTTATTTAACTCGGTGCAAATCATCCAATTCTTCTTCTTTAAAGCTTACACCTTCTACTTTAACATTGACTTCCACAACGCGTAATCCAGTCATATTCTCAATTGCTTCTCGCACATTAAATTGTAAGTCACGGCATACGTCTTGAATCTGCGAGCCGTAGTTGATAATAATTCGAAGATCTACAGCTGCTTCCAATTGTCCTACTTCAACAGAAACACCTTTTTGAACATTGCGGCCGCTTAACCTTTTAGCCAGACCCTCTGAAATTCCGCCTGACATTGCTGCAATCCCTGGCGTTTCCAAAGCAGCTAAGCCAGCAATAGTCGCCACTACATCATCGGAGATACGGATTAAGCCTGTTTGATTTTCTTCGGACATGAAAAACACTCCTTCGATGTTATGTATGTAAGCTTATTATAATGATTTCATCCTAGCTACGTCAACGAAGAACAAAAAAATGGGAATAGAAATAAAATTATATGTCGAGTTTACTTTTGCCATCTCTGTAGTAAAATAAAGCTTAATTTCAAATTTCAGCTTGGAAAGAGGTTAAAAAATATGCGTCAAAAATTATTTAATAGCTGTTTAATTATTGCATTTGTACTAAGTGCAATTGCGCATTATACCGGAATGCCAGTTGTGCTGCAATTCATCGTATGTGGAATCTCTATCATTTTTGTTGCTGGATTTTTAGGCAAGGCAACTGAAAGTGTTGCACATTATGCTGGGGAACGAATAGGCGGTTTTCTAAATGCCACCTTCGGAAATGCAGCGGAATTAATTATTGCGATTATATTAATCAAAGATGCCGTAAATGGGAAAGAATATTTGTTCGATATGGTCAAAGCAAGTATAACAGGTTCTATCATTGGAAACATGCTGCTTGTACTTGGATTAAGTGTTTTCGTCGGCGGCTTGAAATTTAAAACGCAGCATTTCAGTATTAAACTTGCCACACATAATGCTTCTTTAATGCTTTTGGCTGTGATTGCTCTGTTCATTCCGGCTATGTTCGCTCATGGTTTAACCCTACATAAAACCAATGTCCTTAGTCTTATTGTTTCTGTTGTTTTAATCGTTTCTTATTTGCTATGGCTTATTTTTTCAATGATTACACATAAACATGTTTTAGGTGAACCACACGAAGCTGAGAGTGCTGAAAAACATCAAGAACATCATGGTGCTCCGTGGTCAGCAAAGAAATCCATATTATTTCTTCTGCTTGCGACGATTATGGTTGCATTCGTTAGTGAATGGCTGGTTGGAACTGTAGAGCAATTCACCAAGCAATTTGGCTTATCAGAACTGTTTGTTGGTGCCTTTTTAATTGCTATTATTGGCAATGCCGCTGAACACTCCGCAGCTGTGATGATGGCGCTTAAAAACAAAATTGGCGCATCGGTTGAAATTGCAATTGGCAGCAGCTTACAAATCGCTTTGTTTGTAGCTCCCCTGCTTGTAATTATTAGTTTTTTTATGGGTCATACGATGAACATAGTTTTTTCTACGTATGAGTTAGTCGCGATTGGAGTTTCCGTATTTATCGCCAAATCAATTTCACACGACGGATCAACCAACTGGTATGAAGGTATTTTGCTCCTTGTGGTTTATATCATCCTTGGCATTGCCTTTTATTTGGTTTAGTTTTTAGAATTTAAAAAAGAAGTAACCTTTTTGGAGGCTACTTCTCATTATTCTTTATGGTTTAATGCTTCGTATAACATAGCTAAATTGCGTTCCAGCTTGGCTACAATCATTTTCCCTGCTTGCTCCGTAACTAATCCGGCTCGAATGGCAAAATCAACCTCTCTTGATAAGCCATACATTTGTGTATCTAACACTTCCTCATAAAGCGGACATTTGCGAGTGGTCAAATTTTCCATCTGAACCTCGATCAATTTTGCTATTTTATCAGCGTCCTCTTGAAGAAGATTATATGCTTTTATATTTAAATTCATTAATAATTCTGATGAAGACATCAAACTTCCCCCCATTACAATAACAAATATCCTTACCCCACATTTTAGTCGAAAATGAAGCAATACACAAGTACAGCCTATCTGCAAAATTAGGCAAATTAAAAAAGATGCTCCCATCGATCCGGAGCATCCTCTGCTTTATCTAGTCGTTAATGACTTCAATTTTCATTTCATGCTTAGCAAAAACATCTTTAATCGCTTGTTTAGCCTCTTCAGCATCTGGACCATGAACATGCAATGTGTAAGCTCCAGCTGTCAATAAGGTTGTAAATAATCCAAGAATACTTTTGACGTCAATAAATTTGTTTTCGTACTGTAATACAATTGAAGAACGAAATTTGTTAGCAGTTTGTGAAATTTCAACAATCGCGGCATTATTCGAATTTGACATTTGGTTTCCCTCCATTGATTACGAGTTAATATGATAATGAATCCTTTACTTATGATACATTGGATTACCATGAATATGCAATAAGAAATCGCACTATTTTAAAATTAGCATTATTTTAAATGGTGCGGATTTAATTGTTCCAGCTCTGGAATCACAAACACACCATCTTTGCGAATTAACACATCATCAAAATAGATTTCGCCACCGCCGTAATCAGGACGCTGGATTAGCACGAGATCCCAATGGATCGAGGAACGATTGCCATTATCGGCTTCTTGATAAGCTTGACCGGGTGTAAAGTGCAAGCTGCCATCGATTTTTTCGTCAAATAACGTATCTTTCATCGGATGTTTAATATAAGGGTTAAAACCAAGGCTAAATTCACCAATGTAACGAGCCCCTTCATCCGTATCCAATACATCATTTAATCGCTTCGTATCATTGCTTGTCGCTTCCACAATTTTACCGTCTTTGAATACAAAACGAATGTTTTCAAAGGTAACACCGGAGTATACAGACGGCGTATTGTAAGCCAATACACCATTCACTGAATTACGAACGGGAGCAGTAAATACCTCGCCATCGGGAATATTGCGTCCCCCTGCGCATTTGATTGAATTCAGTCCTTGGATCGAGAAGGATAAGTCCGTGCCTGGAGACACAATTCGCACTTGATTCGTGCGATCCATTAAAGCCTGAAGCGGATCCATCGCTTTGGACATTTTTGCGTAGTCTAAATTGCATACATCGAAATAAAAGTCTTCAAAAGCCTCTGTACTCATATTAGCCAGCTGTGCCATAGATTCATTCGGATAACGCAACACGACCCAACGCGTATGCTTCACCCGCTGCTCCAAGTGTACCAGCTTACGATAATGCAAATCATATAAGCGCATTTTATCATCTGGAACATCCGCTAATTCGTTCGCGTTTTCTCCTGCTCGAATGGCCACATAACATTGCATATCCTTCATCCGGTTAAAATCCAACTGAGCCCAATGCTCAATTAGCTCTTGAGAGGCTGATTTCAGTATGGATGCCAGCACCTTTTTATCACTTAGCTCAACGTAAGGGTGGCCCCCTTTAGCATAAACCTCTTCAATCAAACAACGGACAATTTCTCTTTCTGTTCCTTGCATATCGATCAGTACCTTATCGCCAGGTTGAACTTTCATCGAATAACCAACTAAATTCTTCGCTAAGGTTTGCAGTCTAAGATCTCTCATTTTTTGACCTCCGTAAACTTTTTTGGCGTATCCAGTTTCCTACAATAATAAGCAATATAAAAAGAGTAAGCAATAGCAGTAATCTTCCACGATAACGGTGTAGATGCTGTAAATCGTGAGCAATCAGCGACTCCATAAAAACAATGGGAAACTTTCCAAGCAGCGAAGCAAACAAAAAATGACGTATTCTTATTTTGCTTATTCCTGCTCCTAAATTAACTATGGATGAAGGAAAAATCGGAATCAACCTTCCAAGCAGCACATAAAAAAAACCTTCTGTTTCCATCTTTTTATTAAATTGAACGATCATCGGGTAACGCATCAACTTTCTCTCCACCCAATTATGCCCAAAAAAACGTGCAAATATAAACGCCAAAAATGCGCCTAAGCAAGAGGCAATGTAATTAATTATAAATCCATAAAACAAGCCAAATATAAGAACATTAGCACCAGCGATAAGCATAAAAGGACAAAATGGAATAAAGGTTTGCACAAGAATGGCTAAAACACCTAATACAATCGCAAAGGAACCGAAAGATTTTAAATAATCCGATAAACCTTGAATATTGGAATGTGATATCTTTAAACCTTCTTTAGTATAAAACAGAAAATGGATCAATATTGCAGCTAGAGATAATAGCGCGGTATAAATAAACAGATGAATGAGTATTTTTGACTTTATCAATCTTTGTGTCCTCCTAAGCTTACTTAACCAAGCTACTAAAGTAAGTATACACTTATATATAGGCAATAAAAACTCCCTTAGCCATTCCTAAGGGAGCTTCTGTATGATTAAAAAGAGCTTATCCAATTTTGATTTGATTTTTACCTTCATGCTTCGCTTTGTAAAGCGCCATATCAGATTTGTAGAATAACAGCTCAACACTGATTTTCTCGTCCTCCCAATGCCAATCGGAAACACCGCAGGATACAGTCACTTTAGGATTTGTTTCATTTAACACGCGATTGCGAATTCTTTCTGCAATGCGAACGGATTGATCAATAGAAACCTGCGGAAGGTAAATGGCCAGTTCTTCGCCGCCCCAACGGGCAGCAATATCACTATCACGAATACAGGTTTTGATGATTCCACTCACTTGAATTAATATTTTATCACCGATTTGGTGACCAAACGTATCATTAACCCCTTTAAAGTTATCAATATCAACCACGATCAATGAACCGCAAAAATCTTTCTTCTGGAAATAATTGACCTGTTCGTCCAAATAATGTCTGGCGTACAATCCCGTCAAATTATCTGTGATAACCATCCGTTTCACTTCAGCATGAAGAGAAGCGTTTGCTATTGTTAAGCCAATATGTCCGGATAGTACTTGTAGAAGCTTGTAATTTTCATATGAAAAGAAGTTAGGAAAACGGTGACAAACCAATATGACGCCAACCACGTCCCCATCTACCAGAATCGGTGAAGCAATCAACGACCTCGATCCCGTCACTTCCATAAGCTTTGACTGTATTTTGGGATCTGACCAATAATCGGAAATGATTACTGGCTCCTTCGTAGTATAAACTAAACCTGAAAATCCATAATCCACTGAAAACTTCTCATGGAACATCGCCGGTAAGTTACTGGCTTGGACAATCATCTCATTCTCCGTTTTATCCATTTGCAAAATACAACTGAATTCAGCCCCGAAAATGTTAATTAGCTCACTGGAAGCAAAACTAAAAATTTCATTTAACTTTAAGCTTTGATTTAACTTTGTTGTAATTTCGTTAATCAGTCTTAATTCATTTACCAGAAAATTAGACTGCTCATATAACTTCGCATTTTCAAATGCGGATCCCGCTGTACTGGCTAATAAACGAATGAATTGAACATCATTCGGATCAAAATATTCGGGTAAAGAATAAAGATGCAATACCCCATAAACCCCTTGCTTTGCTGAAAGCGGAGCTGCTATTTCAGATTCGTGCGACTCATTTGCAACATTATGAATAAGAATTCCATCCATAAATGCCCTTGTGCAAATATCATCTTCTGCGCTGGTGAAATTAAGCGATTTAATCGGTAAAGAGGAATTTTGATTATCCTGAGACAAGAAAAGATTAACCTCGACAAAAGGATAGAGTTCTCTAATACGTTCAATCACTTCCGTTAAAACAGATTCCACATCAATCATCGAATGCAGCTTTTGCGTAACCTCAAACAACATATCTCTTTTATTGGATTCTTGTTCGATTTGATGCTTTTGTACGAGCATGCGTTGACTTTCCGCTTTTTCGGTTTGCAACAAAATATAGGGTAAAAAAGACAAGGCTAAACCTTTTATAACCGCAGCCAAATCCGCTTTTTCTGCTGTAGATGCCACGATGCCAATCATACCAATGAGATTATTCGTAATAGAATATATGGGTACTATGCTTAATTCTAAAGCTTCATCGTCACCAGTAATGTTTAATATCTCTGTCTGCCCCGACTTGAAACAAGCTTCAGCTGCTTGACCAATTTGATTTGTGCTAATGGAGAGCGCGCTTTCCATTTGCGTGCTCATCTGCAAAAGCTTTCCTTGACCGTTGCAGACAAAATAATCGCAAAGATCACTTGTGAATTGCACAATTAATTGTTCTACCCACAGCATAAAACTATCGCTTAATAAAATATCTAATTGATCATTATCCGAATTTATATCCAAACCTAATATGACACCATTTTGCGGAATTTGGCTCAAAGGATTACTATGCAGTTTTCGCCCTGTTATAATTAGTGTTGGTTCTTTAATAGAATGATCTTGGCTACTAAGATTACCTGACATAGAGCAACCCTCCTAAACAACAAAATATAGTTCAATAATACTATGTATTTGTGAAAGATGCACTATTATTTCAACAAATAAATAATGAATTTGTCAAACCTATTTTTAAAGCTGAAAAAAACTTTAACTTGACTTTAATTTATAATTTCATATAATATTATATGTTGAGTGAGAAGCATTAATTATATTTTCAAGGATGAATACGTTGTGTCACCCTCACTGATTTTGTTGCTGACAGGACAGCGGCTGAACTCTCTTGTCAGAAACCAATTAAACAAAGTCAGGCACAAAAGTGATCCACTTCAAACTCTAAACCAAACAATTAAAGGAGTAATTCATCCATGTCTCGTTATACAGGTCCTAAATTTAAATTAAGCCGTCGTCTTGGTATTTCATTAAGCGGCACTGGCAAAGAAATTGCAAAACGTCCTTTCCCTCCAGGTCAACATGGTCCCGGACAAAAGAAAAAAATTAGTGGATATGGCATGCAGTTGCAAGAAAAACAAAAGCTTCGCCATATGTACGGTTTGAACGAAAAACAATTCCGCAATTTATTCGATAAAGCGGACAATATGAAGGGTATGACAGGTGAAAACTTCATGGTCCTTTTGGAAAGCAGGTTAGATAACCTGATCTACCGTCTTGGATTTTCAAACTCACGCGCTGGAGCGCGTCAATTGGTTGCACATGGTCATGTTCTGATCAATGGTAAAAAAGTTGATATTCCTTCCTTCACCGTTAGTACTACGGATGTAATCGGATTGCGTGAAAGAAGCAGAAACCTATCTTCCATCAAAGAAGCTTTGGCGAATCGCCATCACATTCCTAGTTATGTTGAATTCACTGAAGCAACTATGGAAGGAAGATATCTTCGTCTTCCAGAACGTTCCGAACTGCCGCAAGAAATTGATGAAAAACAAATCGTCGAATTTTACAGCCGTTAATTTCATACAACAAAGCAATGATGGGTTTATACTGTTGCCTTTTAACAGTAAGTAGTGTTCAACCTTCTGATTACAGAGAGCTGATGGTGGTGCAAATCAGTACAGAATTGATCACGAATTACTTCCCGGAGCAGTCTTTGCGACCGTATTATTCCTAGCAAAGGACGGCGAATAGTCGTTAAAGCAACAAGCGGAGGATGTTACCAAACATCTTCAATAAGGGTGGTACCGCGATTAAACTCGTTCCTTTGCAGGAGCGGGTTTTTTTGTTTATATTTTTACTTATCAATAACTAAGGGGCGAACACTGTGAATATTTTAGAGGATTTGGAATTTAGAGGATTAATCCACCAAGCGACAGATCGCTTCGGTTTGGAAAAAAAGCTTAACACGGAACCGGTCACTTTATATGCAGGCTTTGATCCAACCGCGGACAGCTTGCATATTGGGAGCTTATTACCGATATTATGCTTAAGAAGATTTCAAATGGCGGGCCATATTCCAGTTGCTCTTGTCGGCGGCGGAACGGGTTTAATTGGTGATCCAAGCGGTAAAGCTGCCGAGCGCAGCTTGAATTCCAAGGAAATCGTTGATCAGTGGACAGAGCGCATTAAACAACAATTATCACGTTTTTTGGACTTTAACTCTACTGATAACCCTGCGAAAATGGCCAATAATTATGATTGGTTTGAAAATTTAAATGTGATTGCATTTTTACGCGATATTGGAAAAAACTTCCCTTTAAACTACATGCTTGCCAAAGACTCTGTAGAATCTAGATTGAGTAAGGGAATATCTTTTACTGAATTCAGCTACATGATTTTACAAGCATATGATTTCTTGAAATTAAATCAAACCCTTCGTTGTACACTCCAAATCGGCGGAAGCGATCAATGGGGCAATATTACGGCTGGCATGGAACTTATTGGAAGGACAACGGAAGAACGGGCTTATGGTCTAACGCTCCCACTCGTTACAAAAAGTGATGGCAGTAAATTCGGGAAGACAGAGTCGGGAACCATTTGGTTGGATGCCAGCAAAACAAGTCCTTACCAATTTTATCAATTTTGGATCAACACAGAAGATGTGGATGTCATCCGTTTCTTAAAATATTTCACTTTTCTCACACCAGAACAAATCAATGCTTTGGAAACAGAACTGCAGCAAAGTCCGGAGTTACGATCAGCACAGCGTACTTTAGCTCGTGAAGTTACGGCTTTAGTGCATGGCAAAGATGCGGTCACCGGTTCAGAAAAAATATCACAAATTTTGTTTAATGGTGAAGTGAACCAATTATCGCGTGACGAGATCGAACAGGCCTTTAAAGATGTTCCTTCTATTGAAATCACGGATATGGACTCACTTTCACTGATTGATCTTTTAATAAACGCACAAGCATGCCCTTCTAAGAGACAAGCCAAACAGGATATCGAAAGCGGCGCGATCTATATGAATGGAACCCGTATAACAGATCTGGATAAAATGATTCAAGCTGAGGATCGTCTTGAAGGGATGTATATTATACTTCGCCGCGGCAAGAAAAATTACTACTTGGTTAAATTTAAAGACTAGCATATGCATTCGCTTCGAGCCCTTAGGGGCTCTTTTTACTCTCGAAATTTTCCCGCAGCTGCCCTTTTATGCTATAATAATTAGAGATTTCAAGGGGGATGCTCATGCTGAAACGAATGTTACATAATATAGCAAAATTTTTTAGAAGACCTGGTGTTAAGAAAACAGCATTTATTTTTTATACTACGGTCAAATGGTTGATTATTACCGTTATAGTATGTGGATTTCTTGCAGCAGGCGCCTTGTTCGGATACGCTTCAGCGATTGTCAAAGACGATCCAGTACGCAGTAAGGATATGATCATGGAGCAGTTACAAGATAACGCCATTACGGGATTTGTTTATTTTAACGACGATAATGTCGTTGGCCAACTTCGGTCCGATGAAGATCGTCGGTTAGCTAATGCCGAAGAT
The DNA here is from genome assembly GCA_028287395.1 of Bacilli bacterium. Taxonomy (GTDB): domain Bacteria; phylum Bacillota; class Bacilli; order Paenibacillales; family NBRC-103111; genus Paenibacillus_AC. The sequence goes on from JAQBPR010000026.1 coordinate 22,659, forward strand.
ATTCCATTATTAATTAAAGACGCTACACTTTCAATTGAAGACAAGAATTTTTATAATCATAATGGGATTGACACCAATGGATTATTTAGAGCTGTGATTCAAAGGGTACGTCATGAAGATGTGCAAACAGGCGGAAGCACAATCACGCAGCAATTAGCGCGGAGAACTTTTCTTAGCTTAGATAAAGAGATTAGTCGGAAATTGAAAGAAATTCTGCTTTCTTTGCGCATGGAACGCTTATTATCTAAAGAGGAAATTTTATTGGCTTATTTGAATAAAATCCCTTATGGAAACGGTTCAACTGGATACAACCTCTTTGGAATCAAAGCTGCGGCAAAAGGAATATTCGATGTCGATGATCTGAAAAAACTCAATATTGCCCAAAGTGCATATTTAGCCGGCTTGCCGCAATCGCCTAGTAATTATTCCGCTTTTTCAGGCAAAGGCGAGTTCGATGCGGAATCATTTAAAAGGGCGATCAACCGTCAGCAGCTCGTGCTAAAACGAATGCTCGAAGAAAATAAAATTGACCAAACGCAATATGAAGATGCTCTGCAATTTGATCTTAAAGGCTCGTTAGCTAAAACGAAGCCCAAGGCATATACATCATATCCTTATTTAATGATCGAAGTAGAAAATAATGCTGCAGATATCATTTTGAAAAAACAATATCCTAATTTGTCACTGAATACGCAAAGTCAAAAAGATGCTTATAACAACGCGCTTAAAGATGTTCATGATCAAATGCAGCATGGCGGATATAAAATATATACAACTATTGATAAAACCATTTACGATTCCATGCAAGCCATTGCAGCGGACAAAAAGAATTTCACACCGGATGATAAGGTAAAAGGGATTGAACAAATCGGTGCAATTATGATGGACAACAAGAACGGTGCGATCCTTGGTATGATGGAAGGCAGAGATTTTTACGCCGAGCAATTGAATCATGCCACACAATCCTATCGTCAGCCGGGTTCTACAATGAAGCCCATCGCAGCCTATGTTCCCGCTCTTGAAAAAGGTGCGATTCAGCCAGGCGGGGTAATCGATGATGTACCGATCATTTTGAAGGATCCCAGCCAAAGCAGCGGATTTTTTGTTCCGTCGAACTGGGATTCTAATCAAAATGGCTTTCACGGATTAATTACAGCAAGAACAGCCTTAAATCAGTCCTATAACATTCCAGCTATACGTCTATTCCTTAATGCAGTCGGTATTAACGAAGCATGGGGATATGCCAAAAAAATGGGCATTAACTCCATTGTACCGAGTGATTTCTCTGCACAAACGGGTGTAATTGGTGGTCTTTCTAAGGGTGTTAGCGTTAAAGAACTAACCAATGCTTACACTTCCATCGCCAATAAAGGTGTGTTTAACGAAGCCTATTTAATTCGTAAAATTGTCGACGGCAATGGAAATACGATCTACGAGCACGAGAAAAAGCCAAGCAATATATTCTCACAGGAAACGGCCTATTTAATGACAGATATGATGCGTACGGTTATTACTCAGGGAACGGCTACTGATCTGATGACTAAATTTAAGCATTACGGGAAAATCCCGATTGTTGGTAAAACGGGTTCTACTCAGGACGATGCAGATGCTTGGTTTATGGGCTATTCTCCCGATATAACAGTAGGTGTATGGGCAGGTTATGATCAACCTGTTAACAAACTTGTTAAACCTGGGGGAACCAGCCGTGCTAAAAACATATGGGCTTTAGTAATGGATGCTGTAATTGATAAAAAACCGGAATTGTTCCCCACCAAGACGTTTGAAAGGCCAGCAAATATTGTCGATGTTACGGTTTCCACTTTATCCGGAAAATTACCTAATGAGCTGACGTCAGGATCTGATCATACGACAACGGATATTTTCAATAAAAAATATATACCTACTGAGTTAGACGATGTGATGGTCAAGGCTAAATACATTACCTTTGACAAAATTAATTACATTCCAAATCCAGCTACGCCAGATGAATTTCTTCAAGAAAAAGTAGTAGTGAAGCATAAAGAATCCATCGTGACGATTTTGAAAAAAATCACGGACATTATGGAAAAAACACCTGCAGCTAAACGTAAACGAGTCGATAGCTTTGTCCCTTCAGATATTGCGGATTATGCACCTGATGTAATTGATCCACGGGTAGACGATACACTTGTGCCGGATGCGCCGACAAATCTATTACTCATTCGTGCTGGAGATGCAAATCGTATTTCCTTTACACCAAGTGGAAATCCTAATGTAGTGGGCTATCGCTTATATCGATCCATTAACAATGAACCATTCCAAAAACAAATTGGGAAAATAGTCATGGCCGGTCAAGAAGCGATATTCAGCGATCCTCTTTTTTCGAATACATCCACAGGATATTATATAACGGCTGTGAATATTGTCGGAAAGGAATCTCAACCAAGTGCTATTGCCAATACAGATGGAACGAGTGCACCCTTTCCTAACAATCCTAGTGGAGATCTAATAATAAGCCCTACAGGTGAAGTCAGCAGCAATGTCACTGCTCCTCCTTCCACGCCTGTTGGAATGCACTTTAAATTGAATCCATTAAACTTACAAATCGATTGGAATGCAAATCCTGCCAAAGAAATGGTTCAAAAGTATAATTTGTTTTACTCTGAATCGGTAAATGGCACGTATCGAAAATTAGGTACTGCTGCCAGCTTGCCGCAATATCTTTATTATGCAGGAAAATTTGACGGCTTTTATAGCGTAAGTGCTGTTAACCAAAAAGGCGAATCAGCGATGTCATTGCCTGTCGAATATAAATCTCCATAAGGATAAACGGCTATGCCGTCTTTTCAAGACGGCAGCGTTTGTCCAAATTTATAAGAGGCTGTTCCGAAAGTCATTGACTTAGGGAACAGCCTCTTTTTCAAGTTAAATTGCTCTGATTCATTAGTCTTCGATTGTTGATAAATCACCGGTAGGAAGGTTAAGCTCCCATGCCTTTAATACGCGACGCATAATTTTACCACTTCGAGTTTTTGGTAATTTATCTTTAAATTCGATTTCACGAGGAGCAGCATGGGCAGATAGCCCTTCCTTCACAAATTTTGCAATCTCGGCTTTAAGTTCCTCCGAGGGCGTAAACCCCTCTCTTAAGGATATAAAGGCTTTAATCACTTCACCGCGCAGTGGGTCTGGTTTACCAATAACGCCCGCCTCAGCGACTGCTGGGTGCTCTATTAGCTTGCTTTCCACTTCAAACGGACCGACTCTTTCACCAGATGTATTAATTACATCATCTACACGACCTTGGAACCAAAAATAACCATCCTCATCACGGTAAGCCGAATCCCCTGAAACGTACCAACCCGTAAGACGGAAGTATTCTTCAAATTTACCAGGGTTGTTCCATATCTTACGCATCATGGAAGGCCATGAAGTTTTGATAGCCAAATTACCCATTCGATAAGGCGGCAATTCGTTGCCCGCATCATCGATAATCGAAGCTTCAACACCCGGAATGGGTTTACCCATCGAGCCTGGTTTGATTTCCATTGAAGGATAGTTACAAATCAACTGACTTCCCGTTTCTGTCATCCACCAGGTATCATGAATGCGTTGTTTGTATACCTTCAATCCCCATCTTACAACTTCAGGATTGAGCGGTTCACCCACGCTTAACACATGGCGCAGCGAAGACAAATCATGTTGTGTTACTGTGTCATCCCCTGCACCCATCATCATACGAAATGCAGTAGGTGCACTATACCATACAGTTACTTTATAACGTTCTATCGTTTGATACCAATCCTGCGGGCTAAAACGTCCCCCACGAATTACATTCGTCGCTCCATTCAACCATGGTGCAAAAATGCCATATGAGGTCCCTGTAACCCAACCTGGGTCTGCTGTACACCAATATACATCATCTTCCTGCAAATCCAGGACAATTTTCCCTGTATAATAATGCTGTAACATCGCATTTTGTACATGAAAAACACCTTTTGGTTTTCCTGTCGAACCGGAAGTATAATGAATGATTAGTCCATCTTCACGGTCAAGCCATTCCATTTCCAGTTCCTCTGAGGCTTCACTCATTGCTTTGTCATAGCTGATTTGACCTTTTGCAGGTTCGACGCTATCTCCAACAAGAATTATATGTTTTAGTTCTGGAAGTTCAGCAATAGAGATGCGCGGCAGCAATGCCGGCGTCGTGATGATGGCAATGGCACCACTGTCCTCAAGACGGTCTTTTACGGCCGTTTCCATAAAGGCTTCAAACATGGGCCCAACAATTGCTCCTACCTTTAATGAGCCAAACAAGGAAAAATAAAGCTCTGGAGTACGCGGCATAAAGATAAAAATACGATCCCCTTTACCTACGCCAATGGAACGAAGTACATTTCCAAAGCGGTTTGATTCACGTTTCATATCGTTAAATGTATACTGCTCTTCACGTGCAGCATCGCTGTAATAAAGCGCAATCTTGTCCCTGCGTGCGGATTCAGCATGCCGGTCGATCGCTTCATACGCCATGTTAACTTTCCCCGATGCGGACCAAGTAAATTGCTGCTCAATATGGTCCCAGCTGAAGTTTTGCCGCGCTTCATCATAATTTCCAAGATTAGACTTTACTGCAGAAACCGCGATTTTTTCATTATGCGTATCGCTCATGATTTTTCCCTCCGAATAATGTGTATTTGAAACGCTTACAAAAATACAGTAAAGCAAAACAAAATTTATGTAAGCATTCTAAATAAAGTGTGTTTAATAAGTGGTGGAGAGCATATGAGGGAATGTGACCGGAGAGTTGAAAGTTTTGCTTTAGCAAAACTGGCTTCGGGAGCATATGCTTAGGCACATCCCTCATATGCCGCATCCCTACTTATTAAACACACGCTATAATAGGTTCTCAAAGAAAAACAACATTTAAAGTATATCATAGTCACTTCCCTTCGCCTACACCTTTTCTTTGCTATTAAAATTTATTATAAGTGACCTAATAAATCTCAGTTGATCATTGTTGAAGGTCCTGTTCCGGCGGAGATTCTGCGTCAATACAACTTACACTCTGAACTTAATGCATTTCGCCGTCCACCGCCGCCAAGCGCAATCCAACGACCATCACACCATTGATGGGCAGCGTCATTACCTTGATTCCTTTGTGCAACACAAAAAATTAAAGGGCTCTCCCCTGTGCCTGTGGGATGCCCTCAATTTAAACTTTTGAGCATTTCCTCGACGATTTGAAAGGAATGTAATGCAGCCTGCTGCATAAATTCGTTAAAATTCCCAGGAGCGGAGCCATCTGCTTTATCTGACATCGACCGAACAACTACAAAAGGTATCTGATTAGTCACACAAACTTGCGCGGTAGCCGCACCTTCCATCTCTGTACAAATTCCCTGAAATTCAGCAAATAATTTTGACACTTTTTCACGATTTGCAATAAATTGATCCCCCGATAAAATACGACCGCGCTTAGCTTTCTCCGCAAACAAGGTTACACTGGCATGATAAGCTAAATCACTTAAATACTGATCTGCTTCAAATAGGGAAGTCGCCTGAAAAGGAATCGTGCCTCGCGGAAATCCAAGCGCAGTTACATCCATATCATGCTGTTGACAATCTGTCGAGATTACAACATCCCCTATATTAAGCGTTGGATCTAGTGCACCAGCTACACCCGTGAAAATAACTGCCTGAATATCAAATTGATCGATTAATGCTTGGGTGCACATAGCTGCATTTACTTTGCCTACGCCAGATTTACAAACGACTATCGTTTGATTACGAAGCTTGCCTTCGATAAATGTGATACCTGCATGTTTGACTGATTGCGACACGTCCATTTTTGCGTGAAGCAGTTCTATTTCTTCCACCATGGCGCCAATAATGCCGATCTTACTATATTTGATCATTCTGTTCTCCTTAGATTTCATTTTGGTTTGGTATGCTTGATTTAGCAAAAAAAAAAAACGGCTCACTTTACGTGAGCCACTGATTTGCGAACAATAATTTCATGAGGTAGCACAAATTTGGCTTGCTCTATATTTTCTTTATTCATTAGTTTTGTTAACAATCTCATTGAAACAGCACCTATATCATACATCGGCTGTGCCACTGTAGTTAGCAACGGCCTAACCATCGATGCCATGCGACTATTATCAACACTGATCACAGATATGTCCTCAGGAACATTCAAACCCGCATCTTGTATTGTATGTATGGCTCCGATTGCCATTTCGTCCGTAGCAGAGAATATAGCCGTTGGGCGTTCAGGTAAGCTTAAGAAATACTTCATGGCTTCAATTCCAGATTCATAGCGGTAATTGCCGACACGAACATAGTCCTCACGCAGAGGTATATTTGCTTGCTCTAACGCTTTCTTATAGCCTTGATAACGAGCATAACCATTAGCAGGATCCTGCAATGTACCGCTAATCATCCCTATATTGCGATGTCCATGTTCAATAAGTAAACGAACAGCGTCAAATGCGGCATCTTCATGATTGATGTCTACGGCTGGAATGGTATTATTGTTATCTGTAGTGGCACACAAGACAATGGGAACGGAAGAGCTTCTAAAAGCTTCTATATGCTCTTGTGTAACCGTGCCTCCCATGAACAACAATCCATCCACTTGTTTTTCAAGCAATGTATTGATGACACTGATTTCCTTGTCTTTCTTTTTATCCGCATTACACAAAATAATATTGTAACGGTACATGGTAGCAATATCTTCAATACCTCTTGCCACTTCAGCAAAAATCGCATTAGAGATATCCGGGATTACAACACCCACTGTAGTTGTTTTCTTGCTGGCAAGCCCTCTTGCAACAGCATTAGGTCTGTAGCCAAGGCGTTCAATCGCTTCAAAAACCTTTTTGCGGGTTTGTGGTTTTACATTAGGGTTGTTATTCACAACTCTGGAAACAGTTGCCATTGATACTCCAGCTTCACGTGCAACGTCATAAATTGTAACAGTCACAGTCATTCTCTCCATTTACACAATAATATTTTCGAACAAGTTAGTTAAACATATGATACGACAAATACATACTTTGTGCAACGAAAACCCTAAACCAAGCCTTTTCGTTCGTAAAATCATGTGAAATCATATGTACTTAAGGTTTTTTTGGTAAGCTGAGCTAGTCGTTTACGAATATCATCGACCCACGGTTCATCATGTAATGAGTGGGCTAAAAGCAGTAAATCCAATAATTCATTAATACGCTCATTTAATATTTGATCAACTGGAAATTGCTTATATTCCTTATTAGAAGCTAACACCAGCAGATAAGCCAATTCACTTTGATCGCTAAAATAAATCTGCTGTTTATCCGGAATATGTCCTAAATGTCGAATCAATTCGCTTAGCTCAGCTTTTACAGCTTGAAAAACCTCGCTCTTACTACAAGATTCACACGTATAAATCGGTACATGTTCGATTTCAATTTTATTTTTATAGATGACTGTTCGTAGTTGAATACTCATCTTGTACCCACAACTGCATTGCTTTAGCAAAGAAGACACCTCCGTCCCAAGAAGAACAATAGAAGTTAAACGAAAGCTCTACAGATCATAAACACTTTAGTTCAACAACTATATATCGATATAATCAATATTCTACCGATTATATCAAATTCCTGCATGGAATCACCGGCCACTTATTGCCAATTATTTTGGATTGCTTTACTTGTTAAATTCAGTAAGAATCCGGATATATTGTTTCATAAATGCAGGCAAATCCGGCGGGCGTCTCCCTGAAACAATATTACGATCAATTACGACTTCCTCGTCTACCCAAGTCGCTCCTGCATTTTCCAAATCATCGCGAATGCCTGGAGTAGATGTCATCGTATAGCCTTTTACAATTTTCGCCGAAATTAAAACCCAACCTGCATGGCAAATTTGGCCAATGGGCTTCTGATCTTTATGAAATTGCTCTGTTAATCGCAAAACAGCTGGATATCTTCTTAATTTATCGGGTGCCCAGCCACCGACAACATATAAACCAATATAATCGCTGCACTGTACATCATCGAAAGCATAATCACTAGTAATCGGCACACCATATTTCCCGTGGTAAACCGTATTCGCTTGAGGGCCCACCAGATCAACTTTCAAGCCTTCTTCACGCATGCGCAGTACTGGATACCACATTTCCAAATCTTCAAATTCCTCATCTACAAAAGCTAAAACTTTTTTCCCGATTAAATTCATCCTCAAACCTCCCGAAATTTTTTTAGAAAAACTTATATAGATAATCTACGACTAATTTAAACGTCTGCATTGTTCCAATAACAAATGAATTTGTTCACTGGTTTTACATGCTATCGCTTGTTCAATTAATTTTTTACTTGCAGATTTTCTAGTATGAATGAAGCGATTTTTAAAAGTCAGCAAGGACTGTACCGACATGCTGAGCTCATTAATCCCCAAATCTAACCAAAGTGGAATAGCTCTGACATCCCCCGCTAATTCCCCGCAGACGCTAACAGGAATTCCTTGTCTTTGAGCAGCATCTACCGTCATTTTAAGCATACGTATAATGGCTGGATGATAGGGATCATATAAATGAGCAATCGTTTCATTCATACGATCAACGGCTAATACATACTGAGTCAAATCGTTTGTGCCTATGCTGAAAAATTGTACTTCTTCAGCAAGCTGATCTGCAATAATAACCGCAGCTGGCACTTCAATCATAATCCCTACTTCAATTTCCGCGTCAAACGGCTGCTGAAGTTCGATTAATTCTTTTTTAGCCTGATCTAATACCAAATTTGCTTTACGAACTTCATCAATCGAGGAGATCATTGGGTACATGATTTTAATAGACCCGTAATGGCTTGCTCGCAATATTGCTTTTAGCTGCGTTTTGAAGATATCTCTTCGATCCAATGAAATACGAATGGCCCGATAACCAAGAGAGGGATTATCTTCTTCTGGTATGCTTATAAAGCCTGCGCTTTTGTCGCCGCCAATATCCAAGGTGCGGATAATTAACGACTTCCCCTGCAGCTTCTCGGCAGCTTGGCGATATACCTCAAATTGTTCTTCTTCTTTAGGCAACGTAGTACGATCCAGATAAATAAATTCTGTCCGAAATAGCCCAACACCGGAAGCACCATTTTTTAAAGCTAAATCCAGCTCTTTCAGTGAACTAATATTAGCTTTAAGTTCCATGAACTGACCGTCTAATGTAACAGGGGGGACGTTTACGATTTCCTGCAGCCATTCACGATGGGCCAATAAACTCTTTTTACGTTGAATATATTCTTCCACAAGCTCTTGCACAGGGTTGACGTAAACAATTCCATCTTCGCCGTCAATAATAAGCAAATCTCCAGTTACGATCGGTTTTTCCAATTTCCCTTCCATTCCCAAAACAAAAGGAACTTCAAGCGCGCGGGCCATGATAGCCGCATGTGACGTCGCTCCACCCTGCAGCGTGACAATTCCAAGCATTTGCTGGTTGTCTAGATGAGCAAGCTGTGAAGGAGATAACTCTTTGGATACTAAAATATAAGGGTGGTTTGCAGGTGGTGCTGGTTCGTCTAATTCACCAAGCAAATGCTTCAGCAAGCGATTTCCTACATCTCTAATATCGGCAGATCTTTCCTTCATATACGAATCATCCAGCAATTCGAACATATTGACAAATTTATCAATCGTTTCTTTCACTGCAACCTCAGCCACTTTAAATTGACGCTGCATAATGCCTTGCACCTCGTTCATAAAGATCGGGTCTTCAAGAATGGCTAAATGAGCATCGAAAATATTGGATTCTTCTTCGCCAATTAAATTAAAAATATCTTTTTTGATATGCTGCAATTCATCCTTCGAAGAACGGATGCCATCGTATAATTTTTCGAACTCCAGGGCCAGATCATCTACACCGACCATTTCATCCGACAAATCCCATTCCCAGGCGGGAAGAACAAAAGCTTTACCAATCGCGATTCCTGGGGATGCTCCTGTGCCTTTAGCCATGTGTTTGTCCCCCTGCAGCGCGTTCAGCTTTTAAAACAACAGACATGACCGCATTCTGTCCTTTTTTTACAGATTTAAACGGAGCAAAGCTCCAAGATTTGACACGATCAGGATTCGTAATCAGCATAGGTGTAACCAGGGATTTGCCGTATTGCTTCACCTTCTGCAAATTAAATTTGATCAGCAGCTGTCCTGCGACCACTTCGTCGCCTTCTTTTACATGGGCTGTAAACCATTTACCTTGAAGATTCGCTGTATCAATCCCAATGTGCAATAATACCTCTAAACCATCCGGAGTGACAATTCCAATAGCATGCATGGAGGGGAAAACATGCGCAATCTTACCAAATACGGGGGATACTAACTCACCGCGTTCTGGTATAAAGGCCACCCCATTCCCGACAACTCCTTTAGCAAAAATGGGATCAGGTATGTCCTCTAAAGCAATCATCCTACCTTGTACAGGTGAATTAAACATGACTGGACGAATATCTTTACGTGTTACCTTCATGATTTCTTCACGAATGAGCTCTGAATACGTTCCAAATACAACTTGAATATTACCACCGCCCAATCTAATGACACCAGCAGCACCTAAATGTTTCAAAGCGGGAATGTCAATCAAACGATCATTTTCTAAAGTTAAGCGTAATCGTGTAATACATGCCTCAATGGTTCGGATGTTATTTTTGCCCCCAAGCGCTTGCAAAATTAACGGGGAACGATAAGGAATATCGCCAGCCCATTCTTCCAATGAAGAGCCCTCTTCTCTGCCAGGGGTGGGAATTTGAAAGCGCGCGATAGCCCAGCGAAATAAAAAATAGTAAACTAAACCGTAAATAATCCCAATGGGAATTAACCACAATCCGCGTTGGGCCAAGTGTAGATTGATCACAAAATCAATTGCCCCTGCTGAAAATGAAAATCCATGATGAATATGAAGAGCATAAGCAATCCACATCGCCAATCCAGAAAGCAATGCATGAATGAAAAATAAGTACGGAGCTACAAACAAAAAGGCAAATTCAATTGGTTCTGTTACACCTGTAAGAAAAGAGGCTAAGGCCGCGACTAAAAAGGTCGCACGGATTTTCGGTTTTAAATCTTCCCTCGCCTCGTGAATAATAGCTAATGCAATGGCAGGCAAAGCAAACATCATGATGGGGTAGAGTCCAGCCATATAAATACCTGCCTGTGGATCTCCCGCAAAAAAGCGTGGCAAATCCCCATAAATGACCTGACCATTCTTAACAAATGAACCTGCTTGAAACCAATAAACGTTATTCAGTATATGATGAAGTCCAGTGGGTATAAGCAAACGATAACCCACACCATAAAGGAAGACACCAAAACCGCCAAGATTTATCAACCAATTCCCTACATTTATTAAAAATGTCTGTATGTAAGGACCTATTGCAATCATTAAAACAGATAATAAAATCGTGATAAAACCCATGAATATGGGAACAAATCTCGTCCCGCCAAAAAAGTGGATATATTCCGGAAGCTTGATGTTACGAAACCAATGATAAGATAAAGCAGCCAAAATCCCAATTGCAATACCACCGGAAACGCCTAATTGAAAGGATGGACCAATATATTTTAACGTCATTTCATTAAACAGAAAATAGCCAAGCAAAGCCGACATCCCTGAGGTCCCAGCATTTTCAGTTAAGCCCAAAGCAACACCAACGGCAAATATAAAGGGAAGTTTATCGAAAATTATCGTCCCTGCAAAATTTAATATATGACCTACTTTTTCTAAATCTAACGAATCCCAAGGCAATGCGCCAAGACTAAGAAAAATGGCAGCAACAGGCAAGGCAATTGTTGGAAGCATTAAAGAGCGACCGAGCTGCTGTAAATTGCCCATCCAATTCATGAAATGTAGCTCCTCTCTACCAAACAATTCATACACATTAATAATGATGGTAAAGCTTCTCCATGTTTTTGTCAAAGAAAAACCCTGAAATCTCAGGGTTTTAATAACGGCTATTAAAATGATGGAAATTGTGTGTGGTAGTTATTAAATTGCTTATAGGCTGCTTCAACCTCTTGCGTATCGGCAACCTTCATTTTATACCAGCCGTTTTGAAACATCTGATCGAAAAGCCGCTCTTGTGAAGTATGCGTATCATGGAGCACATCTCTTATGGTTTTGCGCAGCTTTGGATTCTGCATTTCATTCAAACCGATGTTATACCCGTTTGACATTGATTTTTCCGTCGCGAGAATGTCGTTTATACGATCGCGGTCATTCATCCCTGGACCCTTCACTTTTGGTTCTCCCGCTGGTTTAGGCATTGCCAGTTCAACTACCAATCGCAAATCACCTCTGTTGTTTATTGAAGCAGGGATAAAATTGCATCATAATGTTGTTTGTGCTTTTCACCGGTTTGACGAATTGTACTTTGGATCGCAGAATCCATACAAAGGTTTGCTGTTTCATTGCATTTTTTCATTGCCAGCAATTCCCACGATAAAAAATCTTTGATGTAATGCAGTTCTTTATCGGTAATTAATTCTCGATCCGATGTCGTTGTTGTCTGCGTTTCTGACACACTTATGAACCGTAAGATCCCGTATTAAATTGATTTTGTTGCTGATTCTGATTCTGATTTTGGTTCATGTTTTGGAACTGATTTTGTTGTGTAGGATTTGCAGAATCCGAACGCAAATAGCTATCATGCCCTTGTTGGTTGCCACGATAGTTACTCAAATGGTTCGATTGCGTATTGAAAGAAGGAGTCGAACCATAAGCAGAGCCACTGGAAGTACTGAATCCACTGTTGCCAAGTCCAGAATTCATGCTTGTAGAAGGTCTGGAAAATTGGTTTTGTTGGTTTTGTTGGTTTTGTTGGTTTTGTTGAGATGCATACTGATTTTGGTTATAGCCCATTCGGCTTTGGTTCGAAGCAAATGATTGATTTTGGTTAAAACCGCCAAATTGATTTTGATTTTGCTGTGCCGGGCTGTTTGAATCTGAGCGCAAATAACTGTCATGACCTGCTTGGTCACCTTTATATTGAGCTGTGTGAAACGATTGCGGGTTAGAAAATTGGTTATTGCTAAAACTGCTCGCATTTTGTCCTTGACCATAAAGAGAATTAACAAATCCAGTCGGCTGAAACGATTTTTGCATGCCACGATATTGGGATTGCCCTTGGGAACCATACTGATTATTCACGTGTCATCCTCCAATTACAAAAGTTAGTCTTCATGGTTTTTCATGAAGCCTCCTTTAGTTTCGTCAGAGTACGTCAATTTTATTTGTGGAAGCTATTGGAGTTTGGGATCTAATCTTATTGTTTTTTTGGTAAAAGAATTGAATCTTCTACTTTAATACAACGGTCCATAATAACTTCAATCCCATGATCCTCGGCAATTTGAGCTGCTGCTTCATTGTAAATACCTTGCTGCAGCCAAAGCACCTTCGCTTTAATTTTCACAGCTTCTTCTGCAATGGGAACGATGTGCTCACTGCGTCTAAAAACATTGACAATATCAATCGAGTCTGGGATGTCTTCGAGAGAAGCATAACTCTTTTCACCGAGAATTTGCTCAGCATTCGGATTAACTGGAATAATACGATATCCTTTATCCTGCATGGCTTGTGAAACCATATAGGAAATACGATCCGGATTATCGGATAGGCCAACTACTGCAATAACCTTCGTGTCGGTTAAAATTTGTTTAATTTGTTCTCGTGATGGATTCTCAAATGCCATTCGATATTCCCTCCAGTAATCTTATTTATTATAGGAAAGCGCTTGTTTTCCCATCGTCCCCCATGTATTCGTAAAAAGAGCTTTATTAATTTGCACATTGCTTTGGCCGCTAAGTGGATCGTTCACATAGACATCGTCTTGATCATATCCAACTAGCAGAACAGCATGCTCAGCAAACGATGTACGTATCGGCCCTGATGGCGAATCCCATTCCACCCAAGAAACAGGATCTAAATAATCTACCGTAGTCCAAACCTCAACAGGAATTCCTAGAGCTATTTGTTGCTCTAACGTTTCAAATGTAGTTCCTGTCAAATCAACAGCCGTTGGAACATATTTGTGTAATAATTCCATAAGCGCCGTATGATAAATTCCAAATCCTGGATAATTACCTGTTATGTCCCCGACAAATCCAGAATTAGGATTACCCCAGTATATAATATTTCCTTCGTTATCCGTTTTCGCTTCCGTAGGGTCATATTTCATTTCAGGTACTAAATCCATTTTATTTTTATTTATTCCATAATATTGCAGCAGCATCGTTAAACTTGTAATTTCACAGCCATAAGGAAGCTCGGGATTCTGTTTAACTAACGGTGCTGTAAGCATAGCTGAAATAATTGGCGTAGGTTTTAAAATAATTGATTGAGGCTTTGGTGTTTGTATTGGGGTTCGCATATTTTCAGCATAAACCACAGCATCGCTTAGATTGGACGGAGCAAGCAAATTTCTATCCGTTATCTTGCCATAAAGTAGTACACCAAATACACCACTGGAAAAAGCCAATCCAATCACAATAAAAACACTAAAGGCATATTTCAACGTTTTCCCGATTCCATTCATTTGGCATCACTCTTTTATCCATTATTTACTAGCTCTAATTAGTCTTCTATCAATTCAATCTCAGCACCTAGAGCAAGCAGATGTTTAAAATATTGCGGGTAAGATTTCGCGACGTGGTGCGCATCATGAATCACAAGTCCTTGCTTAGAACGCAGACCTACTACAGTTAAAGCCATGATCACACGATGATCGAAATGAGCGTCAATCTCAACGCCTCCAGAAACCCCATTTGGCTTACCATGAACGATAATTTCGCTTTGTTTCTCTTCAACGTCGGCTCCTGCTTTACGCAGCTCCCGAAGAAAATCAGTAATGCGATCACATTCTTTGTATCGCAAATTTTCTACATTGTAAAAACGCGAAGTACCCTCAGCAAATACGGCAGCCGCCACCATTGCAAGCACGCCGTCTGTAAAATGGTCTCCGTCAAATTCCCCAGCTTTCAGCACCTGATTACCTAAAACATGGACAGTTCCATTCTCATGGACAATGTTAACTCCCATGGCCTTCAGCACATCAACAACGGCTCGTTCACCTTGTTTACTTTGCTCGGGCAAACGAAATATTTTCACATCTGAATGGGTGACAGCTGCTGCCGCAAGTATCGCAGCCGATCCAGGATAATCACCTTGTACTACATATTTTTGTGCTGAATAGGATTGATTTCCTTTGATTTGATAATGCATTAAATCTGCGCTGGCTTCGACTTGAATTCCCGCTTGCGCTAAAACTTCCAAGGTTTGTCCAATAATCACTTTTGATTTTAAGTCGTGCAAAACTTCTATCTCGCTATCTTCTTCAAGCAAGGGACACATAAATAAAAGCGAGCTTAAAAATTGTGAACTGACATTGCCTGAGACCGTGATCTTCCCTCCTCGCGGATGTCCACCATCTATGGTTATTGGCAATTTTCCTTCGTTATGTTGGATCTTTATCCCCATTTGCTTCAATGAATCGATCAAATCATGATGTGGACGTTTGCCTAAAGAATGAGGATAGGAATTTACGAAAGTCAGATTTGAACAAAACGATGCGATGGACATTAAAAAACGCAGCACAGCTCCCGCATTGCCAACATTAAGTTCCTTAATGTCTTTTGGATGACGGCCAAAACCAGTAATCGTTATCTTCTCATCATCTTCCTCAATAATAGCTCCCAAATCTCTTATACAACGACGCATAGCGTCACTATCTTCACTGTGAGCAGGATAATAAATGGTGCTTGTGCCTTCGGCTAAAGCAGCTATAAGTAAATAACGAGTGGTATAGTTTTTGGACGAGAGCGCGTTAATTTCTCCCTGCAATCGTTCAACAGGTTTTATGATAGCCTTCATTTTATGGAATTCTCCTTTTAGTATAAATTAAGCTTAAGTTTAACATAAAGTTCGTTACTTAGGAATTGCTTTGAATAAGCCAACCGACGAATCCACCGCCAAGGACGAGCCAAATGGAGTTGATTTTATAACGTAAAAGGATAAATAAAGCTGCTGCTGCAAGCAAGTATGTCCACCAATCCATCAATGCAGTTCTTCCTAATTGATAGCTTACAAAGACCATCAAACCAAACGAAGCTGCATTAATGCCATCAAGCAATCGGGATAACCAAACCGATTGTCTTAATTTTGTCGACCATGGACTAATTAAAGCCACGAAGATAAACGCCGGCAAAAAAATAGCTAAGGTTGCTAAGAATGCGCCAGCATTTCCCTGAATTAAGTATCCTACAAAGGTGGCTGTTGTAAATACGGGACCCGGTGTAAATTGCCCCACAGAAACAGCGTCCAACAATTGCTGCGATGTTAAAGCGCCGAAATGCTCGACAAAATCAGATTGTAAAAATGCAAGCAGCACATATCCGCTTCCATAAAGCACAGAGCCTATTTTTAAAAAAGTGAAAAATAATGAAGTCAGACCAAGGGGAGCTAGCTTAGAATTTGTTGTTACAGGTAAAGTCGCATCGGATAAAGAAAGCAATGGCAAGGGTATCCAAGCTGTAAAAAATGAGTTTTGGGTTAGATTTTTCCGATTCATCCATAGCATGATTCCCACTCCGGATAAAAGCAGCAGTAAAAGCTCATTCCATCCCATTATGGAAAAAACCACAGCAATTGCAACAACTATACCAGTAGGGAAAGATTTTACTGCGGTTTTGCCAAGACTCCACAGGGCTTGTAAAACAATGGCGATAATGACTGGTTTAATACCATAGATCACATACGATAGCTCTGGTACGGTTTGATAGCGCTGATAAAGCATTGCAAGCAGCCAAACAATGAGCATTGCAGGTGTGATAAAGCAAACGCCCGCTGTCAACAAACCAAGCCAACCAGCGCGCTTATATCCCAAATGGATCGCCAATTCTGTCGAATTCGGACCCGGAATGAGATTAGAGGCGCCTAGTAAATCCAGAAAGGTGGCACGGTTCACCCATTGTCGCCGTTTTACAATTTCATCATCCATCATCGCAATATGAGCAGCCGGTCCGCCAAATGCCGTTGTGCCCAATTTCAGAAAAACTAGAGCGACTTCTTTAAGCTGCTTTCTTTTTATTACATTCATTGGCATGCACTTTCCCTTATTCAATATTAAGCGTATTGTTTGACATCACTTATTTTTGAACTTATCATAATCATTATAAATATTTAACGAGAGGATATGACGCCATGATCGAGTTCATTTCACCAGTAGAATTGAAAGAAAAATTAAAACAAGAGGTGAAATTAACCATTATCGATGTTCGTGAAGCAGAAGAAGTTGCCGAAGGAATAATACCTGGGGCCATCCACATCCCACTGGCTGAAATTCCGCAAAGAATGAGCGAAATTCCACAAACGGATGAAATTATATTAGTTTGCCGCAGTGGCAAGCGCAGTCAAAAAGCATATGAATTTTTACAATCCCAAGGAGTTCCTGGACTTAAAAATATGAGCGGCGGCATGCTGGAATGGATTCAAACGGACTAAACGAGTTTGTTCCCTTTGTTATAAATCACCAGTATTCGATGTGCAATATGTTCAACCCGCAATTTATCCGTAGAGATTTTCGCATCTGCAAAATCGTACGCATGCTTTCGTTTCTCCAACAGCATAGGCACAACCTCTTGCGGGTTCCCTTGCAACAACGGACGGTTTCGATCCCCGCCTACTCGTTGAATGATCGTATCTACAGATGCTGTAAGCGCGATGACGAAGCCGTTCTGTTTCATGTAAGCCCTATTCTCTTTCAAAAGCACAGCCCCTCCTCCTGTTGAAATCACTTGATTAGATTTACTTAAAATATCTCGTATGGCACCCGTTTCTACCTCACGAAAATACATTTCACCTCGATTTGCGAAGAGCTCAGGAATACTAGCCCCTTCCTGCTTCTCTATATAATGATCGGTGTCGATAAATTCCCAACCTAGTTTTTCCGCTAAAAATCGGCCTACGGTTGATTTTCCTGTACCCATAAACCCCACTAGCACGATATTATTGCGCTGCACAATGATTCCCTCTTTCTCTATTCTTCTTTAATTTATCGGGAGATGATGAATAAATTCTTATTATTGTAGTAAGGATGATAGTAGAAAATAGTGATTGGAGACGATGAAATGATACGATCGGCAGAGAAAACCAACCTAGTTCAACAAAAACTGGAACAAATATCAAATCCGACACACCCTTTATGTCGGGAAGATGTAGTTTGGATGTTAGAATGGATTAAAAAAAAGGTGGCTGAGAAAGATCCGCTTTTATTGGACCTCTCACAACCACTTTTATTACAAAGATTTCAAGCTTTTGCCGAAGTGGCTTTAATGCTTATACAACGCAGACCTGTTTGTGATCAAGAAGTAACGCATCTAAAATCTTGGATCCTTGAGACTGCGTTTATGGGAAGCATAACTTAGTTTTCCATCCATTGAAAATGAAAGCTGCCTTCTTTATCGACCCGTTGGAACGTATGTGCTCCAAAATAATCTCTTTGTGCTTGCAATAAGTTAGCTGGCAGTCTTTCTGTGCGATAGCTGTCGTAATAAGCCAAAGCGGAAGCAAAGCAAGGAACAGGAATCCCTCTTGAAACTGCTATTGCAATAACATGTCTCCATGCTTCTTGATAATTTTCAATTATACCTCTGAAGTAGCTATCTAATAAAAGATTTTTCAAGGCAGGATCTTTGTCATAAGCATCTTTAATATTCTGTAAGAAAGCCGCGCGTATAATGCAACCACCACGGAATATCATCGAAATACTGCCGTAGTTTAAATTCCAATTGTACTCTTCAGATGCCGCTCTCATTTGAGCAAAGCCCTGTGCATAAGAACAAATTTTACTTGCATATAGAGCTTTACGAATTGCCTCGATGAATTCTTTGCGATCCCCATCATACTTGGATAGCTTTGGACCTTTTAACAATTTGCTCGCAGCAACACGCTCTTCTTTCATCGCTGAAATAAAGCGGGTAAATACCGATTCTGTAATAATGGATAGTGGAACACCCAAATCCAATGAACTTTGGCTTGTCCATTTGCCTGTACCTTTTTGTCCTGCTGAATCAAGAATGACATCTACCATGGGTTTACCCGTGTCCGGATCTGTTTTCGAAAAAATATCAGTTGTGATTTCAATTAAGTAGCTGTCTAATTCACCTTTATTCCATTCCGAAAAAATTTCATGAAGCTCGCTGGTGCTGACATTCAAAACATCTTTCAGCAATTGATAGGCTTCGCAAATAAGCTGCATATCACCATACTCGATACCGTTATGCACCATTTTCACATAGTGACCCGCACCATCGGGCCCGATATAGGTACAACATGGATCACCATTCACTTTAGCAGAAATCGCAGTTAAAATAGGTTCCACTAATTTATAAGCATCTTCTTGACCGCCTGGCATGATTGCCGGACCTTTTAAAGCACCTTCCTCACCTCCGGATACACCCGTACCGATAAAACGGAATCCTTGGGCTTGAAGCTCTTTATTTCGTCTCTGTGTATCCGGAAAAAACGAGTTTCCGCCATCGATCAATATATCGCCTGGGCTTAAAAAAGGAATCAGTTGGTTAATCGTATCATCTGTAGCTTGACCTGCTTTAACCATGATTAATATTTTACGTGGTGTTTCCAAAGAGTGAACAAACTCTTCCACGCTAAATGTCCCCAATAATTTTTTCTCAGGAGCTTCTGCAAGCAACTCGTTCGTTTTCTCCGGAGAACGATTAAATAAGGAAACCGAGAATCCTCTGCTTTCAATATTCAGGGCAAGATTTTTTCCCATGACGGCTAAGCCGACCACACCAATTTGCTGTTTATCCATAATTTTACAACAACCTCTCTGCATAATGTTTCTTATCTAAAAATCATAATAACATATGATAGCGTTACGTAAAAATTTTTTCAATATAATTTAAAAAAGATCCTTGGCCATAGGGCACAAAGATCTTCAGGAAAAAATATATTTCATCGTCTACCATCCTTATAATTCAAGTTTAACCATTTCTTGGTAAAGATCCTCGAGCTTCTGTTTGATATTGGCTTTCGCCTGCTCATCTTCCGATTGCATGGCATCATACATTTCTAAAAGCGCATAATCTAATTCTAAGCGCAAGATGGGAATGCGTTGTTCGATTCTTTGCGAAACGATCGCCCGTTTCATATCCGCATCGGTAATGACGGGTTCACGCTGATACAATACTTTGTGTTCCATACCCGTAATTTCAACCATGCGAATAATTTCACCAAACATAATGCTTTCAATTAGAATTTGCCGATCCTTAAACCGTTTGACAACAGCGTGACCCCTTGTGTCTCCAATCATTTTCTCCATCAGTTCGACGAGTTTATCGTCTTTAAAACAATAATCGCCGACAATTTTGAAGCGATCCCCTACTCGCTGGAACATCAGCTTCACCAGCTTTCGTCCTGTACGAATGGAAACTGTGAATTGTCGTTCACCTTCGTTCCAATACAAGGAATACCCTTCATGGATTAAGGTTTTAATAAAATTTCGGATGAGCCTGCGGTCAAAACGCAATTCCAGATTGCAATATTCCACTTCATGACTCTTGCTCATGGCCATCCCTCCCCTAATCAATCATCATTTGACAGATGCTCAGGCAACGGTTTCCTTAACTTTATCTTATTATGAATTCACTGTTTTAGCAACTTATGTTTGTAACATTATTTCTATTTAAATATGTTCATCTGCTGGTTTCAATACACTAAAGCCAAAGGCGATAAAAACAATGGCAAACAAGACTAAAATGCCCATTTCAAAGCGAATGTCTTGAATAGTTAAACCGGAAGCAAGTTTCATTATAGCATCTATCGCCCATTTTTGCGGTACGAAATTAGCAAACTTCTGCAGGAAATCAGGCATAATATTCGTAGGCCAAAAACAACCCCCTAACATGCAGCTGGGTATGATGATGAAAGATTGGCTCATAGCTACCAAACTGCTTTTCTGAGAATGAGAAAGCATGCAGGCTAAACCAATAGCAGCCAATAGAAAAAGTTCAAATACGAGTAATTGTGAGAACAAACCGACGCCATAATTTAAGCCAAGCACAAAATGAGAAACAAAAACGATCAAGCACATTTGTACGGAGCCTACAAAAAAGCTTCCGAGTATATGTCCAAACAATATCTCAATAGTTCTAATTGGCGCAGTATAAACACGCATTAAGGTGCGTTCATGACGATCTTCGGTTATGATATAGATCGTTTTATTAATAAATCCCATCATAAACATAATAATCAGTCCCACGACCGTATTGAGTTCTGGATTTGGATTTAAATGATTATCCAACAGGGGTGCTTTGTTCGATTCGTTTAATTGTTGGCTCCAAATTCGCTTCATTTGCTCGGTTATATAATGATTATCTTGAGAAACCTTAAAAAGCCTCTCCATAGAATGACGAAACAGGGAAATCTCCAATTGAATATTGGTGGATAACGAAAAAGTGTTCTCCGATTGTCCCCATTCATATTGTGTCAGTTCCGTTTGATCTCCCTGTATAAGGCTTTCGCTGAATATTTCGGGAATAACGAAAGCACCATTTACCTTATTATCCTTGATCTGTTCTTTTAGTTCAGACAATGAATCCAATTGAAAAACTTTGTAATTCGGTTTAGTCGCCAAGTCCTTGATAAAATAGGTACCAAATTCCCCTTGATCCAAGTTCAATACGCCAATGGATACAGCACTATTGTAAGCATTGCTTAATAAACTGGAGACCAAATAGCTTAAGACAATAGGCAGTAGAACAAACATGAACCAGCTCCGCTTGTTTCTTAAGGTTCTCTTCACTAGATTGCCGGCAATCAGAAAGCTATTCATGGTACCCCACCCTTCGATAAACCAGCAAGGTTAGAACAATTAATCCGGCGCAAATACAACCGAGGACAGCTAAAGATGGAATGGTTTGTGTAAAACTCTTGTTTAAAAAGGCTTGCAGCAAGCTTTGGACCGCCCAATAATTAACGGTGAATTTCTCTAAAAATGCGAATACTTTAAAATGATCCAGATTTGCAGCAAAGCCACCACTTACAAATGTCATAAAAATAATTATAAATTGCAGAATGGCATGTACTGCCTTTGATGATTTGACAATGAACGCAACCAATGTTCCCATGATTATTGAAATAACGATGGAAATGCTGCAAATAATCGTCAAGGTTAGAAACTGATTCCCCCAATCGACGCCAAATATAACCTTCGTACCTATAATGATGCAAAAAGTTTGAATACTGGCGATAATTCCATTCCCCAATAATATGCCTAAAACGATCTGAAAATTGGGAATCGGCAGCGAATTTAATCGAGATAATGTCCCATTTTCTCTTTCCCTATTGAATGAAATTCCTGTTGTTAAGCCTGCAAAAAGCATGTACATGATTAAATCTACTGCCGAATAGTATTGAAGAGAGGTATAATTTGTGTCTCGTTTAATTCGAATGGGTTCAATGAACGTTTTACGATCTGTTTGAAACAAGTAGGGCCGCTCAGGAAGGTTATTGGCTACAAATTCTCCCTCGATTTGGTTCCGTTCGATTTGGTCGAAAAATCCGCGTATAATCGTTTGCCCTGTTATATTTTTATTGCTGCTGGTTCCCGAAACAATTTTCCATTGTTCAGGAAATCCAACTTTTAATTTCTCCGAAAAACCACTTGGAATGATCCATCCAATGTCTGCTTCCTTATTATGAATTAACTGATCCATGCTTGGCAGCGAATCTGTGTTTAGAACAATTACATAGTCGTTGATCTTTGATGACGCAAGGTATTCTTGAAACTGATTCATTTGCATTTTCAAATCCTGATTTAGGATTGCAATATGAACAGGCTGAACAGGCTGATCCTCCTGTTTAAATTGTTCGGAAAGCGCATTTCCAAGAATAAAGATAATTAACATAGGCACCAGAAATAAGAGTAAGAATAGGGATGGCTTCCGGATGATTTTCAATTGTATTTGATAAGCAATCACCCATATATTTCTCATGATTTACTCCTAATCTCTTAATTTGCGACCTGTCAGTGCTAAAAATAGGGATTCCAAATCAGGCTCCACTCGATTTAAGGAATGGATAATGACTTGGTGCTTAGCTAATATATATAAAATATCTTGCAAGTATTGCTGCGCCGATGTGAGAATAATTTCAATTGTCGTATGATCTAGGGTGACTTTTGAGATTTTCGGATGCTTTTGCAATTCAACAATCGCTTCTGGATTTACAACTGCAACCTGAATATTTATTTGTTCGTCTTTTGCTACTGATTTACGAAGTTCGGCTTGAGTTCCTATACTAATTAAATGACCTTGATCAATAATACCTACACGTGTGCTGATTGCTTCTACTTCCTCCATGTAATGGCTTGTATAAATAATCGTCGATCCCATCTGATTTAATTTTTTTACAGAGTCCAAAATATGATTTCTTGATTGTGGATCAATGCCAACTGTCGGCTCGTCCATTATAATTAGTTTGGGTCGATGCATAATGGCGCAAGCGATATTCAAACGGCGCTTCATCCCTCCTGAAAACGATTCAGGCCGTTCAAAACGATGCTCTAATAAACCTGCAAATGCCAAAGCTTCCTCCACTTGATCGATTAATTTAGTTCCTCGTAATCCGTATAATTTAGCGAAAAAAATCACGTTTTCTTGTGCAGTCAGCCCAGAATAAATAGCGATTTCTTGCGGAACCAGCCCAATTCTTCTTTTTACTTCCAAAGGATGTTTTGCAACAGAAATGCCGTCAACTAAAATTTCACCATGATCAAACGGCAGCAGACCGACAAGCATCTTAATTGTCGTGCTTTTTCCAGCTCCATTCGGTCCAAGCAGTCCGAATATTTCGCCTTCTTCAATCGTTAAATTTAAATGGTCTACAGAAAGGCTCGTGCCATATCTTTTTACAACATCTTTGATTTCTACTAATGACATGCTTGCTCACTCCTTGCACGATTCCCTTCAACCATTATACATCAGCTATGCAAGGGGTAAAGGTAGCTATGGTCATATAAACAAATGACTTAAGTCATTATTAATGGTTTGTATGCTATAATTTAGCTGTGCCATCCATCATTTCGAAAAGGAATGAATCCAAATCCGTGAAGCTCTCCCTATCGACGATCCGATATATCCTTATGTTACTGCCGATTATTTTTACCATTTACTTGACTAAAGTCGTGTCGTACGACAAATACATATTTTATACGCTTGCCCTGATCATCCTCGTAAGATTAAGGGGGAAATGGCTGCCGATTCGTTACCAATCGGCATTATTCTTAGTTGAAATTTGTTATATTGCCTGGTTATTTATGCACTATAACGGTATTATTTTTGTTGTATTCTGTTCTTCACTGATCTCTTTATTTCAATTACAATATTTACGTTCGCGTAATCTATGGATTGTTTTCACAGCCATTTTAATGAATTATACAGCTGCCACAGAATCGTTGACCGTGCTTTTATTCGCAAATATATTATTTTTCGCCACCGCATTTTTTCTAATTTACGCGCAGCATATGTCCGTTGGCAGAGAAGAATTGCAAAGCTTATACGACGAGCTTAAACGCAAGCATTATGAACTCGATGAAGCAAGAGAGCGTTTGCTCGACTATGCTAAAATTGTAGAAAGCAGTGCGCAAATAGAAGAACGTAATCGTATTTCGCACGATATTCATGATGATTTGGGACACAAGTTGATCCGTTTGAAAATGATGATGGAAGCCATCATTCAAATCCTCCCTCAGCAGCAGGAAAAAGGCATGCAAATGATTCATCAAGTGCGTGATCAATTAACGGAAAGCATGGAAACCTTGCGTTTAACGCTTCGTAGAATGAAGCCTGACGAAACGGTTTCTCACAGCTTTTCTATCGATAAATTAGTCGAGGATTTGAGCCAGGATAACCATATTCAAGCAAGCTATGAGATTAGTGGAATTCCTTATCCTCTCTATCCGAGCTGTGAGATTGTGATTTATCGCAATGCGCAAGAGGCCATTACAAACGCAATACGTCATGGTAAAGCAACTGAAATATCGATTCGATTGCATTATGAACCCAAACAAATCACTTTGCAGGTAAGTAACAATGGTTTAATCCCCGCTAAAATCACCCAAAAAGGAATAGGTTTGAGCGGCATGGAAGAGCGCACATATGTACTTGGCGGAAAATTACGCTTTGAATATTCAGTACCATTTACAGTATCCACCATAATCCCGGTTATGCAAAATAACTAATAAAGAGTGTTCAAAAAATGGCGACGTGGAGTAATGGGTGTGCTTGTAAAGTTTACGTGCCGACTTTGAAAATAAGTTTCCTCCTTCGTCCATTCAAGAAACTCATTTTCAACTGAAGCTGGAAAGCACATTCATTACGCAACATAGCAATACTTTTTGAACACATCTCTAAATAAGGAGACTAAGATGATTCATTTATTAATAGTGGATGATGATCCATTTATTCGCGAAAGCTTAAAGCTGATCCTTGATTTAGACGACGCTATATCTGTAGCGGGTACATGCACCAATGGAAACGAAGCGCTTGAATTTATTCGTCAAAACAGCACCATAAATGTCGTTGTAATGGACATCCGCATGCCTGAGTGTGATGGCGTTGAGGGCACTTTGAAAATCAAACAATTTGCCCCTGACATTGCTATTCTGATTTTGACCACATTTGATGACGATGAATATATCATCGAGGCGCTAAAAAATGGAGCCAATGGTTATCTCCTCAAAAATATCGCTCCCGATCGTATCATTGAAGGAATTAAAACCGTTCGCAATGGCAATCTGCTGATCCATCCCAGCATTGCTAAAAAGCTGACTGGACTGCTTCAGCCTAAAAAACAAGAGTCCGTTCCTGTAAAAGCCTGTGATTTACTCGGGCAGTACAATTTAACAGCGGCTGAACAACAAGTAGTCCATAAAATTGCAGAAGGTAAATCCAACAAAGAGATCGCCCAAGAGCTTTTTCTTAGTGAAGGAACGGTGAAAAATTATATTACAGAAATTTTGAGCAAGCTTTCCCTGCGAGATCGAACGCAAATTGCCATATTTTATTTAAAAAATCAATCATAAAGGATGTCCTACTATGCCATTTACCGGATTTACACCAACAGATTTTGCCACTTTTACGATCGACGGGCTTGAAGCACGAATGACCGCCATTCGCGAAAGAATACAGCCCAAATTCCAAATAGTCGGGAAATTATTATGTGACGAAGCCTCTATGCTTGCCGGCAACGAAATGTATCTTCACATTGCGAAGCATGCACGACGAAAAGTAAATGTTCCTCAGGATACTTGGCTTGCGATTTGTGATAATAAGCGCGGGTATAAACAGCACCCTCATTTCCAATTGGGTCTTTTTGATGATCATGTGTTTGTTTGGTTCGCTCTAATTTACGAAGTTCCCTATAAAAAAATGATTGCCGAAACTTATTTACGCCATATCGCAAAAATCAGAAAAATCATTCCAAAAAATTATGTAATCTCACTGGATCATATGAAAAAGTCTGCAACATCCGCTGGTGACTTTTCGGAGCAGCAATGGAAAAAAACGTTGGAACAGTTCCGTGATGTTCAAAAGGTTGAGCTGCTCATTGGCCGTCATTTCGCTTCTAACGATCCCATCTTGCAAGATGGCTCAGCATTTGAACGCGAAGCACAAGCAACGATTGAAACGTTATTCCCGTTATATACGCTTGCTCGTGCTGCAAACCCAAAACAATGAACAAAAAAATTAGTGCATATTTTAGTAAAAATATAAAGTTTTGTACAAAATAAAGAGGAGGTCATTAAATCACCAAGGAGGATTCACTAATTGAATATTTTACAAAGCAAAAAATGTTGGATAAGCCTGTTGACCATTTCCTTAATCATGGTCAGCTCAGTCATTAGTGGAGCAGGCTCTACTGTGCATGCGAATGCTCCCGGAACTGCAAGTACACACTATCATCCCAAAGATGATAAACAGAAACCGATGCCCATTATCGATGAAGCAGCTTCTGTTTTAGGCATAAGCGCTGAGAAGCTGACCCAATCATTAAGCGGTGGCAAAAGCTTGCTTGATGTTGCCAAGGAGCAAGGGATAAGCGAAGTGGATTTTTCTAACAAACTGCTTGCCAGACGAATCATGAAAGTGGATGAAGCAGTGAAAGCCGGCAAAATCACAAAGGAAAAGGCAGACCACATTAAAGCGAAAATGCAGGAGCATATAAGCTTTATGATTACCAGTAAGAACTTGAAGGAACTACAAGCAAGAGGTCATCGCAAAGAACATCATCACGAAGCGAACCAAACTATGAGCCCGGAAAGAATGGCTGCTCTTATTGGAATAAGTGAGGATAAGTTCGTAGAACAGCTCAAGTCAGGCAAATCTATCGCTGAAATCGCTCAAACCCATGGCATAAACAAACAACAGTTAATCAGTAAAATCAAAGACCAATTAACCCCTTATCTTGAGAAAGCCATCGAATATAAAGGTGTTTCTCATGCAACCCCTTAATTAAACGCAGACCGTTTCAAAACCAAAAAGCATCCCGAACCACTATGTGGTTGGGATGCTTTTTGGTAAGCCTGTTCACATAATAAATTATACAATCAAGCTGCTGATCACAAAACCCATGCCAATATAGACAAAGGCGAGTAACGCTCCTACAGCTACGTTTCCATCACGCAAATGTTCCGATACCTTTAATTTTGGAGTTACCCAATCAAAAATCCAATAAGTCGCGAATAAGCATACATACCCAATTCCAAACCAAAGGCTCATATGCCATATGGATGAATTCGAATAAGCAGAAATACCTAAAATAATAGCCGTAGCCAAAAACTGCCCGCCCATAGCCAGAGCAACCGCAGCATTCCCTTTTCTCAATTGCTCCATATCATCAAACGGAGTCATTAAGCTAAACAAAAACATGCCAACCAATTGAAGAATAATCATCACAACTAAGCTTGCTAAAATGTTAACAGCGATCATTCGCCCCACCCCCTGAATTTGGCCATCGTATCGTCATAATTTTCATAATTATGAACTTCCTCCAGCGAAACTTTCACTTTCTTCTTACTCTTAAAGGACGCATAACGCTCTTCGCTGATCGGCTGTTTGATGTCATTGCCAGTAGGCAAAGTAATCACAGCAAACTCACGAAATTTTCCATTATCTTCAGTTTTATATACTCCGACAAGATCGACTTGCGTGTCAATCTGGTCTTTCAAATTAAGCAGATCCTTGTCAGCCGCATCCTTCGTTTTATAAGACTTAATAGGCTTCCAGGGTGATAATACCACATTGGTCTTACCACTTTTATCTGCATTCATTTCAGCGTACATATAACTAAGCGTCCAAATCTTGTCTCCCGTGGCATAGTTATCGTCGTTAGCCAATAGTTGATTGTCAGGTAAAATAGTCATGTCCCCGTTAATCAAATCCCCTACTGATTTTTCTTCGATTTTATAATCCCATGGAACGACCGTCTGATTGCTATTTGAAGTTTGTCCTGAGCTTGAGCTAG
This sequence comes from Bacilli bacterium, assembly GCA_028287395.1. Taxonomy (GTDB): domain Bacteria; phylum Bacillota; class Bacilli; order Paenibacillales; family NBRC-103111; genus Paenibacillus_AC. The sequence continues at coordinate 51,211 of JAQBPR010000026.1, forward strand.
AAGAAGTAGATTTCACTGAACCGCGATCAAATGCATTTGTTTTCGAGTGGAACATATTTCCGATCAACCATATAACTAAAATGATGACGGCACCGATAATAAGAACGCTTGTAAATCTATTTTGTCTCAACTATTTCACCCCCATCGCAACAAAATGACTGGCATTTCCGGTAATTAGTCCCCCTGCTCGACCAAGCAAGCCACAAGGTGCACCATTAATCATAAAAACACCCGTTAATAAGTGATATTCCCCGCAATGAAGCGAAATTCGCGGTAATTCAGCCCGTTCTTGAAATACTCTAGCAAAAAATTCACTTGTATCAAAGCCATCTTCATCTTTTAAATCAATTTGACCTTGGGCATCGAACATTTGAACAGAGCCACCCTCACGACCAAACATCGATTTAGAAACAAAATTCCCGTCAAATACTTGGGTATTATACGTTTGCAGCATATATTTTTCAATCACATCATGTTCAGTTGAATCAAACAAATGGGAACCAAGCTCGTGGAGTCCCCATATGACTGATTGCAGCCCTTTGGATTGAAGCAATATGGCATGTAAAGGGTTGTACAATTTAACATTTCCGGTCTCAATTGCATAGGATAAAGCTTCGCCGCCCTCATCAACTGCCATCCATTCCTTTGGGTACAAAGCGAACAAACTGTGGATGGATTGATCTGTTCCTGCTTTTAATATCCCCTCATCTACCCATAAGTCAAGACAATCCACACATTTAATGGAACGCCCGCTATGTTGGACCAGCATATCAATAGTGCCTGAATCCTCTAAATGGCTTCCATAAGCAACACAAGCAGCGTACTCCGGTTGTTCTATTGCCCACGCTTCTTTTACGCGAGCAGCCATTTCAATGTTTGGAGAATACAGTCCATGCTGCTGACACATCCAAGGGGTAACTACGGCAGCTTCCACATAGCCTGTTGGCGTATCCGCATTTAATTCCAGCAGCTTAATCTTACCTTCGAGTGATATCGAAAAATCAAAGCGAGCATAACGGCTAAGCACCCCGATTGCATGGGGTTCAAGCAGATCTAATCCATCCCATAGCACAGGCGGAATCGAAAGCTGTTCATATAAATCATGCTTACCTACAACAAATCGCGCTGCCTTATCAAAAATATACCATAATTTCTCAGAAGCCTGGAACAGTTCCTCGAAAGATTTACGCTGCATAGCAATCGTTTGATCAATCCAGTATGGATCGTCATCGAGATCAGCCCAGTTAAAACCGAATCCTTTCAATTCCTGAACCCGCACATTACGATCCAAATAAGGCGTACCTATCACTTCAAATATCATATTAGCTCCCAAAAGATCCGCCCGAGGATTTACTCGATGAGCTTAAACCGCTGGAATTGCCACCGATTCCTCCTTTGGACGAAGTAGTAGATTTCGTGGAAGAATTGGATTTTGTTGAAAATGTACCGCTTTTTTGTGAAGTGTTCGGTCTAACTGTTGATCCGGTAGTCGGACGGTTTTGAAACGTATCAGTGCTAAAAGATTTGGCTTTATAAGGCTGTGAAGTTCCCGCATTAAAAACAGTATTGCTATTATAATAATGATTAGACGAATAAAATCCACCACGGTTAAAAATCATATGATACAGCAATAAATCGGTCCAACCGAAACCGCCGCCATAATAACCGCCACCGTTGTTGACTATTACTGTTGAATTAGAATTCCCGCTTGTGCTGGAGTTGTTTGAACCCGAGTTTGCTTGCGAATCTCCATTACCCTGCTTAGTGTCCGCTGGCATAGGAATATTCCAATCGACACTTGGATCATAATATTTTTTGACCTGATCCGATGACCATTCAACTAACTTAGGCTGATCTGCGACGTTTGGCGTCGGAGTAGGTGTAGCCTCAGCAAATGCACTTGCGCCTAAAAACAAATTAGCTACAAGCGCCAATCCAAGTGAAGTCGATAAAATACGCAGCGGCTTCCCTTTATATGTCCAACGCTCCGAACGAAGAGAATCTGTTCGAATCTGTTCTTCTTTCATATCGCACGTACTCCTTTCTTAAACCTTACAATTATTTCTCAGCAGCTTCTTCTTGAACTGAAATAACAAGCAATTCCATTTTACCGGAATTTACATTCAAACGACCTTCAACCATTTCATATTCTTTCTCGTTTACAGATAAATAATTGACGTTCTGCAGCATAGCGATCATCCCTACACTCCATGAACGTTCGTCTATTTGAACTAGCTCACCGTTTGCCTTTTTTTCAATAATAATTACATTGTCATTCATTTGTTGAAATCCTCCTATTGAGAAATCTTTATAATTATATAACGTAATAGAACGGTATTGGTTTCATTAATAAGTACCTTAGCATTTACCATGCTTATTTGTCGAGAATGTTTTTAAAATGAGTGATTACTCGCTTTACAAATATTGCATTGTGTTTTATGATAAATGAGTGATTACTCACTTTAATTTATAGGGGGCGATGATAACAATGGCGGTTGAACAATGCATCCGGGTTTCCAACGTATTCAAAAGGTTTGGTAAAAATGAAGTATTGCAGAACATTTCACTTGAAGTGCCGAAAGCGCAAATTTTCGGATTATTAGGACCTTCCGGTTCAGGAAAAACAACATTAGTTAAATTAATTGCTGGAATTGACGAAGCTACCTCAGGTGAAATTTATCTCTTGGGAGCCAAGATGCCAAAGTTAGAAATGCTCAGTAAAATCGGCTATATGGCTCAATCCGATGCATTGTACATGGAATTGACAGCTCAGGAAAATCTTGAATTTTTCGCTGCTCTTTTCGGTTTAAACGCAGCTCAACGTAAAAAACGCATTTATGAGGTCATGGAGTTAGTTAATTTGAACGCTTTTTTAAAAAAGCCTGTCTCAAGCTATTCCGGTGGCATGAAGCGCAGATTATCGCTTGCTATTTCCCTGCTCCACAGTCCGGGAATATTAATTCTGGATGAACCTACAGTCGGAATCGATCCCGTATTAAGAAAATCAATATGGGATGAGCTCCAGCTTTTAAGTAACCAAGGAACAACCATTATCGTTACAACCCATGTCATGGACGAAGCAGAAAAATGCGATCGACTCGGCATGATCCGTGAAGGAAAGTTAATTGCCGTGGGATCGCCTGATGCGCTCAGACAAGAGACTGGAACGACTAGCATCGAAGAGGCATTTCTTTATTACGGGGGGATAAAATCATGAGAGTTCGCGCGTTGGCCGTTCGTATTCTAAAACAATTTTTTCATGACAAACGTACTCTTGCTATGATGATTGCAGCACCTTTGCTGATTTTATGGATGATGTCGTTGGTCTTTAACAGCGGTTCGACTGTAGCTAAAATCGGTGCAGTTCAAGTTCCAAGTGCTCTTACTGACATTTTAAGTACACAAGGCCTGGAAGTAAACAATTATTCTGTAGAAGAAGCAGCTCAAGCGCTGGAGAAAAACAACATAGATGCGATCATTAGTATGAATGGCCCCCAACCCCAAGTAAAGCTGGAAGGCAGCGATCCTGGCAAAAACAAAGCGATTATTATGCTTTTACAAAAAACGATGCAGCAGCTTAATCCAATCAACGTAGGAGCAGCACCGCAAATTTCCTATCTTCATGGTTCTGAAGCAATGACGTCATTCGATAACATTGGTCCTGTTTTAGTTGGCTTTTTCTCTTTTTTCTTCGTCTTTCTAATCGCAGGGGTTTCATTTCTGAAGGAACGTACGAGTGGTACTTTAGAACGTCTATTGGCAACTCCGCTTAAACGGTGGGAAATTGTCGTTGGTTACGTGCTTGGCTTTGGCATTTTCACCATGCTGCAAGCCACACTCATTGCCTGGTTTGCTACCCAGGTGCTAGGCATGATGATTATAGGTTCGTTTGGCTATGTTTTACTCATTACACTGCTTATGTCTTTAACTGCTTTAACTCTCGGTATCTTCTTATCCGCTTTTGCCAATACGGAATTTCAGATGATTCAATTTATTCCGCTCGTGGTCGTTCCGCAAATATTTTTCTCCGGTTTATTCAGCTTGGATAACATGGCCTTATGGATGCAATGGCTCAGTAAAATTATGCCGTTAACTTACGGTGCGGACGCATTGCGAAAAATTATGATACGCGGAGAAGGCTGGCCGGATATTGCGGTCGATGCTTATTTACTTATCGGGCTTTCCATATTCTTCATGTTGGCTAATGTGTTAGCATTGCGCAAGCATCGTAAGATATAGTAAAGTAATCCCAAACGATCACTAAGATGTTTTGGAGGTAATGCAATGAGTGAGGAAATGGAGCAATGGATTCAAGAAATGCTCCGCGTAAGCGATGCAGATGATAGAATGACCGATAAACAAATAAAAATCATCAATGCGGCGGTAGAAACCTTTTCAGCAAAAGGCTTTGCTGGTTCATCAACCAGTGAAATCGCGCAAAAAGCGGGCGTTGCGGAGGGAACTATTTTTCGCCATTATAAAACCAAAAAAGATTTGCTGATTTCGATCGTTGCACCAACCATGGCGAAATTAATTGCCCCATTCGTTTTAAAAGATTTTAACAAGGTGCTTCATTCAAACTATCCGAATTATGAAGACTTTTTGCGAGCTGTCATTCGTAATCGCCTTGAATTCGTTCGCAATAACTTACCGATTATTAAAATCATGTTGCATGAAATCCCTTTTCATGCTGAACTGCAGACGCAATTTAAGGAGCATGTCGGAAAAAAAGTTTTTCAACGTGTGAAGGAAATTGTCGAGCATTTTCAGAAAGAAGAGCAAATTGTTTCTGTTCCAAGCACCACTGTGATCCGCCATGCCATATCGGTCATTATTGGTTTTTTCTTAGCACGTTTTCTGTTGCTCCCCGAGCTGGACTGGAATGAGGAACAAGAGATAAATTATAGCATCGACTTTATTATGCACGGACTGGCACCACGCAACAAATAGTGTGTTCAAAAAGAAAAGCTATGTTGCGTAATGAATGTGCTTAGCAAACTTCATCAATAGCATGACAGCTGCCAAGGATAAGATGCCGCTGACCGCAAAAGGAAGGGAAATACTAAGTCCATAAAGAGCCATGCCCATCAACGGCCCGAGGATGCGGCCCAGACTGTCCATCGATGAGCTTAGTCCTGTTGCAATGCCCTGTCCTACTGTCGTTCTCTGCGTGATTAAAGAAAGCACACAGGGACGAATCAAGGCGTTGCCTGCTCCGAACACCGACATATAGATCGCAGCTGTAATTACATTAGAAGACAATAGAATGAGAAAAAAGCCAATAGCAGACAGAATTAATCCAATCAATATCGCTTTTTTCTCACCGCCTTTTTTAATTCTCTTGCGGACCACTCCTCCTTGAATCAACGCGCCTACAATTCCACTAACAAAAAACATCATACTGACCTGAAAGGGTGTCGCACCGATATGCTTGATTTGAAATAATTGAAAAGTCGTCTCTAAACCAGCTAATGAAAATGAAACGAAAAAAGATAAAACATATAAATATTTGATAGCACCAGAAAAAGCGGTCCAACGCGAAGACTGCTTTACTTTAGTATGTACGCTTCGCATCGCTGCGGGCAGAGATTCTGTTAAGAACTTTGCAGTGAAAGCAACAAGCAAAAATGATAATATCGAAGCAGCAAAAAACGGTGCATTCAGATGAATCAAGCTTAAGACCCCGCCAATCGGCGGACCAAATATAAAGCCGAGTCCGATTGCCATTCCGACAAGTCCCATCCCTTTCGTACGATTCTCCTCTGTCGTGATATCCGCTACATAAGCAACCGCACAAGAAGTAACGGCCCCGGAAAAAAGCCCCCCAATAATACGAGAAGTATACATCCATCCTAAATGATGGCCCGACATCCCGAAAATAAAAAAGCTAACACCAAAGCCAAAAAGTCCGATTAATAAAATCGGCTTTCTTCCCCAGCGATCTGATAATCCACCCCAAATCGGCGACATCAAAAAAGACGCTGCTGAATACAAAGAAAGCAATAATGCCAAATGAAAATTCACTTCACCCTTACTCTCCACCATCGCAGGCAGTACAGGAATAATAATTCCAAAACCAATAAATACCGTCATTAGCAGTACCATAATGGTACCCAGCTGTCTTTTCATTGACTTTCCTCCTAAAACAATCTTAACGTGCTCCTACCTTTTTTTTCTGTGAAATGTATAAATGTGTTAAAAACAAGAGGAACAATACACAGCCGCTTGTAACAAATGGCGCATGAGGACCTAGATCGTCCCAAATTTTGCCGGAAACCACCGGTCCAATCGTCGTTCCCATCCCTTCAATCGTTAAAAAGAAACCCCAAACCGCTCCCCTTCTTTCAGGTGGAATCGCTGCGGCAATTAAAGCATTCCATGAGGGGATAATCAAAGCATAACTAAATCCAAGCAGTACAACAAGCGCATATACAAACATTATCGAACGCGTATAGGTAAATTGCATTAGCGCAAGCGATGCTAAGAGAAAGCCAATGTTCAAAAACCATTTTGTCCCCCAGCGATCAACCAGCTTGCCCACGGGCACCATGAACAATACGGTGATAAATCCACCTGCGATTAAGAAAAATCGATACTGTGAACCTGATAATGCTAATATTTTTGTAGCATATAATGTTAACACTGGTGCCAGCAATCCTAAAGCAAATGTTTGGGCAAACATGGCAGGAAACATCAGCGGACTTATCGTCAATGACTTTCGCACGGAGGACAAATAATTTTTGATTCGCGTTATGCGGCTGCCTCTTAATGGACGGATACGTTCTGCTGGCACATGCTTATGCTGCGAGTCTTTCGCTTGTATGTCTTTCTTTTTTCCAGGTAAAAAAAACGCGACAATGAGTACGGCAACCATCATTCCAATAAGTAAAGTAAACGCTGAATTATAATGGCCTTTATCCATGAAGAATGTGATTACAAAAGGCCCTAATCCGACACCCGATAACCAGGCTATGTATACGACACTCATAATCGTACCGCTGGACTGCTCCCCCGCTATTTCTGTCGTTCCGGTAATTACACAGGGCCATAATGGCGCTGTTCCTATCCCAAGCAGCGCGCAGGCAACAATAATCCAGAAGTAGCTTGAAGTTGTAGCGATGATAGCCACAGCCCCGAAAGATAAAAGAACGCCAGTCAACATACTTGCCCGATAACCAATATGATCAATAATCCAGCCAATCGGCGTCCGCAATAAATTATCGCTCAAATATTGTACAGCCAAGGTCCAACCGATGACCAAAGCCGTCGCACCAAGGACATCATTCATGTATACGGGTAAAAAGGTAATCATTAAAGCCCCTTTAACAAACTCCACAACAAACATGATAAATAAAAGCTTCAACACAAAACCGGAAAAAATTGTTTTTCGGTCCAATTTTATTTTTTTATCACCCTTAGCCATCTACTTGCCTCCGTAAACTTAATTAATTGTAGTATTCACAACAAATTAACAATAATTCGTTTGCATCCCTGCGCTGTTTTGTTATACTCATTTTGTTTGTTATATTTATAGTGTTAAACAATTCATATCAAGAAGGGAAAAGATGTCCCTATGGATCATCAACGTACTCCCCTGTTTACCGCTTTAATTCAACATGCGGAACAGAACCCCATTCAATTTCATATTCCTGGTCATAAAAAAGGCGTCGGCATGGACCCTGAATTCAGAGCTTTTATTGGAGATAATGCCTTATCCATTGATTTAATTAATATTTCTCCACTTGACGATTTACATCAACCTACCGGTATTATAGAAGAAGCGCAGAAAATGGCAGCAGATGCGTTCCATGCCGATTATACCTTTTTTTCCGTGCAAGGAACAAGCAGTGCGATCATGACGATGATTATGTCGGTATGCATTGAGGGCGATAAAATAATCGTCCCGCGAAATGTTCACAAATCTGTCATGGCTGCAATTATTTTCTCTGGTGCAAAGCCTGTGTTTATATCTCCTACAAGTGATGCTAACCTTGGAATCGATCATGGAATTACCGTAAGTTCTGTTCGTAAAGCTTTGCTTAAACATCCGGATGCAAAAGCTGTGCTGGTCATTAACCCGACTTATTACGGTGTATGCACGAATCTTAAAGAAATCGTCGAGCTCGTGCACAGATACAATATTCCTGTTTTGGTGGATGAAGCGCATGGGGTTTTAATTCACTTTAACGATCAGCTGCCTATGTCAGCCATGCAAGCAGGCGCAGATATGGCAGCAACGAGCGTTCATAAGCTGGGTGGCTCGATGACACAAAGCTCGATTCTCAATATCCGCGGACCTTTGATCAATCCAAGACGCGTTCAGACGATTATCAGCATGCTCACGACAACATCCACCTCCTATATCCTCTTGGCTTCATTAGACGTATCTCGTCGGCATTTGGCATTGCATGGAGAGGAAATGGCGGAAATGACGATCCGCTTAGCGCAGCATGCGCGTAAGCAGATTAATGAAATTCCGGGACTGTATTGTTTTGGCGAAGAAATCCTCGGAGGTGAAGCGACGTTTAACTACGATCCTACCAAAGTCACCATACAAGTTCGTAAATTAGGGCTCACCGGGTATGATGTGGAAAATTGGCTGCGAAATGAATTCAACATTGAAGTAGAGCTAAGCGATATGTATAATATTCTCTGTCTAATTACTCCAGGTGATTCAGCGGAAAACATTGAAGTATTGCTTACAGCCCTTCGTCGTCTTTCTCTTGAGCATTATGAGATCAACGAAGAAAACGAGCTTATTGTTAAAAATCCAGAAATTCCACAGCTCTCCTTATCGCCGCGCGATGCTTTTTACGGAGATACGGAAACCATTCCGTTTAAAGAATCTGCAGGTCGGATTATCGCAGAATTCATATACGTATATCCTCCAGGTATCCCGATCTTATTGCCAGGTGAGGTTATTTCGCAAAAAAACATCAACTACATTATCGAACACGTTGAAGTTGGACTTCCTGTCAAAGGGCCAGAAGACCGCAGCATCACGAATGTTAAGGTTATTGTCGAAACGACAGCCATTTCTTAATCGTGATTTTGATTGAAAATCTATCCTTTGAATGCTATGATATTTCTGAACTATGACAGGGGTAGGTGTGATCATGAGTCAAAGCGCGTATATCAAATTTGTTGAAGGATCTACTGTTTCATCAATGACTTTGGAAGAATTACAAGAACATTTGGCCAATTACAAAGAGCAATTAACTTTGACAGGACAACAATTGGGATGGGAATACGCTAATGCCGGCTTTCCGTATACATTTGAGACAAAGCCTGAAGCTGAGGGTAAATGGTTTTACCTTAAAGGCAAGGACGATGGCTATAAGCACATTGTCATGGGAGTTGGAAATGATGCTGATGGGGAAGCGGCTCGGAGTTATGTCCAGGTTGTTCTGCCTAATGATGCAACACATGGGGATAAAGCAAAAGCCAATGAATTATGCAAGCATTTGGGAAAACAAATGAAAGCAGAACTCCATCTTTTTAATGGTCGAATTATGTATTTCAATCCTCGTAAATAAGTTCAATGTAAAAATCCCTTATCACAGAGAGCAGGAGCTAAATCTCCTCTTCCGGATACGGGATTTTTTGCGTTGATCATCTTCCTATATACAGTTGCTTATTTGTCTTCTTCAGATTCTTTGGAGGCAATTTCGTTGTAAATAGCTACAACTCGATTCCATTCCTCGTCGTCTTCGATACTTACCAGGTAGGCTTCTTCATTTTCTTCCTCTACACGGAAAATAACGCCATCGGATTCCAATTCATTACGATCTAACAAAACAGCATAGGCTTGCTGATTCGATTCAAACGTATACACCATCACCATTTCATGCTCAATTCCATCTGCATCTGTAACTAAAAAAACATTTTCATCATGCTCATGGTCGTGATCATGCCCACATCCACAATCGTCGTCATGCTTATGTTCTTGTTCGCTCATTTTATAACCTCTTTTCCAGCTGAAATAATTTCAAAGATATCGTAACATTTTAGCCGAAACAGGTCAATTTGCAATTCAGCTTTAATCCCCTTTTGACATTAATAAATTGATAATTCTTTGTAAGCGAATGTATTCGTTTTTCTTCAGATCTTTACGGAAATAGGCATACAAATATGCGGCCTCAATAAAAGATAACGCAGGATAACAGGAAATTCCTTCATTAGTATAAGGATTATCCATGATAATCTGCCATTCTCCTATTCGCTCCTCTGGCGGAACTTGACGAAGTGCTTCTTCTTTATAATATATCAGCCGTTCTTGCTCTTCCCATATCTTTCCCCATGAAGGGCTAATCCATTCAGGATGAGGAACAATTATTTTACCTTTACGAACCAATAACTTTAATTGCCCCAATTGGGCTTCCTCACAAGTCATCATCTGTTCTTTAAGCCCGGTTAGTAATTCACTAAAGAGTGAATACCGTCCTGTCTCTAGCAGCGATTGCAGCTGCTTATACTCCTCTTCTGTCGAAGCTTGAACGAATTGCTCAAACACTTGCATCTGTTTAATCTTCATGTATGTCACCTTTACATTTAAAATGGCAAGTCAGAAAAAAGAACGACCCGTAATTCGAGTCGTCCCTGCGAAATTTTTATTCGGAAACGATCGTTTTTTGTGAAACCGTTACATAATTACCGTCATCGCCCTTAAAGGAGAAATCAACGAGGTAAGTACCTGCTTGTGAAAACTTAACCTTAAATGAACAAGTAAACCAAAAGCTATTCTCAAAATCTTTACTAATTTCTTTACTATCATACTCATCGCCGCTTGGTGTCAAAATTCTGATTTTAAAACCGGACGTTTTGGCGATTAAAGTATCTACTTGCGCATTAACGAAAACATTCGTTGTCTTACCTTGCGCGATTCTGCCAAAGGGTGCTTTAATCAAGTAATCTTTATTGTCATTACCTGTTATTTTCGTATCCTCGGAAACGAAAAGATGAACGTTTGGCTTATAAATATTCGCCGTTAGTGTACTGCTGTCCCATTTAACTATGGCTTGCAAGGATTCGGCTACTTTACGAAGCGGCAGCACAGTTGTCCCATCTATTACTAAACCGGGAACATCTCCTTGGTTAATTTGAATTTCGGAACCGTTTACGAGGACTTTTGCAATCGGGTAACCGTCATAAATTCCGTGTAAGGAATCCGCATATACCGTCGCAGCAAAAATCATTGAAAACACCAAAGTTAAAATAATGAGTCGTTTGGCTTTCATACATCTTTACCTCCATCTGCTTGTGTTTAAGTTACTATTTTATACTCGGATGGCAAGCAAGAGTTGCGATAATTATAAAATAATTACTTGATCCGCGCTAAAAAATCTAAAACACGCGCAGTATATTGCACAGGATCCAATTTATAGGAACCAATATGCTTCGCTTTCGATGTTTTCCAAAATTCAAATTTGTCCTTATGCTTTTCCCACAAAGTTTCGCTATTTGTATAGGGTATACTATCATCGTCTATACTATGTATGAACAGAATAGGTCGTGGATAAATTCGATCCACAGCAGAAAATGCGTCTACCCTTTCAGGATGCAAGCCTGTAATAGGCGGCAGCATATTCATAATTAACGGCGTGAATGGAAATTGCGGCAAATGGGACCAAACAGATAAATTATCGGTTAAATAGCTTTTGAGATTATTGAATGGACTATCCGCAATGACCCCTGCAACGGATGGATCATCTGCTGCTGCAAGTAATGAAGTCGTAGCGCCCATGGAAAAACCGAAAAGACTTACTTGACTGGAATGATTGCTTTTTACCCAATCCAACGCTCCTAAAATATCATTTTTCTCTAATTCTCCTACAGAACTCAATGTCCCCTCTGATTCACCAGAATTACGAAAATCAAACATTAACACCTGATAACCAGCACCTACTAAGGATTTAGCCAACGGTAGCGCAGGAACGGTATCCTGAACACGATTTTTCTTATACCCATGCGCTAAAATAATCGTTTTATCTGACTTCTTTGCAGGTAAGAACCAACCCTTAAGTTTAATCGCATCTCCTCGGCTCGCAAACTCAACATCTTGGTAGGTTATTTGATAATTAGCAGGCGAATCGCCTAAAGGCTGCTTTGCTGGATGAGTCAGACCCCAGCCGACATAGCCAGAAACGCCTAAAGAAGCCAATACTAAAACAAGCAATAAAATGATAAAAAAACGCAGCATTCTTTTCCTTCTATAATAAGGCCTCATTGCTAATTTGGTAACTACCATAGTCACTATCCTCTCTTCAACTTTCGATATTGTAAATACATCGTAATTCTCCAAGGAAGCAGCATGCCAAAAGCCAATATAAAAAAAATAGCTCCTGTTTGCATAATCGAAACCCATTCTTCAACATAACTATGTAAAATCAAACGAAGCAACAAGAGGACGATTAAAATACCTATAAAAGCCTTGGAACGACGCAAGTAAATTTCTTCACCCACACGTTCAAACTTAGAAGTCAGAATTAAAGGATACGCAAAAAATACAGCTCCAACCGCAAAAGCAATACTCCCCCATAAGATTGGAATCCGCATCGGGACATATAAAAACATCAGAAAACCACTGCTCATCCCAAGCGGCGGCATAATAATTTTTTTGACAGACGTTGGTTTTTTTGTAGACCGTAAACGAAAAAAAATAACAGCGCAGGCTATGACGATCATACCGAGCGTCGATGTAATCGGCAAGTTTGCGCTAAACGTATGTCCCATACCTATCCTCCAGTTAAACCATATCCTCTAAAAAGCATTTTTATTATACCACAATCGCAGCTTTATTTTCTGCTTCTCGTCAATATGCAAGGAACTCCCTGTCCCATACTTCCAGGCAGAGCCATATACTCCATATATCGTATCCCTCTGCTGCATTGGTGTTTACAAACTGCACATACATCTGAGGTAACCATTTTTAACTGAAATTGACTGCGGTTTAATGAGGATATTTCTTTTTTTTTCAAAACCTTTTTGCTCAAGCTGCATCCCTCACCGTCATTTTATTTGGCTTTATGCCAATAAGTTATGCGGTTTATAGTCAAGTGGACCTATTTTATTAAAAAATGTTGTTTTTTTATGGTAATGTGCTTTCACTTTTACCTATTAAATGCTAAATTATATAAAAAGTACTTTTTGACCTACCTATTATTTAAGGGGGAGCTACATGAGTATTTCTATTCAGATGTTAGGCACAGGGTACGCTTTTTCGAAAAAGTACTACAATAACAACGCCCTGGTTCAATGCAATGGTTACAAGCTTCTCGTAGATTGCGGCTTTACCACACCAAGAGCTTTATATGAATTAAACATTAAACCTTTTCAAATTGATGGGTTATTTATCACACATCTACACGCAGATCATATTGGCGGTTTGGAAGAATTCGCCTTTCAAATGATGTATATCTACAATAAAAAACCAATTTTATTCGTTCCTTCAGAGCTGCGTACTCCATTATGGGAAAATTCTTTAAAAGGAGGTTTAGAAAACCAAGCGGATCAAATCACTAAGCTTGAGGACTATTTTCAGGTCGTTGAAATCCAATTAAACACACGCACTGAAATCTTTCCGGGCTTTGAACTGGAAACGTTCTCAACTAAACATATCCCCGGAAAAGCGAGTTATGCTATTTTGTTTAAAGATTACTTTTTTTATAGTGCAGATACTTGTTTTGATCGAAAATTATTAGAGCATCTTTATTATAAACGCGGATGCCAAACTATTTTTCATGACTGTCAGTTGTATCAGCCAGAAACGGTACATGCTACACTGCACGATTTACTTACATTACCCAAAGAAATTCAAAAAATCATATACTTAATGCATTACGGTGATAATATGGAAAATTTCATCGACAAAACCGGCTATATGACCTTCGTTAAGCAGCATGAGATTTATAACATTCCCCTAGAGGCAAAACCAATCTATTAACAAAACAAATACTTTGGAGGCTAAGATGAATCAATTAGAAATTCTTTTCAAAAGAAACAAGCTGCTGGTCAATATTATTTGGGGGATGTTAGCTTTAGGGGTAATTGTAGATTTTGTTTCTGGAGTAGGCACAAACGCCAAACTGATATTAATTATAGCCGGTGTGATTGTATGCGGTATTGCAACACTTTTGACTTATAAAAAATGGTTTCAACCTTATATCATGTATTTCATCTCCGCATCTGTGACTTTATTAACTTTCTTACTTATTCAATCAGGTCCCGTCATTACAACCTACCTGCTCATCTATGTAAATTTGGCCATTATGACGCTTTATAATAATTATCGTCCCATTTTATTCTCAGGCATATTGGGAGTAGCGCTTACTAATGTTCTATTCTTTACAAATTATCGAGATACTGTATTTCACTCTTTAAAGGATGATGCGTTACTGCCGTTGAATTTGTTTGTCATTATGACTGCGGGTGCCCTCATCGCTTCAGGCAGATTTGCTGAAAAACTGCAAAATGAAGTTTTACATAAGCAAGACATCGCACTAAAAGCCAAAAATCAAGCCGACCAGCTTTTACAGCAAGTCAGCACCTCTGTTGATGTGTTAAACCAATTCAGTACGCAATTAAAAACGGATGTCACCCTAACGGGGTCCATATCCCATGAGGTTTCAACCGCATTTGGCGAAATTTCGGCAAGCATTGAAACACAGACACGCAGCGTATCCGATATTAGCGAATCCATTCAGGCTGTTGAAGCCGCAGTTGCCCCTGTAGCGGAAAGTTCTGCTGTGATGAAGGCTTTATCCATTGAATCAGCACAGCTGACACACAGCGGAAATGAGCAGGTTTCCACTTTAGCCGAAGAGATGGATCGTGTCCATCTGATCATTGATACAACAGTCGCGTTAATGTCCGAGCTTAACGACCAGAATCAACGAATCAGCGATATTGTGAATACCATTAACTCCATCTCAAGCCAAACGAACATCCTTGCTTTGAATGCAGCTATTGAAGCCGCTCGCGCTGGCGAACATGGTCGAGGCTTTGCAGTTGTTTCAACTGAAGTGCGGAAGCTGGCGGAAAGCTCACGTCAATCAACGGAAGAAATCACAAGCATCTTAGAAACCATTCAAGCCAAAACAATTGAGGTATCCGAGCAAGTCAATCTAGGTCAGCTCGCCGTTGAAAAAAGCCTCCACGCTACCGCTCAGGTAGAGCAAATCATCCAGCAAGTAGCCGATAATACAACAAAGGTTGAACAACAATCGAGTTCAGTTGAACAGTCCATCCTGCAGCTACAGGATTCATATCAGAAAATCTCAGGTGAGATGATCACCATTGCTGGTATTACCGAACAAAACATGGCTTCCGTCGAAGAAATAGTTGCCAGCATGGAAACGCAGGACAGCAAAATTAACGATATCGTTACAAGCTTTCAAAACCTGGATACTCTTACACATGATCTTAAGAAAATGGTTTAAAATTAGAGTGAAAAACACATACCTTCAGTGAAAAATGGATGGGACAAAAGTATATTTGAAAGTTTCCTCCGCTGATGATGGAAAACGAGTTCATACCTCATTTTGTACCGTCATACTGCCGTTCGTTTTGTTTGATTTAGTTAGGCTTAAACCCTCATGAACTGAGGGTTTTTCTTTGCAAGAATAAACCTTAATATTCATACTAGGAAATTAAATCCATCCGCAAACTAAGTGTTTGACATCCAGCCAAAAAGTTGATAATATAACACTTGTCGCACTAATTTGACCTGATAGCTCAGCTGGGAGAGCGCTATCTTGACAGGGTAGAGGTCGCAGGTTCGATCCCTGTTCAGGTCATTGAATAGATTGACGAAAAAGCCTTATTGAATGGGCTTTTTTTATTGTTCGCGCGCCTAGCCAAGCTAGGCGCGCGGACAAGAAAAAAGCCACTCGATAGAGTGACTTCTCTTCAAATATTTATTCGATTTAGATATTCATCAATATCCAATCTAAGACTAATAGGCTTTAAAATGCTCCCAGTATTAGATTGTTCCTTATTTTGAGTAAATTTTATCTTATCAGAAGTATAATACGTTAACCTATGAGAAAAACAATCTAATGTGATAAACCTTACACCACAAACATTATCTCTCATATGGATGGACTTTGCCACAGCATATTGAATAAGTAAAGTCCCAAGTCCTGACCTTTGATGTCTTTTATCGACTGCCAACCTAGCTATCTTCAATGCAGGAAACGTTTCGTAACCAATTGTTCCTTTGACTCTTTCA
>JAQBPR010000051.1 GCA_028287395.1 Bacilli bacterium
TATATCCGCGTTTCATGCGAATAGTAGTGTCCTGGGAGATTCCGAAATTTTACCGGGCAAGGTTATCGTAAAATATAAAAATATACGTTCTATCAGTAATTCTAGCAGCATTCAATCTATTTCGCCAAAGATATTCACTCTCTCCTTTGCAAATGAAATTAGTGTGACTGATAAAATCAATGAACTTCAAAAGGATCCAAATGTAGAATACGTAGAGCCCGTATATAAAGTTCATTTCGCAGATACACCTGAGCCGAAATCCATTACAGAAGCTATCTATACGAGTTTAGATAATACATATATGCAAAACTGGGGTAAAACTGTAACTGGAATAACATATATTTATACAAATGGTTTAACTAATGTAACCAATAACTCACAGGTTGTCGTCGCTGTCATTGATTCAGGTGTTGATTTGTATCATCCGGATTTAGCTAGTGCAATTGTGCCTGGCTATGATTTTGTGCATAATACCAATCTAGCTGTTGATGATAATGGGCATGGTACGAACGTTGCCGGAATTATTGCTGCAAAATCACATGATGGCAATGGCGTAAACGCTACAGGTTATACTGGAGTAGCTCCGGGAACAAAGATCATGCCGATTAAAGTTATGGATAATCTCGGACAGGGGGATACTTCGACAATTGTTCAAGGAATTCAATTGGCTATAAGCACCCGAACTAATTCAAATTATCCCGTGAATATTATTAATTTAAGTATAGGGTCTTCATTACCGAGTAAAGCCATGCATGATGTCATTAAAGATGCGGTTGCCGCAGGTATTCTCGTTGTAGCCGCAGCAGGAAATGGCAGCAATCACTGGATAAATGGGGAGACAGGGGATTATGATAATCTAATTGATACAAATCGTTATGCACATGATACTTCCTATCCGGCTGGTTTTGATGAAGTGATTAGTGTTGGGGCAGTAGAACAATTAGACAATGGAAATCTTACTATTGCTGATTTTTCCAACATCAACAAAGTGGATGTCGTTGCGCCGGGTGTGAAAATTTACAGCACTTTTAATTCTTACTATAATGGTAAAAAATATAAAGAGATTTCCGGCACTTCACAGGCGACTCCATTTGTGGTCGGATTAGCCGCCATGCTAAAAGGATATAACAATAATTTAACGGCAGATGACCTTCGCTCGATTATTCGTTCTTCTGCGAACGGGCCCGTAGCTCCTACTGGACATCAGAATCAATATGATCCATCTGTGGATCCAAATGGGATCGTAACCGATGAAGCATTATATGGAAATGGGCTGATCAATGCTCAAGCGGCGTTTCAGCTTCCCAGGTTAGTTGTCACTAATGTACAAGGCAATATAACACAGCAACCGCATACAGTTACTTTCGATGTTTATGCAAAAGATCTTCAAGGCAATGTACTGCCTTTGCAAAATAATGTTGTCCTAAAGCTATTTTGGTGGCTGGATGAAACCAGTTTACGCAGTAGTGATAGAATCCAAAATTCACCATTATCCACTCCGTTGAGCAATGGTTATGCCAGGATGTCCGTTACCGTTCCGACTAATGATCCATTTGATATTTATCACTATTATGTTTATGCAGATTGGGCAATCCCATCAGCAGCACTGCAAGTGAAATCGAATTATATCGATTTCATCCATAGACCGCAGCCTCCAACAGTAAGTTTGGCAGGGGGCACATACTCGGGTAATCAAAGTGTAAGCTTATCAACGAATATTTCTGGTGCACAAATTTATTATTATTTATTGGGATTGGGTAATCATTTCGCAGCAGGTCAATATTCATCACCGATCCTATTAACTGAAAATAGTTTATTAAGTGTCGTTACCATGAAAAATGAAGTAGTATCGAATGAAATGGAATATTTATACACAATAAATCCAACACAACCAACATTACCAAATCCGGGTTTAGTACCTCCACCAGGTTTTGTACCACCACCAAGCGGTTTGTTAATACCAGAACCAACGCCAGTCAGCACGCCAACACCTAAACCATCTGAACCTGTGATAACTAAAGACAAGAATGGTAAAAGCAATCTTGAAGTCAAACCGGATAAAGATGATTTGCTTAATTTAATCAACACATCTTCTGGCGAAGTCATTGTAGACGCACAGTCGTCCCAAAAGATTAATAATGTTACTGTTGAACTAGATGGGGATGTCATTCTCAAAGCGAAGGAAAAAGGGAAGCCTATTGTTATTCAAAGCAACGATTTACAAATTCATTTGAAAGCTGATACTCTCGATCTGAAGGACTCAAATGCAAATGTAAAATTTAGTGCTTCTCCTTCTCAAGATCAGACAACGCCCAACCATATACAGTCGCTTTCAACCATTTATGATTTTAATTTATCGATTAATAATGAGGATATTCATACGTTTAATAAACCTATTGAAGTTCATTTCTCTATAGATCCATCCAAAGTTCATAATCAAAATAATTTAGGCGTTTATTATTTTAACGATGCAAAGCAGCTTTGGGAATACGTGGGGGGGACTTTGAATAAGGACAATACTGTAACTGCGCTGCTTCCACATTTCTCGAAATATGCTGTGCTTGAAAACAATAAAACCTTTGATGATATCCAAAGTCATTGGGCAAAAGCTGAGATTGAAGAGATGGCAGACAAGCAGATTATTAATGGCATGACCGCCCAAACCTTCCAACCGGAGACGAACATTACGCGTGCTCAATTTGTATCTTTGCTTTCCAGATCGCTTAAGCTTGAAGATACGACTGCGAATGGGATATTCGGAGATATTCAAACAGATGCTTGGTACAAAAATGATGTTTACGCTGCTTACCAAGCACGAATTGTAAGCGGAATATCACCGAATGCCTTTGCGCCGGAAGACAAGATTACGCGGGAGCAAATGGCGACTTTGTTAGTCAATGCTTACTTAAAGTCCACTGGAAAAAGAATCACAGATATGATGACAACCCAAGAAGTGAAATATAAGGATGAAGGTACGGTTAGCAGCTGGGCTAGAGAGAATGTACGCATAGCGACGAGCTTGGGTCTAATGACCGGAGATAAAACGGGAGCCTTTAACCCTTCCGATTCTGCTACAAGAGCAGAAGCCGCCGTTGTCTTAAAAAGATTTTTAAATAAGATTCAATAAAAAATCGAAAAAAGGGATATTCGGAAAGCATCCGATATCCCTTTTTTTTGATGGAGAAAAAGCTGGATTTGCATCTTTTATCGATGTTTAATTTTAAGTCTCGAAAATAATTTCGCCTGTACGAGATAGGTCATAGCCTTGAACGGATTCGAGTTCGTGTATGAACGCATCTGATTTTAATATCTGCAAGACATGCTCGATCCAACTGAGATTTTGCGGTGACTTTAACATGACTAGATCATATCTTTCCTGAATCAAAGGAATGAAATCGACTCCTGTAACAATATGAGCCGCTTTTTCGATGCCGACGCCGACATCGGCTTCTCCCAAAGCCACTCGGCCGGCAACACCCAAATGATTGGATTCCTCGCGATCATAGCCTTTCAATCCACTTGCTTGTATATCGAGAATTCGTAATTGTTCGTCCAATAGGATGCGAGCCCCTGACCCTTTTTCGCGGTTCACCAGGATAATCCCTTCCCGGCTTAAATCATGCCAAGTGAATATCTGCTTGGTGTTTCCCTTTTGGACGTACAGACCTGCAGGTCGTGTAACAAGATTTACGACAACATAGGAGAAACCAATCAAAAGCTTTCGCAGGTAAGGCAGATTATATTCGCCGCTGTCTCCATCCAACAGATGGGTGCTGACAATATCCGATTCACCTTTATACATGGAAATTAAACTATCCAAGCTGCCTACATAGCTGCGAAGCGGTCGGACGTTGCGGATGTTTTTTTCAATATGCTTTGTTAGAATATCTAAACTTATATCTTGTCCTGTGATGACAATTGTACTGGTTCCCGTAAATACAGGCGGTTCTTGTTTATGGGGAAAGTCAGTCTTGGCAGTATGAACTGCAATAGAACCACTCTTGGTTTTGTTTTTATAGGCCGTCAAATCGGAATCATCGACTCTCATTTGTTTGCCGACACGGTATGCAGGCAAGTCTCCTTTTTTAATGAGATCATATACAGTTAGCTTGGAGATTTTGAGTAATTTTGTAATTTCTTCTGGTGTGTAGGAAATGTTGTTGGACATAGGTACCCTCCAAGCTAAGGAACTACCTTAATCATACGATGAAAAAACACCCTATGTCAAAATGAGCAGCAGTTTGCTTCTGGGACGGTTTAGACGGTTGGAAGGACTAGCTTGAATGATTTAATTTCAATGCTGCTTTTTATGAAGCACCATACACGAATTGTTTCCGCCAAATCCAAACGAATTGGTAAAGATCGTATCAAACTTATGGGGGCGTCCTATGTTAGGTACAAAGTCTAAATCTAACTCAGGGTCAGGGCTCCCAAAATTCGAAGTCGGCGGCAAAATTTGATGTTCTAAGGCAAGTAAACATATAACGGCTTCAATTGCACCGGAAGCACCCAATGTATGACCAATAGCTCCTTTTAAGGAACTGACAGGAATATTTCTTGAAAAATCACCAAGTAATTTTTTAATGCCATCTACTTCGACTTTATCCCCATTTTTGGTTGCTGTGCCATGTGCATTAATATAACCAATGCTCTCAATATTAACATTGGCAGCCCGCGCTGCTTGCAGCATAGTTTGGTAGACCATTTCGCCGGTCGGACAAGGCATAATCATATTATATGCATCGCATGTAAGGCTGTATCCAAGTATCTCCCCATAGATTCGGGCATTTCTTTTGGTTGCATGTTCAAGAGATTCTAGGATTAAAACCCCAGCACCTTCTCCCATGACAAACCCATTTCGCTCAAGAGAAAAAGGATGGCAGCCCTCTTCACGAGGCGCCATAACCCTCATATTATCAAATGCAGCATACATTAAAGGACTTAATGGAGCCTCGCTGCCTCCAGTGATGACAACGTCCGCTTTGCCGCTAGCAATTAAGTCATAGGCTAAACCAATGGCTTGGCTTCCGGAAGAACATGCAGTCGACACAGTAATGTTGGGTCCCTTAGCAAGACATGAGATGGCAATTTGACCTGATAATGAATTAAATGTCGCCATGGGAACATAACTAGGATGAACCTTCTTGTTGTTATATTCATAGAGCTGTGTTAATTGGCTTTCCGTGACATTCCCGGACCCAACCCCGGTTCCCATTACGACAGCTACCCGAAAAGGATCTATTTCGGATAAATTTAAATTCGAATCCCGCAATGCTTCCATAGTACATACTAAGGCAAATTGCACAAAGCGATCAATTCTTAAATGCCCAATACCAAACGTATTTGCATCAAAATTATGGATGGCGGAAGCGAGTTTCGCACGATATAGTCCATCTTCACTTGATTTATTTGGAAATAAACTATAGGCGTGTTCACCTGATTTGATCTTTTGCCAAGTTTCTTGCTTATTACCTAAGCTAGTTAAACAATCGACGCCTGTGATAACTACTTTATTCATTTATGCAGATTCCTCTCTGCGATTCTTAATTAATCCCAAAACATCCGTAATACTATCAATTTTAAATAAATCTTCATCATCAATTAACTGATTAAGGAAGTCCTCCAGCATAAAAATAATTTCCGTAAGATCTACGGAATCTAAGCCTAGATCGTTTCGGAAGCTCATAGTATTGGTAATTGACATGCCATTCTTTTTCTCGGTAATATAATCGATCATCTTTTGTTCTATTTCTTGGTTGCTGATACTCATAATTTAACCTCCATGTTCAAAAGTTGGTTTTCTGGAATTGCTGCTGTTAAACTGTCGATTCAAATTGAAGCTGAAACATGGCAGGAACGATAACAGGCTGTCTTCGATTAAGCAAATGCAAGACAAGCTGCGATACCAGCACGCCAGGGCCTAATGCTTGTCCTATGCTAATTGTTGGAAGGGTGCGATTCTCGATCCAGAAATGGATCTTTTCCGGGGTTGCATAATGCGGTATTGTTGTAGTATACCCGGAAGGTGGAAACATCTGACCTTGAAGGCTTTCGATAGATATGTCCTCGGGCAATCCTGCATATTGTTCAAGCGTCATTTCGTCTGGAGCAAAGGTTAATACAGTAGTGCCAAAACCAAGAGCTGCTGCGGTAATTACATATAAACCGCGATCTCTTGAAGCCCTGTGCAGCAATAGCGATTCGGAAAAGCAAAAATAATCAATGGCATCAATCACATAATCCGCCTCGCTTACAAAGGCATGTACATTTTCTGAGTTCACGCCTTCAGGAAAACAAACGATTTGCAAATCGGGATTGATCGACAATAAGTGAGCTTTTAAAGCTGTCACCTTTTGCTGATTGATTGTTTGGTGAGTGGCGGCGCACTGCCTATTGATATTTGTGGTGTCAAACACATCCGGATCAGCCAAAATCAATTTGCCGATTCCCATACGCGCCAGCAGCTCGGCTGAAAATCCTCCAATGCAGCCACAGCCTGCAATGGCAACGCAAGATGATTGAAGCTTTTCCATTTCTTCTTCTGATAGAATGCCTAAATTGCGAATAAACTGTTGTTTTATCATAGAATGACCTCCGTTTTTTCATCTGGATTAGGAAAGAGATATTGATAGATTGCATATTTTTTTTCTCTTAAAACGGCAAGATATTCTGACAAATTTATTGCGCATGGAATACTAACGGAGCCAAGATAAACCTTCTTAGTGCCAATGATCTTAAAGGGAAGATGGGATACTTTGTCCAGATAATTGTAAACTCTTTCATCAATACAGCATATCAAATGAGAAATTCCTTTGGCTAAAGAGTATTGCACTACAAGGCCGATTAAGCCTAGGGTAACATCGTACTGAGGCATTTTAGTAAGCGCACTGACTTCTGCATACTGATCGGGTTCCAATTGAGCCAATTTGTCCTTTTCCATTTCATTAATTTCAAAATACTTTATTGTCGGCAGTTCATCCAAGTGTTTGAATATGAGTCGTGTCGTTCCAACGATCTCCGTCAAGTTTTCTTTTTTGGCAATAAAATAAATGGAATGGCCAACATAAGGATCAAGTTCATCTTTTCTAGTAAAACCGACATCAAAATATCTTTGCAAATGAAATTGAATGGCTTTTTCTCTTAAATCACCTCCAGCGACACAAAATTGATATGCATTCCTATTTTCGATAATGAACACCCCTTAAACGATGAATTTGCTTATTTCTACAGCAGTTAGACTAAAAAGTTACATAATGTATCCTTTTATGGTTACTTTATGATACAATTCGTATCTTGTCAAGCGCTTTTATATTTTCATTGAGCATGGTTACAAAATCTATTCTATTGTATAATTATTACTGCATGATATATTTTGTAAAGTTGTGTTAGATTTACATACTTGATTAAATTTTATGGAAAGATGTGGTGCAAGCACACGCTTCAGCAAATGTCGAAAGATTAATAAATAGAAGGAGGTAATTATGAATCATGAAAAGGAAGAACTATTTACTTCGTATTACAACATCCACTGTGGCCATGTAAATCGCCAAGTAACGACAATTTCCTTGATTTATTTATCTCTGAGCATCGCTTGGAACTTTGTCTTTGTATGGTTCCATCTTCCCTATTCAAGAGCCAGTTTAACGGCTCTGCTGTATTGCTTGATCGGTTGGGGTATTTTAATGGTCATACGGCGTTTATTTTTTCATCGGCCCACAGTAGTGCTGCATTTCGTGCTGCTTTTTGTAATTTATCTCGTCACCTCGCTGTACTTTGGAGCGGGATATACCGAAGGATGGAGTTTTTATTTGCTTATCCCGCTGCTTCCGGGCTTATATGGCAGTAGGCTGATTTTAATTGTTTATTCCTTTTTTGGGCTCATTTTATTGACTTTAACAAGCATTATTTCTCCCCAAAGTAATTATCAAGTGGATACTATTGACATCTCAAATCGTATTTTGCTTTATGTCATTGTTGCGACGTTTAGTTATATCTTAATTAATAAACTGCACAATCTCTACCACATGCAAGCCCACACGATTGTGGAATCGATGGAAAAGACGATTGAGCAAGTGGTAAAAAGCTTTATTATCGCAATAGAGGCAAAAGATATTTACACGTTTGGGCATAGTGAGCGAGTAAGTAAGTACGCGATTGAACTGGCCAAAGTGATTCCCGAGTTGCAAGGTGAAAAATCACTGCAAAATTTGCGATTAGCCGGGTTGTTGCATGATATAGGTAAAATCAACATTCCCGAGGCAATTTTGACAAAGTCTGCTAAATTGACCGACGATGAGTATGAGATCATAAAAACACACCCCATTGTAGGTGCGAGAATGGTTGAAAAAGTAACCGGTTTGGAATCTTTAAAGGTGGGCGTATTGTATCACCATGAACGTTGGGATGGTAAAGGATACCCAAGTCAAATTACTGGTTTGGAAATTCCGATTCAAGCGCGCATTTTAGCGATAGCTGATGCTTTTGATGCCATGACATCGACAAGAGCTTATCGGAATGCTTTGCCGGTTAAAGAAGCATTTCAAAGATTGAAAGACGGGGAAGGGACACAGTTTGATCCAAATTTAGTCCGTTATATCGAAGCAATAAAAGAGGCATGGATGAATATCTATCAGGAGTCGCAAGACGGACTCCAAGAATTCGAAAAAATAGGTGGTTTGTTATAAACATCTGAACGTTTGCAGGCAGCAATAATTACAGCTATAATTAATCTAATTATAGTCAATTATATCTCAATATAATAAAACTAATTTTGTTATCAGAGGTCTTATCTATGCTTACTAAGAAAATATATTTAATTAGCGGATTTCTTGTCATTTCGCTGTTAGTCCTTGCGGCTTGCGGAATGAAAAAAGAGCCCATAAAGCAAGTTGAGCTCACGATTTCTGCTGCTTCCAGCTTGACGGATAGCTTGAAAGAAATTCAAACGCTTTTTACAGGGATAAACAGCAAGGTAAAGCTAAATTTCAACTTTGGTGCATCTGGAACGCTGCAGCAGCAAATTGAACAAGGAGCGCCGGTGGATGTGTTCATTTCAGCGGGAAAGAAACAGATGCAAGCTTTAATAGATAAGCAGCTTGTCGAAGTGACCCAGCAAAAGAACCTTTTAACCAATGAACTTGTATTGGTTACGCCGATAGATGATAAACGCTCTGTAAATAAAGTCGAAGATCTTGCCAAACCAGAGGTGAATAATATAGCTGTCGGCCAGCCTGACAGTGTCCCTGCGGGCAGCTATGCCAAAGAGGCGCTAACGTATTATAAGCTATGGGATGCTTTGCAATCCAAAATCATCTTGGCTAAGGATGTACGGCAAGTGCTTACCTATGTCGAGACCGGAAATTCAGATGCAGGCTTTGTTTATAAAACCGATGCGCTCACATCCAAAAAGGTGAAAGTAGATGTGACCATTGATCCAAAAAGCTATCCTCCCATTCAATATCCCATGGGACTAATTAAAGCCTCAAAGCACTTTAAAGAATCACAAGTGTTCTTTGATTATCTGCAAAGTAAAGCGGCTCAAGATATTTTTCTTAAATATGGATTCTCTTTGCCAAAGTTATCATGATCCTAAACCATGATTGGAAAGAATTTCTGTCCCCCGTTTTGTTGTCGATTCGAATATCAATCGTTTCCAGTATCATTGTCTTCTTCATGGGGATGATAGCAGCTTGGTATGTAGCAAAGAAACCGTTCAAAGGGAAAATAATCGTCGAAACCTGCTTTATGCTGCCGCTTGTCCTTCCGCCAACCGTTGTTGGCTTTGCCTTACTCCTTTCCTTGGGCCGCAGAAGCTGGATCGGTGAAATCATGGAATCGTTGTTTAAACAACCCATTGTATTTACATGGTGGGCGGCTGTTATTGCTTCCGTTATCGTCTCTTTTCCGCTTGTTTTCCAAACTATGAAAGTAGGATTTATGGCGATTGATCGTGATTTGGAGGATTCGGGAAGGTCAATGGGTGCAAGCGAGTGGCAGGTGCTGAGATATATTTCTGTACCGCTGGCTTGGCCTGCTATGCTTTCTGCTTATATGCTTGGTTTTGCGAGGGGATTAGGCGAATTTGGAGCTACTCTAATGATTGCCGGCAACATCCCAGGAAAAACACAAACGATACCTACGGCCATTTATGTTGCTGTGGATTCGGGAAAAATGAACTTAGCCTTGTATTGGGTCCTATCCATCGTGGCGACTTCCTTTGTCATGCTACTCATTGTAAATAAAAAAAAATAGTCCATGGATCTGGACTATTTGTGATCCTTCTCTTCCTGTTCGCGTAAAAATTGCTTCCCGTATTCGCCGTGATTGTTAATATGTGCTTCTTCCATTTGAATGGTGGAATGAGCTATGCCGTATTTTTCCTTCAAGGTTTCGTTGATCGCGAGTATAATACAAAACGGTTGAATTTTGTTATTGATGAATACATGAGCGGTTAGGGAATAATGATCCGTTGAAATCGCCCAAAGATGCATTTCGTGCACATTTTCTACACCCTCTACTGCTGCGATATTACTCCGCATTTCATCCAAATCAAACTTTTCTGGAACAGACTCCATAAGAATAAGATACGATTCGCGAATAATTTTCGATCCGCCATAAAATATGATAAAGCCGATGACCATACTGATAATCGGATCTGCTTGACTAAAACCGGTAAAATGAATGATGAGCGCAGAAATAATGACGCCCACGGAACTCAATAAATCGCCGAAAAAATGCCACAGCGCGCTTTGTACATTTAAATTTTCTTCTTCCTTCATGCTGCGGGTAAGCACGATAGTTAACGTTAAATTGACGATAAAGCCTATGGAAGCAATGATAATCATCGGGCCGAATTTAATTGGTTCAGGATGAATGATACGATTAATCCCTTCGATAAATATACCGATGGAGATGACTGCCAGAGCAAGTCCGTTCAAAAAAGAAGCAATAATTTCAAAGCGAAGATAGCCGAATGTAAAACGTGCGTTAGGCGGTCTTGTAGCAAGATAGATGGCGAACATGCTTAAACCTAAAGCAAGTACGTCGGAAATCATATGCGCCGAATCGGAAAGCAGGGCAAGTGAACCCGAATATAATCCGCCGAATATTTCAACTATCGTAAAAAAGGAAGTCAGGAGAAGAGTGATCCATAGCGTTTTCCGTGATTTGGCTTGTTCCTTTACATGATGTAGATGATGAAAATCGTATATATCAGGCTGGTTCATAGCGAATCCCCTTTTTAATTAGAATCATTATAAAGTATTATTCGAATTATACGCTACATGCGTAGACCACTGCAATAATTAATCTCGCCAATATTTGTAACACAAATGAAATATTTCTGTTACTGTCCTTTAATATTGGTAGGTTATTCTTATTAACAAGACCCCCTTTTAAAATAAACATTTGAGGACCTCGCCCCGTTGGCAGGTCCTCCTTTTTTTGTGTAGGGTAGCAATGCCTTATTAAAACGTTGTTGGATAAATAAAAACTTGACATCCGCGCTTCGTTGTAACTATAATGATTACATCGAGAGGGTGTTTGAAATGAAGATCAGCAGTCGATGTTCCATAGCAGTCCATATTTTATCGTTATTAGCTATTGCTAAGGATGCTCACTGTACTTCTGAGTGGATGGCAGACAGTGTTCAAACCAATCCTGTCATCATTCGGAGGATAACAGGGCAGCTTAAAAAAGCTGGATTGGTGAATGTACGTGCAGGTACTGGCGGGGCGTATTTACTAAAGGATTTGGCTGAGATTAATCTGCTGGATGTTTATCGAGCGGTAGAAGTAGTGGAAGAAAATCATCTTTTTCATATCCATGAAGACACTAATCCCGAATGTCCCGTAGGTGCTAACATTCAAGCTGTTCTCCAATTAATCTTAAATCGTGCCCAAAGTGCTATGGAAAAAATTCTTATGGAAATTACGATGCAAGATTTAGTTGCCGTACTCGTGGAGCAGATCAATGAGACGAAGGTGAAATGATTTTTTTTGGACCAGTTGTAACAATTAAGGTTACAACTAACCCTTTCGATAAAGATGGTTCCAAAGGAAAAATATTAAAAAAAGAAAAGGTGGAAAACAAAATGAAAATTGGAATTATTGGAGCAAACGGTAAAGCAGGAAGTCTTATTTTAAAAGAAGCAGTCAACAGAGGTCATGAAGTAACCGCGATCGTAAGAAACGCTTCAAAGCTTACTTCAAATAATGTTTCTGTGTTAGAAAAAGATGTATTTGCTATTACTGCGGAAGATCTAAAGCCATTTGATAGTATCGTTAATGCATTTGGAGCGGCTGTTGGACAAGAGCATCTTCATGTGGAAGTAGGCAATGCTTTAATGGATGCCTTTAAAGGAGCGCCAGAAACTAGATTGCTCATTGTAGGCGGTGCCGGAAGCTTGTTTGTCGATGAAGCTAAAACAACACGTTTAATCGAATTGCCTAGTTTCCCTCAACAATATTTTGCGACAGCATCAAATCAAGGGAAAAATCTTGAGAGTCTACAAAAGACAAGTGGATTGAAATGGACTTTTATCAGTCCGGCTGCACATTTTGACGCAGAAGGTAAAAGAACAGGTACATATCAAAAAGGGAAAGATCATTTGATTGTGAACTCTAAAGGCGACAGTTATATAAGTTACGCAGATTATGCCATTGTCGTTTTAGACGAAATTGAAAATCCTCAGCATATAAATGAACGATTTACAGCTGTGTCAGAGCAGTCAGAATAAATATAAAGCAAAAGGGGTTGATTCCGAAGGACACTTCAAGTGATCTTTGGCATCAACCTTTTTTTAATATATCCTCTTAAAGAGCCTGTTTAAAAAGTGACGATAGGGAGTGATGGGTGTGTCTGGAAAGTTTACGTGCCGACTTTGAAATGAGTTTCCACACTTATCTAATAAAGAAACTCGTTTTCAACTGAGGCTGGAAGGCACACTTATCACGGACTAAAGTCCAGCTTTTTAAACAATCTTAAACTAGTTTTGTTTGAATATTTTTCAGTAGAAAAAAGGAAAATGGTGGGATTCGTTGAATTATTGAGAATACAAGTTCGAGCGAAATGAGGTTGAAGATGAGTATTCATTCGCCCAATGGGAATTTAACCCAAGCTAATAGCGCAGCGCCAAAGCAGCTTCATAATCAAAACGAAGCGAGGTCTTTGGATGCAAATAAGTCGGGCAGGGATCAAGTGGATCAAGATGGTGCTTTTACTCCGGCAAGAATTTTGCAGCTGCAGCGCACATTGGGCAATCAGGCAGTTATGCAATTTTTACACAAGCAAAGCATGGACAGACCATCAAAAGCTCCGGTTATTCAACGCGCTAAAATCGAGGATTTGGCGGAATATTTGGGTCTAATCGAAACGGAATTGAAAACTTCATCTTATTTGGAAAACTGCGCAGCCGGATACATTGCGGCCTTGAAGAGTATTGATATAAAAGAAAGTGAAGGTGCCGCTGAAATTTTGAAGCTTGTTCCATCGTGGAAAACGGTTGAAATAAGTGAAACATTGACTCAGTTGATTCTCAAATTTCCAGCGCATTATGTCCCAACCAATGTGAAGGTGTGGAAAGACTTATTTGTACGAATGGGCACCAAAAGCGGGAAACTGACTGCACCGGATAAAGGTCGTGTCGATTTGTCTTTTCAGGAAGAACCAAGCGCCGAAGTGGGCGGAAAAAGAACGGAAATTATGAGCGGCGCTGGTAAAAGAGTTTCAGCAGCGGCAACAGAAGCAATGTCTTCGAAGGCAGCTGAATTGGCAGCTAGAATAATGAAAGCCAAGATTACAGTTAACTTCCCTTTGGATAACCTGTTCAATCATATATCCCCACAGATTCTGAATTCGTTTGAAGTAAAGGAAAAATATAAAATTGAGAGCGGCAATACGGCAGGTTCTTTGGAGGACGATAGAATCCAAGCCGAACAAAAATTATTCGGTATTGCTAAAGGTGCACCGGCAAGAATACGTCCGCGCTATGCTGCGCTCAATTTTAACGAGCATCCTACAGGAGCTGCCGCCAGAAACGACTATGGTCTAAGCTATATGATTCTTGCAGATCATCTTAAAGAAAATTGTACGATGACATTAGGGGACAGCTTCAATGCTCCCACCGCAGAGGACTGGGGTGGAGCGGTGAAATACGGCTCCGTATTTCCTTTCACAGAGGCAGGAATCATGGCGCTTGCAAAAACAGTTTTTGCACTAAAAGGGATGGGAATTAGTGAAATGGACTCGATTATAAATACAGGCAGCTACAAGCCTTCGGATAATTACCTCGAAGTGCAAATTCATCAAGATTTGGATATGCGTCAGGATGCCGAGGAAATAAATATAAGTAAATTAGAAATGGAGATGTTTGGGGTCAATTTAGAAACCGTTTCAAAATTAATCGAAAATCTGACCAATAGCTCTTT
The DNA here is from genome assembly GCA_028287395.1 of Bacilli bacterium. Classification (GTDB taxonomy): domain Bacteria; phylum Bacillota; class Bacilli; order Paenibacillales; family NBRC-103111; genus Paenibacillus_AC. Next base: position 14,427 of record JAQBPR010000051.1, read on the forward strand.
TGAATTGGTGTAGTCATTGCAAAAAGTGCTTTCCTATTAGGAGTATGCTAAGATAAATTATCGGCAAATTTATAGCAGGGGAAGAAATGGACATGAAATTATTAAAAGGCATTTGGAGCTGGACGGGATCTATTGTCATTGCATTTGTGTTTGTTCTGATTATTGGTATTTTTATTTTCCAGCCTTATAAGGTAGAAGGCCATTCGATGGACCCCACCTTGCATGACACGGAAAGAATTTATGTGTTGAAGCTATCCCATACTTTTTCTTATTTGCCTAATTACGGAGATATCGTTATTCTCGACAGTCGGGTTGACCGCAAGCATACATTCAAGGACGATTTATTAGATAATCCTTTGTTCCATTTTATTATGGGCAAAGGTGATGATCGTTCAACTTATGTCAAAAGAGTCATCGGCAAACCGGGTGATATAGTGGAAATTAAAGATCAAAAGGTTTATCGCAACGGAGTCGTACTGAAAGAGGACTACATTAAAGAGCTTATGGCTGCGGATACGGCGGGGAAATGGACCGTTCCGGAAAAAAACATATTTGTGATGGGAGACAATCGTAACAATAGCCATGATAGTCGGGCGATCGGGTTCATTCCGATTGATCATGTTTTAGGCGAAAAGATTCTTTAATATAAGCATTGAAAAATCCACATCGGGATGAATCCCATGTGGATTTTTTTGCAATTACAGCTTTACGATTTGCTTCTGTTTTTGGCGGAAATAAACCCATTCTTTAAAACCAATTTCTTTGAGCCGCTGCGAAACTTGCTCCCAATCATCGGCTACTCGACTTGGTCTATGTGCATCTGAACCGAAGGTGACTTCAACCTGATGGAACAGCGCGCGTTCCAAAATCTCATCGGAAGGATACCAACCGCCGCAATCCTTGGTACTGCCGGACGTATTGATTTCAATGGCGACGCCACATTGACCAATTACGTGAAGTGTTTCATCCAGATTATTGGACGGGATATCAGAAAATTCGGGATAAAACCCTTTCATTGCATCAATATGGCCCAATATTTGAAACATCCCATTCCGTGCTGATTGCTGGATCAAATCATAATAGGTATCTTTTTCAGCAATTTTTTCAGCTGGCTTCAGCTTTTTCCAACGATTTCTATTGAAAATACTAATGCCGTTCGTTTGATGAACAGAGCCGATGATATAATCAAAAGGGTATTTGGCGTAGACTTCTTGATAAATGTGGGCAAAATCAGGAAAAAAATCTGACTCAACCCCTAGCAGGACTTCGATTTTATCCTTGTACTGTTCTTTAAGCCGCAATACCTCCGCCACATAATTCGGAAATTCCCGTTTGGCCATAGCGATTGCTGGCTGAGGATGCTCTTCTTTACTGCCAAAATAAGGCGAGTGATCCGATATTCCAATCGCATGCAGGCCAACCGATATCGCTGCTTCAATATAGTCGCTTATATTCCCCTCGGCATGACCGCAGCGAAAATGATGAGTATGAAGGTCGAATTTCATCTAAAATGCCTCCTATATATTATTCTGAACCAATAAAATGCGATTCAGGCATACCTTTCAAATCTTGTAAAAACTGCTGCATGGCCGAGCTTAAATATCGACCTGATTTATAAATAACACCAATAGGGTGGCTGATCTCAAGCTCAGTTACTTTAATCATTTGGAGTGTGCCACTTTTTAATTCATTCGAAATGGACATTTTGGCGATGATCGCCGCTCCTAAATTTAATTCAACCATCCGTTTAACTTCTTCACTGCTTGATAATTCCATGATGATTTGCGGACGAATTTGATGCTGTTTAAAGATTTGATCGGCAAATCGACGACCTGCAGTATCTGGAGTAAGCATAATGAAAGGGATATGGCGTAATTCCTCCACCGTTGCACGCTTAAGACCGGCAAGCGGATGACGTGGAGAAACGACTAATTCGAAGGTATCGTAATAGAGCACGGAAGTTTCCAGAGCCGGATATTTTTCGAAAAGATAGGCGATGCCTATATCTACATGGCCATTTTCTACGCTGGCCATAATTTGTGAAGTCGGCATGGAATGGATCGTTGTTTGAATAAGCGGAAATTGATCTTGAAAATAGGATAGCACTCTAGGCAGAATTTGAATAGCGATGGAAGTTGTCGTACCTAATGTAATATGCCCTTGAGGCGTATTTTCTAAATCAGCCAATCGTTGCTTAAGCTCCTCGACTACACGAACTATTTTATGGGCATGCTCCAGAAAGACTTTTCCGCTGTCGGTTAGAGCAAGAGGCTGACTTCGATCAATGAGCAAGCTTTTGTACTCATCTTCCAGGCTTTTGATCTGCGCAGACACCGCCGGTTGGGTTAAGTTGAGTATTTCCCCGGTCTTCCGAAAGCTCATCGTTTTGGAGAGTGTAATCAACGTGTCCAACTGGTTAATATTCACCGTAAACCTCCTTAAAGTTTTGCTGCTTTTGCAAAACTGGCATCGTAAGCATCAACTAAGATTTGCTGTTTTTTCAAACTGATCTTTTAATTATAGGGGAATTAAAATACTTCGGCAATGCTCACAATAACTTAATAAACAAAAAATGGATTTATATCTTGTAATATATTCAAATTTGAATATAATAAATTATATGATTAAATTTAAATGAACTGAGGGGAAAGATATGGATCTTAAAAAAACGAATGTTAATTTAACTGTCGTTGGTCTGATGCTGGGACTATTGCTTGCAGCGTTGGATCAAACCATCGTATCTACTGCGATGCCTACCATTTTAGGTATATTCGGAGGTCTGGATAAATTTGTCTGGGTATATTCGGCCTATTTGATCACAAGCGTAGCGGGTATGCCGATTTTTGGTAAATTGTCTGACATGTACGGTCGCAAAAACTTTTTTTTACTGGGTTTAGTCATGTTTATGATTGGTTCTGCTCTATGTGGAACATCTCAAAGCATGACACAATTGATTATATATCGAGCGATACAGGGCATCGGCGGAGGCGCAATAATGCCCATCGTATTCACGATTATTTTCGATATTTTCCCTCCGGAAAAACGCGGAAAAATGCAGGGGCTGTTCGGTGCAGTGTTCGGCTTGTCCAGTGTGCTTGGACCGCTTGCCGGCGCATTTTTTACCGATTATGTTAACTGGCGTTGGTGCTTTTACATCAATTTGCCTTTAGGCGTTATTTCTTTTATTTTAATCTACATAGCTTATCATCAATCTAAAGCGGATGCCTCCGTTAAACGAAAAATTGATTGGCTGGGAACGATTTTGATGACAGGTGCTGTAGTTAGCTTGATGTTTGGCTTAGAGCTTGGAGGTAAAGAATACGGTTGGAGCTCTTGGCAAATTTATAGTCTATTTATTGGCTTTGTTGTTCTCTTGATTGTGTTCCTTTGGTGGCAAACGAAGGCAAGCGATCCAGTGGTTAATCTTGGCTTATTCAAAAATAGGCTGTTTACCTCAAGTATGGGGATTGCTTTCTTTTACGGAGCGATTATGATTTCAAGCGCTTCCTATATTCCCTTATTTATTCAAGGTGTTTTTAATGGCAGTGCTACAAGTGCAGGGCTTGTATTAACGCCCATGATGCTCGGTGTGGTAGCAAGCAGTATTATTGGGGGTCGTTTTATTAATAAAACATCCTATCGGAATATTATGCTTTGTTCGATTGCCATTATGATTGTTTCCATGATTCTGCTGGGCACGATCTCCATCGAAACCAAACGCTGGGTAATCACGATGTATATGATTTTAATGGGTCTGGGTATGGGAACTTCATTTCCGATTATTGCCAGCTCCGCTCTGCATAATGTAGAATTCAAAATGCGCGGCAGTGCGAATTCGATGAATACCTTCTTTCGTACGATAGGATCTGCGATTGGCATTACTGTATTCGGCACACTGCAAACGCATCATTTAAAAAATAGTCTTACGTCACTGGTTCCACCTGAATTCGCTAAAACGATTGGTGATGGCAGAGGTTTGCTTCAGGAAAAGGTTATCAAGCTCATTCCGCCGGATGTGTATCACAAAATGTTAAGCGCTTTGGCTGATTCGATTGCCTACGTTTACCAATGGTCTATTATTGTAGGAGTGCTTGCGCTTGTCTTCATTCTAATGATGGGCGGCGCCAAATTGGAGATTCCGGCTCAAACGAAACAAAAAGCGTAATGGCAGGTGAATCATAATGTCGATGAAGCTTGCTATATTGGGTTTATTAATGGAAGGCGACAGCTATCCTTATGAAATTCGTCAGAAGATGAAAGAACGTAAATTAGACAACTATTTCAAAATTCAAGACGGCTCACTGTATTATGCGATAGATCAATTGGGTAAAACCGGACATGTTGAAACGATGGAGATTGTGCGAGACAGCAACCGTCCTGATAAAACGATCTATCGCATCACTGAAAAAGGAAAAACTAAATTTCAACAGCTGCTAATTGAACAAATGAAGCAAAAAAATGGTAATCACAACCCGATGTATATCGCTTTAGCTTTTTCTCGGCATGGCGATGAAAAGGAAATTACAGGTGTAATAGCAGAAAAGATTGTGGAATGTGAACGGGAGTCTGAGCTGATGCATGCGGTTTACCATGAACATATTCCTGAAGTATCTCGCGGTGTGCTTCACTTGATGTGGGGAAAATACGAGCATCTTCAAACAGAATTGAAATGGCTGAAAAGGCTGCAGTGTGATGCACAATCAGGCCGTCTCAAGGAAATTGGTCATCCGCTTGATCTTGAATAAACAAAGGACCTCCTTTCACAGTGAAAGGAGGTCCTTTGTTTAAGGATATAGCCTATTTGCCAGTTCCATTAAATGACTGCATATAAGAGTGGGTTGTATGCGACTTTCATCCATCTGTTGCTGAACATTCTCAGCCGTTGCCAAACCAGTCAATACAAGGGCGGTAGGACAGCCTACTGCGATTCCGCCGCCGATATCCGTGCGTATATTGTCGCCCACTACCCAAATGTCTTTGGGCGGTAATCCAATAAGCTCTATGGCGTAGTTCATGATGATCGAGGAAGGCTTGCCAATGACGATGGGTTTGACTTGGCTTGCCAGCTCGATAGCTGCTGCTATGGAACCTGCGCCGGGTTGGATTCCGTTTTCAGACGGCAGCAGGTGGTCGGGGTTCGTATTAATAAAAGCAGCACCTGCAGTAATAAATTGTACGGCTTTTTCAAGCTTGGCGTAGGTGAATTGGCGGTCTATGCCTTGAATGACATATTTAGGCGGCCAAAGCTTGATTTGTTCTGAAGTCAGCCGATTGTCCTTCTCGTCTATTTTTTGTAATACTTCAAGTCCGGCAGATTCCAAAGCCTGGACTAGCCCTTTTTCACCGATGCAGTAGGCAAGTGCTCGCTTTTGATGATGGGATGCATACCGCGCGGCAGCCTGTGCGGAAGTAAAAATCTTGCCCGGTTCAACAATAATTCCACTAACTTTGTAAAGATGTACAGCGACTTCCTCAGGAAGCCGGGAAGAATTATTGGTAAGTAATAAGTAGGGCAGGTTGTTTTTCTGTAAAAATGCAATAAACTCCGCTGCGTAGGGGATTGAACGCTGCCCTGCATAAAGCGTACCATCCAAATCAATGATAAATCCAGACAAAATGAGAATCCCCCTTATCTAATCTATATTTGAATAATAAAATATGCGCCTTCTAAATACAAGGAGAGTGGAAAAGTAATCGCTTGTTAAAAGTTGTTGAAATAATAGTCCTAAGTATATTAAGTATAATAATAGTATACTTGACCTATACTTTTCGCTTATAATAAAAGACAGATGTCTTTTTGGTGAATTTTGTCGTGAAGGAGCCGAATGTCGATGAAGGCGGAATACATAAACCCCTTTTTGGAATCAGCGAGAATAGTTATAGAGCAAATGATTAACGTTCGTCCAACGACCGGTCAGCTTGGGGTCAAGGATATTAAGTTTGTTGAAAAGTATATATGGATACAAATCGGTATTACAGGACAAATGCAAGGAGATATTGTTTTCGGACTGCATGAAGCGGTTGCTTTAAAGCTTGTCTCTGCTATGATGGGCGGTTTTGTTTTGACTGAAATGGATGAAATGGGTAAAAGCGCAATCTCAGAGCTTGGCAATATGATCAGTGGAAATGCAAGTACAATGTTATATAATCAAGGCGTTCGAGTAGATATTACCCCACCGAAAGTTGTTCAATATGCGACGGAGGCAGGCTTTGTACCTAAGAAAGCGCTAACGATCCCACTTATTATTGAGGGAATAGGCGAATTGGACATTCAAGTGATCATGACTTAAAGGGACTTCAAGCGAAAGTATTGATTCGTTGAGAAGACTCATCCATAAAAAGGGGGGCTTTCTTCGGAAGGCCACCATTTTTTTATTTTAAAGTATTAGCTCGTAAGACGGGGGAAATTAACGGGAATGATGTTCACAGATAAAGTAGCTGTCATTACTGGAGCATCAAGTGGCATAGGCGCTTGGATGGCACAAGAATTATCGCGCCAAGGGGCAGTTGTGATTTTAATAGCCAGGTCGGCGGACAATCTGCATCTAACAGCGGGCAAATTACAGGGGAAGCACGAGATTTTCATAACCGATGTGACATCGACTGAACAGGTGTTTGCGACTGTTTATCAAGTAGTTGAAAAATTCGGGAAAATAGATATTTTGATAAATAATGCAGGATATGGGATATTTGAAACCTTTATCGATGCTAAGCTTGAAACTATAGAGGACATGATGAATGTCAACTATATGGGAATGGTTCGATGTACGAAAGCGGTTCTGCCGCATATGTTGAAAGAGGGAAGCGGACATATTGTCAATATAGGCTCTCTTGCTGGTAAAATGGGGATGGCTAAATCAAGTGGCTATAGTGCTTCTAAACATGCGGTTCTTGGTCTTACCAACAGCTTGCGTCAAGAACTGGTCAACACAGGCATTCATGTAACTGCAATTAATCCAGGTCCGATTGATACGCCTTTTTTTGAACGTGCCGATTTGACAGGGAACTATGTAAAAAGGTTGAAATGGATCATGCTGGATCCGGAGAAAGTAGCAAAAGCAGTCCTACAAGCGATAGCCAAGCGGAAAACAGAAGTCAATTTACCATTTGTGGCAGGAGCAGCTGCTAAACTCGCTTTGCTTGTCCCAGGTATTTCAAATGCAATTGTACGTAAATTTATTAATAAAAAGTAGAAAGAATTTTTTCTGTGAATTATAATTATTTATTATAGAAATGTAACCCATTGTGGAGGTCTGATATGCCTAAACATTTAGTACTCTTATTCGCGTCTGATTTTCAGGTATTATCATACGATCTCCAGCTGGAAGTTTATAAAGATTTTTATGTTCTGGTCTATCCGATGGTGTTTTTTATTATTAAAGATCACGGGATGACGGAAGATATTATACAAGAAGCTTTTTTACGATCAATCAAAAAGTCCTCTCAGCTTCAAGATTGGGACAAAATGGAGGGATGGTTAAAAACACTAACCCGAAATGTCACCCTTAATTTTTTGCAGAAAATAAAGCGAAACCGCGATGAACTCGATGCAGAGGATGTTTTTGAAGATAGAGAGGTAGGTGCAACAAGCAGCGTCTCCGTTCCTATTGACCAAGAAGTGGAAATGAAGATTATGGAGGAATCCATTGTTCAATATTTAGCCCAGCTTAAACCCGAGTTCCGACAAATTTTTGAGATGCGTTGGTTTCATCATATGTCTTATAAGGAAATGGCAATAATCATGAATGTATCCGAGGGCATTATTAAACAGAGATTGTTCCGAGCGCGCGAGGCGATTAAACAAAAAATAGAGGATGATTGGACTTTAAAATAACAATAATAGATAAAACATTAGAAAGAGGTTATTCATGCAGCCTAGCTTTGAAACTTTAACCATTGACCAACTCTTTATTAAAGCGCTCCAGGACATGGATATTACCAGTCCGACCCCGATTCAAGTCGAAGCGATTCCGCTTGTATTGGAAGGTAAAGATGTTATTGCTCAATCACAGACCGGCACAGGTAAGACATTGGCTTATTTATTGCCGACATTACAAAAGATCAATCGTGATTTGAAGCAGCTTCAAGTTATGATTTTAGTGCCCACGCGTGAGCTGGGGATGCAAATCATTGTTGAAATTGAAAAGCTTGCACAGCAAAGTGAAATTTTGGCGCAATCCTTAATCGGGGGTGCATCAGTTAGCCGGCAAATTGACAAGCTGCGTTTACATCCGCAAATTGTGGTTGGAACCCCAGGTCGAATTCTAGAATTGATTAAAGTGAAAAAATTATCAATGCATTACGTTCAAACGATCGTTGTCGATGAAGTGGATCAAGTATTTGATCTTGGGTCCATGCAGGAGGTCGAAGCGGTATTGAAAAGCGCTATGCGCGATCGTCAAATTTTATTTTTTTCGGCTACGATTACGGATGCTATTCAAACTGCTGCGCTTCGTTGGATGAATGAGCCGGCTGTCATTCATATTAATCCAGAGCAGCGTGCGTCAGAAACGTTGGAGCATCTTTATTTTGTATGTGAGGAACGGGAAAAAATCGATATATTGCGTCGCTTGATCCGTTTATATAATCCGAAATCGGCCATTGTATTTATCAACGAAACAGATGATGCTGCAGAGGTTATGGGTAAGCTCCGGCATGGAGGATTGTCGATAGAAGCTCTTTACGGCGAAGCAAGCAAACAGGAGAGGGCGCGGGCCATGAGCGGTTTTCGTGAGGGCCGCTTCCAGCTTTTGCTGGCAACGGATGTTGCGGCAAGAGGCTTGGATTTGACGAATGTGACGCATGTCATTAACTTGGATTTACCCGTGGATGCGGATCATTATGTCCATCGTGCGGGACGTACCGGACGGATGGGCCGTAAGGGAACGGTTCTTTCGATTGTAGCGCGTAAGCAGCAATTTATTATTGATAAATATGCTAAAACATTGGGTGTATCTTTTGTACAAAAAGATATGTATGAAGGGAAAATTGTAGCTCCTGAGCATGAAAGAACGTTTAAATCAGCTCCCTATCAGACCAAAGATAGTTTAACGAGCCCTGATAAGGCTAAATCGCCTTCCGTTCATGCTGGACAAGCAATACCAAGGTCAGCAGCTGCACAAGCCCCAGAACGCGCAAAAGCCCGCTTAGATCAGCAGGCATCGAAACTAGCGGCACGCAGCAAAAGCGAACGTGAGCGCGACCGTAAAAATAAAGGCGCACCCAAGTGGCTTAAGGAGAAAGCGAATAAAACGGACTAAAGGGACTATTTTTTTCCGTTCTTATATTCAGGTGAGTAGACAAGCTCTCCTGTATTGAGTTTATTTATTTCATCAGCGTTCCATGTTGAAATTTTATTTTTGCCAACAACACCAGTTAGCTTGATTTTATATTTGCTTTCCAAGTAGCTGTGAAGACCGGGCCAATCTGCCTCGGTTAAATCCTGCAGCTTTTTCTTTCCTTGAAGCTGACCGAGAATAATGCCTATCGTTTCACCTGCGATGGATGTGTTTTGTTGAATTCTTGCGCTTCCGTAAGCCAGTGCGGATGCGCCTACATTTTTGCCGGCAACAATGACATTGTCGTAATCCTTTAGTAAAAAGCTGCGCAAAGGCATCCCATATTTATCGGGTCTCCCCAGTTCAATCCCCCATTTATTAGAAACGCTTCCTTGCAGATCAATGGGATAGCCTGCAATACTCACATCATCGTAAAACATGCGGCCGCTAAGTAAGTCGGACATCGATAATACATGCTCGGTTTCATAATGATTGTATTCGCGAATATAGAGATAGGAAGGAAAGCCGTTCAATTCTGCTTTGTCCCAACCGACAATATTTTTACGGAAATGTGCCAGCAGCAAAGGCATTTCTTTTTCTCCGAGCGTTTTGGCCGCGGCAATAGATTCCGGTTTTGAGGGATCTACGGAATAAATAACAAGCGCGTTAATCAATACGTCGCCATCTCGCTGGTTTAGCGCGTTAAAGCCGCGTAAATGAATATCGGTTTCATTTGTTGATTTATAAGCGCTTGTTACCCCTTCAAGTCCAAGAATATAGTTGTTGTCTACATACCCGCCGCCATATTGTTTGTTTTTTTCTGCTTTGGTTAATTTGTTGAAGTAGCTGCTGAATTTGGCCCAATCGACATTTTTAAATTTCATCATCATGGTTGCGGCCATATATTGGATTTTATCCGCTTTATAGAATTTTTCCAGCCCCGGTAAACGCGTTGCGTGAAGATGTTCAATCAAAGCGGCATAGTCTGTATTATCCACATAATAAGATGCTGTAATTTGTTTTAATTCCTTGCTTTTAGTCCGATATGTCACCGTATGGATTGCTTGGCGATTGGCCTCACCCGGAATAATGTCTACTTTATCAATTTCGATACCGGATTCGAGCGGAATATCTTTGATTAATGTATTGAAATAAGTCGTAAATTCGGGAAGCTTGCGTATTTTTCCGGCTTGAAAGCCACGAAAAAGTTCTTTGACTCTGCCTTGAAGCATCGTTACATGGCGATCATCCCAAGCTTCATCTAAAAACAACATTTCTCCTTGAAGCAGCTGCCCGCCGACTTGATCACGCGGATCTAATATTTTAACGCGAAGGCCTTCATCCGCTGCTGCTCTTGCCAAATACATACCTTCCAGCTCGCTGCCGAAAACAACAACATCGACGTTTTCATTAGGTGGAAGAGGCTCTTTAGTGATTTCAGGAGTAGGTTGAGAAGTAAAAACTGGAATGATTGAAGTTGCTTTAGGGTTGTCTGATGTGACATGAGTTGAGTGTTGTGCCTTCTGAAAGCTGAAAAAAGCGATAATGAGGATGATTAATCCCATTCCAATCCATAAAGTAAGCTTATTCCGATTCATC
>JAQBPR010000152.1 GCA_028287395.1 Bacilli bacterium
ACTTTTGCGATATTGCGAATGATTCGTTTCCATTCCGTTTCTTGCTTATAAAATTCTACTGCTCTTCGCAGAGTATGCAGCATGTCCGAAGCAAAATAATGCGTAAAACTAAACCCATTCCCTTTACCAGTAAATTCGTTATATGCTTGTACGGTATCCTTTAACCCCCCTGTTTCGCGAACAATGGGCACCGATCGATAACGGAGCGCAATAAGCTGGCCTAGACCGCAAGGCTCGAATAACGAAGGCATCAGGAACATATCCGAAGCAGCATAAATTTTTCTTGAAAAAGGTTCGTAGAACGAAATATGCGCTGACACTTGCTGAGGATAACGCTGTGCTGTCTCACGGAACATTTGCTCATATTTCCAATCGCCAGTGCCTAATATGACTAGCTGTACACCTAGTTTAAGGATTTCCTGCAAAGCGTGTTCAATTAAATCGAAGCCCTTTTGTTGTACCAAGCGTGAAACAATGCCAATAAGCGGAATATTCTCATCCACCGTCAACCCCAGATTTTCTTGCATCTTCACTTTATTTCTACGTTTCTTCACTAAAGAATCTCGATAACAGACATCAATGTGACGATCAGTCATGGGGTCAAAAGCTACGTTATCAATCCCATTGACAATACCGAATAATACGTCGCTTCTTTTACGCAGCAAGCCTTCCAAATTTTCGCCGAATTCCCAGGTTTGAATCTCTTCCGCATAGGTTTTACTTACCGTTGTAATAATGTCCGAATAAACGAGCCCCGCTTTCAAACAGCTTCCACCATCATAGTACCCCAAACCATCTAGTGAGAAATCTTCATCCCGAGCCCCAGTCAAATCCTTCATCAGATCTCTAGAGAAATGTCCCTGATATTTTAAATTATGAATGGTGAACATCGAAGATATGTTTTGGAAAAAGGGGCGGTCTGCATATTGGGTTTTAAAAAAAAATGGAATAAGCCCCGTTTGCCAATCATGGCAATGAATCCATTCGGGTGTAAAATCAAGCAAAGGCAACGCTTCCATTACAGCACGGCAAAAAAACGCATAACGTTCTCCATCATCTCCGTAACCATACAATCCATTTCTGCGAAAATAAAATTCGTTATCAATGAAATAATAGTGGACCCCTTGAACAACTAATTCTTGTATGCCGCAATATTGCTCGCGATAACCCACATGCACTGTAATAATATGTTTTGTAACCATTTGTTGTTTGTAATGGTCGGGAATATCTTCGTATTTAGGCAAAATCACCCGCACATGAATTCCCTGTTTAGCTAACGCTTCTGGTAAGGAACCGATTACGTCTGCCAAACCACCTGTTTTTACAAAAGGAACAGCTTCTGACGCTGCGAATAAAACGTTCAATTTCTCACCTTCTCGCCCCATAAATAAACTAGATGATTTTTTTCTTGGCGGCTATAAACGGAACAACCATATCACCTTTTAACTCTCTACCCGTCTTAACGATAACATCTTTATCCAAAATCGCATTTTCAATAGTTACATTTTGGCGAATATCACAGTTTTGCAGAACAATGCAATTTTTAAGATGTACACCTTTATTGACTTTCACCGCACGAAATAAAATACTATTCTCCACAGTTCCATCGATGCAGCACCCATTGGCAATTAATGAATTTTTCACTTTCGCGTTTTCCATATATTTGGATGGGGGTTCGTCTTTAATTTTCGTATAAATAAGTCCCGGTTTATAAAATAATTCTTTCCAAACATCTGGATTCAATAAATTCATACTATGATGAAAATAACTTTGAATCGTATTAATAATTCCTAAATAGCCTGTGTATTCGAACCCTTGAATATTCAAATGATCGATATTTCTCATCACCGCATTGCGAACAAAGTGATCATTTCCTTGTGCGATGGATGTCTCTACGAGATCCAGTAATAATTCTTTTTTCATCACGAATATTTCCATCGAAACTTTATTGCTTTGCAGACGACCGGAATGATCCTGCATTACTATAACTCTACCTTCAGCATTAACGATAATTTTACGCGATTTGGCATTCGTTGGATCGTCGTTTTCTTTGTAAACGAGTGTAATGTCCGCACCGCTGGTGCGATGGGCTTCCACCACTTGATGCAAATCAATATTACAAACCATATGACTCCTTGTAATGACAACGTATTGCTGCGTACTGCGGTAAAAATAATCGCGATGCTTATGAAAATGGTACAAATCTCCTTTTAACATTTCCTGTAACTCATCGACTGCCGGAGGTAAAATAAATAAGCCGTTGCGTTTGCGATCCAAGTCCCATTCCTTCCCGGATCCAAGATGATCCATTAAGGAACGAAACTTCGTATGCGTGAATACAGCAACATTGACAATACCTGAATTCACCATACTTGACATGATAAAATCCACAAGACGATATCTTCCTCCAAAGGGCACGGAAGCAACACAACGACCATAGGTCAGCTCTTCTAAATCATCCAATTCGTTTACAAGATTAATAACACCCATTACATTTTTCATGATGCTTCCCCCTTTCTTACAATGATGAGATTAAGGATACGGATTCGTTGTCACCAATAAGCGTAATTTCCCCATCCGGTTTGGATGGATTTCCGACGGTACACCCATCATGAAGCACGGAGCCTTCACCGATAATTGCCCGATAAATGGTCACATTTTTACCAATTTTCACATTAGGCATAATCACTGAATCGCGAATGACACTGCCTTCTCCCACATGGACACCATAAAAGAGTACGGAATGATCCACTTCGCCAAATACGATACAGCCTTCATTAACCATGGAATTCTTCACCTTCGCATTTTCAGCAATATATTGTGCAGGCTGATTCGGATTCAATGAATAAATTCGCCAAGAACGATCATTTAGATTTAATTGCGGCTCAGATTCCAATAAATCCATACTGGCTTCCCATAAACTATCTATGGTTCCTACATCCTTCCAATACCCTTCAAATGGATATGCAATCATACTCAACTGATCTGCCAGCATTGATGGAATGATATCTTTGCCAAAATCATTGTTTGAATGGCTCTTTTCCGCATCTTGTGTCAAATACTTTTTCAAAACAGGCCAGCTAAACATATAAACACCCATAGAGGCTAAATTGCTTCGCGGCTGCTTTGGCTTCTCAATAAACTCTGTAATATTATTGTGCACATCTGTGCTCAAAATGCCAAAACGATTGGTTTCTTCCCATTTCACTTCAATAACAGCAATCGTTGCATCCGCTTTATTATTCTTATGAAATTGCAGCATTTTATCGTAATCCATTTTATAAATATGGTCTCCAGAGATGATCAACACATATTCCGGATCATATTGTTCAATGAAACCAATGTTTTGATAGATTGCATTGGCCGTGCCTGTATACCAATCTCCACCCTTTTGCTTCACATAGGGAGGTAAAACGGAAACGCCGCCTTCCTTGCGATCCAGATCCCAAGGTGTTCCTATCCCTAAATAAGCATTTAAAACAAGGGGTTGATATTGTGTTAATACGCCAACCGTATCGATTCCTGAATTCGTGCAATTGCTTAAAGTAAAATCAATAATTCGATATTTACCGCCAAAAGGAACTGCAGGTTTAGCTAAATTCTTAGTGAGCGCACCTAATCTTTTTCCTTCTCCACCTGCTAACAGCATGGCAACACATTCTTTTTGCTGCATGATATAGGTCCCCCTTCGTACTTTCTTAGAATTTAAAATAAGCTGCGTTTCAACATCACTGTGGCCAAAGGAGGGATCGTCATTTGGATGCTGAACGCTTGATTATGAAAGGGTACTGCATCTGAAACGTAATATTTGTCATTTATTCGTCCTGAACCGCCAAATATTTCATTGTCACTATTCAGCAGCTCATAATAATGACCCAAAGATGGAACCCCTATCCGATAATCATCATGAACAACTGCAGTAAAATTGCATACAAACAAGATGTCTTCGTCTCGATCTCGCGACTTTCTTATAAAGGATAGGATACCCTGTTCCGCATTATTCGCATCAATCCATGTAAACCCTTCCGGTTGAAAATCAAGCTCCCATAAAGCTGGCTCTTGCTTATATATATGATTCAAGCGGTACACAAAATCCTTCATCTTCCGATGCATTTCAAATCGTTCCGTTAAATCCCAATCCAGCTGTTCTAAATCCTTCCATTCATCGAATTGACCAAATTCTCCACCCATAAACATCAGCTTTTTACCCGGATGTCCAGACATATAACCATATAATAAACGAAGATTAGCAAATTTACGCCAATAATCACCTGGCATCTTATGAAGCAGTGATCTTTTGCCATGAACCACCTCATCATGGGAGAAAGGCAAAATAAAATTTTCCGTAAACGCATAAAACAAGGAAAATGTAATCAAATTATGGTGATAACGACGATCCTCAGGCTCTAACTGCATATAACGCAAAGTATCGTTCATCCATCCCATATTCCATTTGAAATTAAATCCTAAACCACCCAAATAAGTAGGCGAGGTAATCATTGGCCGGTCCGATGAATCTTCAGCAATCATTAATGCGTGCGGGAAAGCTTCAAATACCGCTTTGTTTAACTTTTGCAGGAAAGCCAAAGCTTCCAGATTGTCCGTGCCGCCTTGCGAATTAAATGTCCATTGCTCACGCGGCTTATCAAAATTCAAATCCATCATACTGGCGACAGCATCTACTCTTATTCCATCTATATGATAAACATCCATCCAAAAAATCGCATTCGAGATTAAAAAACTGCACACTTCCGGCTTGCCAAAATCAAAACTCATTGTACCCCATAAGGGCTTTTCCGCTTTTTTTAAATCGTGATATTCATACAAGGGCGATCCGTCAAATCGACGCAAGCCTTGCTCGTCTTTACAGAAATGACCGGGAACCCAATCCATGATTACACCAATGCCACGCTGGTGGCAGCGATCTACCAAATACATGAATTGCTCTGGCGTTCCATATCGGCTTGTCAAAGCAAAATAACCAGTAATTTGATAGCCCCATGAACGGTCAAATGGATGCTCCGATAATGGCAAAATTTCCACGTGCGTATATCCTGCCCCTGCTATGTAATCGACAAGCTCGTTAGCCAACTGGTCGTAGGTTAAAAAGCTGCCATCCTGATTTAATTTCCAAGAGCCCAAATGGATTTCATAGATGGACATCGGTTTGCTGTAAATGGAATTGTTTCCTTTTTGCTTCTGCCATTCCTGATCATGCCACTCATAATGATTTAACGAACGAACTACAGATGCGGTTCGAGGTCTTAACTCGGCATATTGGGCATAAGGATCTGCTTTTAATTGAATACCGTCATGCATCGTCAGAATTTGATATTTATAAATGGTACCTTCACCTAAACAAGGAATAAAAAGCGACCAAACACCGGAATCCTCTAATCTGGCCATTTCATGCTGATCACCGTTCCAATGGTTAAAATCTCCTACAACGCATACTTTTTGCGCATAAGGAGCCCATACTGTAAAAAGCACCCCCTCCGTTTCATGTTCTTGGGTTACGTGCGACCCCAACATATGATAACTCTGAAAAAGACTACCTTCATGGAACAAGTAAAGATCATGGGGAGTTGGGGACTTTGACAACATTTGGACAACTCCTTAGCACTTTAATTTATAACCATTATATCTATCTCAATGTACCATATTCTATTCTTATTGGACACGTCATTCCGTAAAAACATTGTAAAAAGACTTTATTCCTACTAAACTAGAATTATTCTTATAAATACAGATAAATTTTGCTAAGCAGGACAAAACTAAAAAGAAATGAAATGAAAGAAGGTTCACGTACATGTTTGTGGCAAACGATTGGAAAGACTATGAATTAATAGATACGGGAAATGGTGAAAAACTAGAACGTTGGGGTAATTTTGTTTTACGCAGACCCGATCCACAGGTGATTTGGCCTGTTACGGCAGATCAGAATTTATGGAATAATTCAAATGCTGATTATCATCGCAGCTCAAGCGGCGGAGGTACATGGACTGAAAAAATAAAGCTGCCTGAGCGTTGGACGATTGCTTATAAAGAGCTTAAATTTTATATTAAACCAACCGGCTTTAAACATACGGGATTATTTCCAGAGCAGGCGGTAAATTGGCAATGGATGATCGATAAGATTCAAGCAGCCGGACGACCGATCAAGGTGCTGAATTTGTTTGCCTATACAGGCGGGGCAACGGTTGCCTGCGCATATGCAGGAGCTGAAGTATGCCACATTGATGCGGCCAAAGGCATGGTGCAGTGGGCAAAAGAAAATGTAGCTCTTTCAGGACTGGAAAATTGCCCTGTCCGCTTCATTACGGATGATGTGATTAAATTCGTGCAAAGAGAACAGCGCCGTGGCAGCTTTTACGATGCGATCATCATGGACCCCCCTTCGTATGGACGCGGTCCTAGTGGAGAAATGTGGAAAATTGAGACTGATTTGTATCCTTTTGTTGAAACCTGTATGTCGATTTTAACGCCAAATCCACTTTTTATGCTGATCAATTCCTATACGACTGGACTCTCTTCTTCTGTATTAACCAATATCCTAAGCCTAACGATGCAAAAAAAATATAAAGGTTCCATTACAAGTGGAGAAATCGGACTGCCGATTACCCTCTCCGGACTCCATTTACCATGCGGTATATTAGGACGTTGGGAGGCTTAATCCGATGGCCAACCCTATCTATCCTGAGATACCTATTATATTTGAAGATAATCATCTGCTTATTGTGGTCAAACCTCCTAATATGCCTACGCAGGAAGATGAATCCGGCGACCTGGATTTATTGACGGCTTTGAAGGAAGATGTGAAAAAACGCTATTCCAAGCCAGGTGCCGTTTACCTGGGACTGGTTCATCGTTTGGACCGTCCAGTAGGCGGTGTAATGGTTTTTGCCAGAACCTCCAAAGCAGCTTCTCGCCTTTCCGAATCCATTCGTTCTCGCGCTTTTGGCAAAAGCTATTGGGCCATAGTACATGGTACACCCAAAAAAGCTGAGGACAAGCTTGTGCATTATTTGCTTAAAGATAAGAGTACAAATACCGTTTCAACTGCAGCAAAACAACATCCTGAAGCGAAAGAAGCCATTCTAGAGTATAAAACAATCGGTACAATGAATAATTTAAGTCTAGTCTCCATTCAGCTTCACACGGGACGCTCCCATCAAATTCGTGTACAATTTGCTGCTATTGGCTGTCCGCTCTATGGGGATCAGAAATATGGTGCGGAATATAACCTAGCAGGGCAGCAAATAGCTCTATGGTCAGGAAAGTTAGCTTTTGAGCATCCTACCCTAAAAGAAAATCTAACCTTTACTTCCTTACCGCCATTATCTGCATTCCCATGGAATGTTTGGAATGAAAATTTGTATGACCAGAATTGAAACGATAAAGCTCTAACCAGCAGCAACCTTGCCGAGTAAATAAATCAGTAATTGTTGGTTATGCGATGAAATTCGGTTTAAATAATTTTCGAGAAATTGCTGTCTAATTTCAAGGCCGCGCGCGCATTCAGCATGGCCTTTTTTTGTTGTCGTGATCCAGACGATTCGACGGTCTTTTTCATCGCGTTCACGCACGATCAATTCCGCCTTTTCCATACGATCCAACAAAGTAGTTATTGCAGCAGGCGTTGTTGCCAAATGTTGAATAAAATCGGACGGTTTCATGCGCTCCTGCTGTTGCAAAAATTCCAGCACATGAAGCTGTCCTTCTGTTAATTGGTCCGCTAATTTATGGTCCATATGGGTTTTCATTTCTTTAGAAAGCTTAAACCATAATTTCGCAAAATCTTTAGAATACATAGACAACACACTCCGAACCATTCTGATTTTCTTTATTATACCATTCCTTTTATAAAAATTAAAGGTTAATTATATTAATATTTTATGCTATAAATCGAGTCCATTATGTAACTTCTGACAGCATTCATCATATAATAGCGGTATAAACGCCTATAGGCTGAATCAAGGAGGACTCCTCAATGGAAGAAGATGAGCAAATGAAGGCAGCGGTTTATAAAAAAGCGCTGGAAATGGGAATACTAAAAGACCCGCAATGGCTGAATCGTTTAAATGATCCGATGCCAGTATGGGCCGTTTTACAATTGGTGCTGCAATTAATCGATGTCGTCGATCCGCCATCCAAAAGCTACGATTAAAATACTTATGCTTGCGGCAGCTTCAATAAATCCATAATTTTACTGCCTTTGACAAAAGGTATAAGCAGCTTTCCGGTCGATTTACGATCTTCAATTGGCGCGTCTTCTGTAGAAAAGGTAATTTTTTCTCCGCTATTGATTACAGCAACCATCAAACAAGCTTCTTTGACGGCAAACGCACGAATAATACTAGAACCATTCGGCCGAACGCGTTTGCCTTCCTTAAATTCAAAGGTAACAATACCTTTACCACCTCGACCTTGGATCGGATAATCCAAGAGCAATGAGCTTTTAACATAACCGAGATCGGAAACAACCATCAATTCCCCTTCTTCGCCTTCCACCCATTCTGCAGCAATGACAGCATCTTGTTCCTTCAACTGAATCCCGCGCACCCCTGTGGCAACTCGTCCCATCGCATTTACTTCGATCTCTTTGAACCGAATACTCATCCCCTGTTCGGTCACTAATAAAATATCTTTGCGACCGTCGGTTAGCTTGACTTGGATAATTTCATCTTGATCTACAAGCTTACATGCCACAATACCGATGGAACGATTCGTATAATACTCTTTTAGCTCTGTACGTTTCACTTGACCTTTGCGAGTTACAAAAACGAACGATTTCTCGACATCATTAAAGTCTTTGATCGGTATAACTGAGATGATTCGATCTTCCTTGGAAATTGGAATGACGTTTACGATAGCAGTCCCGTTTTCTTTCCATTTATATTCAGGGATTTGATGAACGGGCAGCAAGTAATATTGACCTTTTTGCGTAAATATAAGCAGGTTATGGATCGTATTCACGTCTATTCGAAAACGAACATAATCGCCTTCCTTAAGTCCAATCGTATTCATATCACCGCCTGAACGCGTAAAAGATAATAAGCTCGTCCGTTTTAAGTAACCTTCGTTGGATAAGGTTACAAGTACATCTTCCGGTGTCACCATGACTTCAAGGTTAACTTTAAGCTCTTCGATTTCACCTTGGATTTCCGAACGTCGATCTACACCATATTTTTCGCGAATTTCACTCATTTCCTCTTTAATCACACCTAAAAGCTTACTCATACTGCCAAGAATAGACTTTAAATAGGCAATGGATTTATTCACTTCTTTTAATTCTTTTTCCAACGAAGTAATTTCAAGATTCGTCAAACGATACAATTGCAATATCAAGATTGCATCTGCTTGACGTTCGCTAAAACCATATTGATCCACAAGGTTTTTTTGTGCATCCAAACGATTTTTCGACGCTTTAATCGTCGCAATCACTTCATCCAGGATATTCAAGGCTTTAACAAGCCCCTCCACTACGTGCGCACGGTCTTCCAGCTTCTCCAGCTCATATCGCGAACGAAAGGTGACAACTTCCTTCTGATGCTCAATATAAGCCGCTAAAATATCCTTGAGTCCCAGCTGCTTTGGCGTTTTGTTAACAATCGCTACCATATTAAAGCTATAGGCTACTTGCAGGTCCGTTTTCTTTAATAAATAAGACAAAATCCCCTGGGCATCTGCATCTTTTTTAAGCTCAATGACGATTCTTAAGCCATTACGTCCGCTTTCATCGCGAACTTCTGCAATGCCTTCGACCTTTTTTTCCAGACGAATATTTTCCATCGCGGTTACTAAACGAGATTTAACCACTTGATATGGGATCTCCGTAATAACAATTTGCTGCCGTCCACCGCGCATATCTTCAATGGCTGTCTTGGAACGATGATAAATTCGTCCTCTTCCCGTTTGAAAGGCTTCGCGGATTCCCTCTTCACCCATAATAATGCCGCCTGTAGGAAAATCGGGTCCTTTGACAATCTCCATCAATTGTTCCAAGGTGATATCGGGTTGCTCCATCATCGCTATACAAGCATTAATAACCTCTCGCAAATTATGCGGCGGGATTTCTGTCGCAAAACCGGCTGAAATACCGCTAACTCCATTTACAAGTAAATTAGGATAGCGTGAAGGCAGTACAGTCGGTTCCTTCGTCGTATTATCGAAATTATCCTTGAATAAAACCGTTCGCTTATCAATATCGCGCAGCAGCTCCATCGCTATTTCGGAAAGCCTTGCTTCTGTATAACGCATAGCTGCCGCAGGATCATCATCTTGCGAGCCCCAGTTTCCATGACCATCTACGAGAACATGACCCATCTTCCAAGGCTGAGCCATGCGAACCATACCTTCATAAATCGAAGAATCGCCATGCGGGTGATAGTTCCCCATCACATCTCCCACAGTTTTCGCTGATTTCCGGTAAATTTTATCCGGCGTATTGCCTGAATCGTACATCGCGTAAAGAATTCTACGTTGAACCGGCTTTAAACCATCCCTGACATCAGGAATGGCGCGGTCTTGAATAATGTATTTGGAATATCGCCCAAAACGATCTCCTACCACATCTTCTAAAAACGCAGGCGATATTTGCTCTTTCACACTCATCTGTTGCTTTCTCCTTTATTCCTCAAATTCCGTAAAATCAACATTTTCGATGATCCAACGCTTACGTGGATCCACTTTATCACCCATTAATGTAGACACCCGGCGTTCCGCTTTGGCTGCATCCTCAATTTCCACTCGAAATAAAGTGCGTTGCTCGGGATCCATCGTCGTTTCCCACAGCTGATTGGGGTTCATCTCACCCAATCCTTTGTATCGCTGCAGTTCGATATTTTTGCCGAATTCCTTGGTAATTTCCTGCAAATCCTCGTCGGTATAGGCATATTTCATCACACTGGTTTTGCCGGATTTCTTCGTCACCTTAAATAAGGGGGGTTGAGCGATATAAACTTTTCCCGCATCAATCAAAGGCTTCATATAGCGATAAAAGAACGTCAGCAGCAGCACTTGAATGTGCGCTCCATCCGTATCCGCATCAGTCATTATAATAATTTTACCGTAATTCGTTTCTTCTTGATCAAATTCCGAACCGACTCCCGCCCCAATTGCAGCGATAATCGCTTTATACTCTTCATTTTTGAGAATGTCGAACAGCTTTGCTTTCTCTGGATTCATCGGCTTGCCTTTTAAAGGCAGAATCGCTTGATGCTTTGAATCCCGACCTTGCTTGGCCGAACCTCCGGCAGAGTCACCTTCGACAATGAATAACTCATTGCGCTGGTAATCCTTCGATTGCGCTGGAGTCAATTTACCGTTCAAATTTGAGCTTTCGCTCTTGCCTTTTTTACCGCTGCGAATCTCCTCGCGGGCTTTACGCGCTGCTTCTCTTGCCCTTGCGGATTGAACGGCCTTTTTGAGCATCATCTGCGCATCGTTCGGGTTTTCTTCGAGAAAAACAGCCATTTTGTCCGTTACGACAGCATCGACAACACTTCTTGCCGAAGAACTGCCCAATTGATCTTTGGTTTGACCGACAAATTCGACCTCGCCCATTTTAATATTGAGCACTATCATCATGCCTTCGCGTAAATCGGTGCCTTCCAGGTTCTTGTCTTTTTCCTTCAATATTGCCATTTTTCGGGCATAATCATTTAAAACACGGGTATATGCCGTTTTAAAACCCGTCTCATGCGTGCCTCCGCCGCGCGTAGGAATGGAGTTTACGAATGAGGCCAGCGTTTCCGTATAACCGTCGTTATATTGCAAAGCCACTTCCACTTCAATATCATCTTTTTCCGCATAAAAATGAACAACATTATGTAATACCGTTTTATCCTCATTCAAAAACTGGACGAACTGCTTTGCTCCGCCTTCATATTGAAAAGTATCCTGTTTGTCTGAACGTTCATCTTTAATCGTTACCTTTAGTCCCGAATTTAAAAATGCAATTTCCTGCAATCGCTCGGCTAAAGTATCGTAATTTACGGAAATCCCCGCATAAAACACCCTTTTGTCTGGTTTAAAAGTAACTTTTGTACCTGTTTTATTCGTTGTTCCGATCACATCCAAGCCTGTCGATGGCTGACCTACATGCTCGGTCCCTTTATCATCGACCCAATATTCAAATCGCTGTTTATGTATTTTTCCATCCCGACAAATTTCCACTTCCAGCCATTCGGAAAGTGCATTCGTCACAGAAGCACCTACTCCATGCAATCCGCCAGACTTCTTGTATCCTGATCCACCAAATTTACCTCCAGCATGGAGAATCGTAAACACGACCTGTGGCGTTGGAACCCCTGTTTTATGCATCCCAGTAGGAATTCCTCGTCCATTATCTCGCACGGTAATCGATTGATCGCGATGTATTGTCACATCAATTGCAGAGCAATGCTTGGCAAGATGCTCATCTACCGCGTTATCGACAATTTCCCATACCAAATGATGTAAACCTGAAGCCCCGGTGCTTCCGATATACATTCCCGGTCTTTTTCGGACGGCTACAAGCCCCTCTAATATTTGAATGTCATCCGCTTCGTAGCTTGAATTTGGCGACTTTGGGTCATTGACAAAAATATCTAGCTGCTCAACCATTTACGAGCCCCCTGTTCGACAATAATAAACTAATATGCATTATAACATGGCTTTTATCATTTTAGTTCAAAATATCTCTTTTTGTGAATACGCGGAAAGAAACTGTCAGTGAAGCTAATGCCCAAATGGATAGTACCGTTAAGGAGAATGGTAGTGTTAAACCAGGTACGGGCGGAAGCGTTCCGTTTAAAAAGTTAACCGTCTCCAAATTAACCATAAATAAATATTTGGCGCTTTCCCAAGAAGAAACCATATTCACAAGAATCGTTCCGGCAATAAGCGTAGCCAGCATAATCCCCATTCCTGCTGCAGTGCTTCGCACCAATACAGATACCATCAGCGATAAGCAGCCAACCACCACACAAGAAAACCAGCCTAAACCCATCTCCATAATTAAAAATAACCATTGTGGAATGACATGGGCGTTTGCTGTGCTGAAATCTGTTCCTGTGACTTGAAGACCTGTAATTACAGGCAAATTCCATCCTGCATACCCGAAAACAAATCCTGAGATAGCATAACATAACACACCCGTCATTAAAACAATGAGTGAGATAAATAAAGTTAATGTAATCCATTTGCTCATTAAAACCTTCCAACGTCGAACTGGTCGCGTGAGTAAAATCTTGATTGTCCCTGTGGAATGTTCCGAAGAAACAATATCTGCGGCAATTATGGCGACCATTAGCGGGATAAATAAGCCAAACGCGTTTTTGAAAAAATCTCTGGTAAAGGTTACGCCATTCGGGCTTGAAGGATCGATATTTTTATCTAAACTATATTGCAAGCTTTTTAATTGGACCTGTAAGTACTGTTTATATACATCCGGCATTCTGCTGTTATTTAAACGGTTGGTAATTTCCTGGATGTGCTGCTGCGTTGTGGCATGCCAGTCTGTAGTGCCGAACTGCTTGCGTGTGCTTTCAGAAACTTTCAACTGAGCATAGGTAAATACAGGAATCATAATAGCGATGATTAAAATGATGACAAGAAACCGCCGTTTTTTCAACATTTTAATCGTTTCGTTGTGGATCAGAGGATAGAGATTAATCAATTTTCTCACCTTCCGTTAAACGCAAGAACAAATCTTCCAACGTTGGATTTTTGAGCGTAATGGCATAAACCAAAATCTGTGCTTGAACCAATTTAGCATTTAATGCTGGGATTTGTTCCGCATGCATCTCGCATAAAATGGAGTGAATCACTTCATTATTCATCGTTTCGGTAACAGCCTTCTCTGGATCTTCCTGATCGATAATCCGGATACCTTCTGTTTCTCGCAAAATAGTTAAGCTTTTTTCATATGAAGTAACACGCCACTCGACAAAAGTTTCCGATTGGCGAACCAGATCTGTGACATTGCCAACGGTAATTACACTGCCGTGGCTTATGATCGCTACACGATCACACATCAGCTGGATTTCACTTAATAAATGACTGGAAACAAATACAGACAAGCCGCTTTTCGCTAATTCACGAATAAACAGCCGCATTTCCTTAATTCCCTGAGGATCTAATCCATTTGTCGGCTCATCCAGAATAAGCAGCTTTGGCTTCCCCAGTAAAGCTTGTGCTATACCAAGACGCTGCCGCATACCAAGCGAGTATGTCTTTACTTTATCCTGAATCCGCTGATCCATGCCAACAATTTTTACAACCTCATGGATTCGTTCCTCTGTAACGCCAGGAAGCATGCGAGCGAAATGCTCTAAATTTTCCCAGCCTGTTAAATAGGTATATAACTCCGGATTTTCAACAATGCAGCCCACATGCTGCAATGCTTCTTCTGGATGTTTGCTCACTGGAATCCCGCATATCATAATTGTACCTTCAGTCGGCTTGATTAAATCGACCAGCATGCGGATCGTTGTGGTTTTACCAGAACCGTTCGGACCCAAAAATCCAAATACCTCACCTGCATGAACATCAAAAGAAATGCCTTTAATGATCCATTTATCTTTGATTCGCTTTTTTAAATTATTTACTGAAAGCACCAGTGATGTATCGGCCATATTCGTTCACATCCTATTCTATATTAATTATTACTGCAGCGCTTGGACTACTCGATCCGCTATCCGATCATATCCGAGTTGATTCGGATGAAACTCATCGATATATAAATATCTTTTATTTTCAAATTGAAATAGATCGTAGGTTGGAACCACCACCATATTGGGATAGTTATTGGCAATAGAGGATGCTTTCATGTTCCATTCCTGAACAAGCGCCGCTCCGTCTTTTTTGGCGTCCGTATCAATATAAGGCTGATATAAACCAACATAAACGATCCTAGCTGTAGGATTTATCACAGCAATTTTCGCAAAAATTTTCGCTAGCTTTTCCTCTGCTAACGGCAAATTTTTTCTAATGTCGCTGTAATTTTTTACAGGCACATCGGTCTTTTTTGCATCATCAGCAGGGTTAGCCGCTACTTGATTTAGATCATTCGCACCGATTGTTAGCAAAATAATGTCCGCGGGCTGCAATGTTGTAGGGATACTTGCTCCATTCAGGTAGTTCAAAAGATCATCCTCGCGATATCCATTCACAGCGTCATTCCGCACAAAAACCTCTTTATTAAGCTGCGCTTTTAACTTATTTTTAACCTTGCCGACATAACCTCCGTCACCTGATAAATCGCCAGTCCCTTTGGAGAGTGAATCTCCCAACGCGACAATATGGATTTGGTTTTTATTTAAAACATTATTATTGCTCTGCTGCGTGGGTAAGGGAGTTGCCCCTTGGTCTGATGGTTTAGGATTGATAATATCTTGAACTGCGTAAATAAATCCACCCAAGAAAAGCAAAGTAG
The DNA here is from genome assembly GCA_028287395.1 of Bacilli bacterium. Taxonomy (GTDB): domain Bacteria; phylum Bacillota; class Bacilli; order Paenibacillales; family NBRC-103111; genus Paenibacillus_AC. The sequence continues at coordinate 15,419 of JAQBPR010000152.1, forward strand.
ACAGCAATGCAATAATACCTGTGATGCGCCAAAGCATTTTTGTTGATTTCATCCTATGTCCCTCCTGAGAACGAGCTTAAGCTAAGAGTAATGGTTCAACCTAAATTTTGCAAATGAATCGAATCTCAGTTAAACAAAATAAAAAGTCGGTTCATCCTTTTTGAAGGAAACCGACTTTTCCTATTAACCTGCTTCGCTTAAAAATTGATATTGCGCTTGAATTAAACCGTAATAAATGCCTTGATGAAGCATCAATTGATCGTGACTTCCCATTTCCATTAATTGACCATGGTCCAGAACAACTATGTTGTCCGCATTGCGAATCGTCGATAAACGATGCGCGATAATAAACGATGTGCGGCCGAACAAAAGAATTTTCAATGCTTCCTGTATCTTCAATTCTGTCTCCGTATCTATACTAGCTGTTGCTTCATCGAGAATAAGAATGCGCGGGTCTGCCAGTAACGCACGGGCGAATGAAATTAATTGGCGCTGTCCCATGGAGAGCACGTTCCCGCGTTCTTGTACTTCCGTATCATATCCATTAGGCAATTGCATTATAAATTCGTGCGCATTAACAGAATTCGCAGCTAATTCAACCTCTTCATCCGTCGCATTCAAACGTCCAAAGCGAATATTATCCCGAATCGTTCCCGAAAAAATAAAGGTGTCCTGCAGCACAATCCCAATTTGTGAACGTAAGCTTTGAATCGTAACATCTCGAATATTATAACCGTCAATTTTTACGCTTCCTTCAACCGGATCATAAAATCGTGAAATTAAATTAATAATCGTGCTTTTTCCTGAGCCAGTATGACCTACAAGCGCTACCGATTGTCCAGCATCTACATGTAAGCTTATATCATTCAAAGCCGGTCTGCCGGGCTCATACTCAAACACCAGATGTTCCAGATCAATATCCCCTTTAATCGGCGGTAATGCAGGTGCTTGACTCTCTTCTACCACGGAAGGCTTTTCATCTATAAATTCAAAGATGCGCTCCGAGGAAGCCATTGCGATCAAAAGCTGTGAATACATTTGCCCCATGCGATTAATCGGATCCCAAAAATGACCAATATAAGTAGCAAATCCGACTAATATACCAATCGAGATCTCATTCATTTGTACGAGATGCGCCCCATACCAGAACAAAATACAATATCCTACTGCACCCGTGATTTCGATGATCGGTCCAAAGCTTTGGTTCAACCCGGAAGCTAAATTCCATGAGCGTCGATTGACTCCATTCATCTCTGAAAAATATCTCATGTTATCTTTTTCCTGAGTATAGGCTTGGGTAACTCGAATACCTTGGATACTTTCGTTCAAATGTGAATTAATTCGCGATTGCTTCATCCGGACATCTTGCCAAGCCCGGCGAATTTTTTTACGTAAGCTGGTGGATACGAGAAACATCAAAGGAACGGTGAGCATAATCGCGGCGCCCAGCTTTAAATTGTACGCTAATAAAATGACGATAATCCCTAAGAGTTGTACGCTGTCGATTAATATATTAACGACTCCGTTTGTAAAAAGATCCTGAAGTGAATTCACATCATTTGTGATTCGCACTAAAATCGAACCCGCCGGACGTTTATCAAAAAAACGAAATGACAGCTGTTGAATATGACTGAACAAATCGCGACGTAAATCATAAATCACCTGCTGGCCAATATTGTTCGTGTAACGTATACGATAATTGCTGGCAAGCCATTGAATAATATAAACTAATGACATGGTTGCCGTAATGATAAGTAAAAGCGAACCGTTTTGCTTTACTAAAGCATGATCAATGGCAAATGAAATTAAAATTGGAATCGCTAATTTACTCAAGGTCACGAGAAGCATCGTTATCAAAATAACCGGCAGCATTTTACGACTATACGGCTTCATGTACATGCCTAAACGCTTCAATTGCCCCCAATCGAAGGGCTTCTCCATCACATCGTCATCCTGATACACAAAACGTTCCTTCGGATTCGCTTCCTTGTCGGGCTGTTTTTCTGCTGTGGTCAATTCCCCCGCCTCTTTTCTTCCGATGATAACATATCTGCATACTGAATTTGATACGTTTTGGCGTATGCGCCTGATTGCTTCAGCAGCTGCTCATGATTCCCTCTTTGCACAACTTTACCTTGATCGAGCACAATGATTTCATCTGCATGTCTTAATGAAGAGATACGATGCGCGATAATAAAGGTTGTACGTCCTTGCATGACTTCCTTGAATCCAGCCTGAATTTGATGCTCCGTTTCCATATCCACCGCACTGGTTGCATCATCCAAAATTAATATTTTCGGATCTTTAAGCAACGCTCTGGCAATCGCGATTCGCTGCTTTTGACCTCCTGAAAGACCCATTCCCCGTTCGCCAACAATCGTCTCGTATCCTAGCGGCAATTCGCTGATAAAATCATCCGCTTTCGACAGCTTGGCAGCTTGAATGATTTGCTCCATCGACACATCGCGTAAACCATAGGCGATATTGCTGCGAATGGAAGCAGAAAAAAGAAAGGTTTCCTGAAAAACAATGGCGATTTGCTGGCGTAAGCTTTCTAGCGTAATATCATTTACATTGCGTCCGTCTAAGGTAATCCTGCCGCTTTTTATATTATAAGCTCTTAATAGCAATTGAATGATCGTCGATTTCCCCGAACCTGTTCCACCCAATATACCTATCACACTGCCTGCAGGCGCATCTAAATTAAAATCAATCAATGCTGGTTTTTTATCAGGATAAGCAAAATGAACTCCCTCAAAGCTAATAAAACCTTTCACCTCGGAATGAACTAAAGAAACCGCATGTTCTGTATCTTTAACATTCAAATATTGGTGTAAAATTTCTAACACTCGCTCACCAGCTGCTTTGGATTGCGTATAATTGTTAATCTGAAAGCCAATTCCCCACAAAGGACCAATGATGTACCAGATTAAACTGAAAAATGCGACTAACTCACCGACTGACATGGATTTGTTAATTACCATATACCCGCCTACGCCCAGCAGCACAACTACACTTAAATTAGCGAACAATTCCATTACAGGAAAATATTTTGCCCATATCGAGGCTGAGAAAATATTGCTGGATTTATATTCTTCACTATGTACCATAAAGCGCTGCACTTCATGAGACTCGCGCGCAAATGATTTAACTGTTCTTACACCCGTAATATTTTCTTGAACGGCTGTCGTCATATCACTCATTGATTTACGAATGGTTCGAAAAGCCGGATGAATTTTACCTTCAAATTTGAATACGGTGAAAACTAAAAATGGCATAAACACCAAAGTTAACAGGGTCAATTTCCAATTCATCGAGAACATCATTGCCGTACCGAGCAGAAACATTAATACGATGTTTAATAATTGTGCAAAGCCAAAGCCAATAAATTGACGAATCGCGTCTAAATCCGCAGTCAGGCGTGACATTAAGTCCCCTGTTTTCGCCTTATCGTAATATTGAAAGGAGAGCACTTGCAGCTTGTCATATAATGCATTTCGCAAATTGAACGCAACCCAATTCCCCAAACGTCCGCCTGACAAGCCTGACAAAAATTGAAACATCCCTTTCACAGTAACCACACCGACTACAAACAATGCGAGCATCGGTACTCTGTCATATTGCTGCTTCATAATGACATCATCGATTAAAATTCTTAACAAATTAGGATAAATAAGACCCAGTGCCGTTGCGCAAATCAAAGAAAAAATTGAGGCAAATAGCAGCTTTCTTTTTAACCAGTAGTAATCTTTCAATTGCTTAAAAACGTCCATTTTAACCCCCATTATCATTGAAATAGTGGACTTTAACATTAGGAAATTTTATCATCAATACCCATATCCATCAACGAGTAGAAACGGACAGATATAGGGGTGAGGAAATATATGATATCAAAACGCTTACATAATCCTTAGGATACTTACGTATCATCTAAAATACTTGAAATGAAAGCCCTTTCACTCTAAAATAAAAAAACCACCCTGAAAAAGGGTGAACAGGCTGATTTTGAACATATCCTTATTTGTTTGGAAGGAGCAGCTTTAATTGCTTTAATCTGAGCTGGAGTTGATCTAGGTCCATTCTCATTAGCAATGCCTCACGGTATCCTTCAACATGTTCAGAAATAGAGTGTTCAATGGATTCCAATAAAGCGTTATATTTTTGCTTCGCTTGCTCTAGGTAAGTAGATTGCAGTAAAAGCTGATGTCGTTGCAGGAAACGTTGAATCAAATCATGTATTTTCCCCTCAAGCTCAACACGTAATTTTTGCTTTCCATCACCCTCAAAAAAGAATTTTCCATTTTTAAAAAAAGAGAATAACCATTTTTCATCCATAGTCGAATCTTCCATAGCTTCATCCACAGAAGGCGTTTCATACTCAAAAGGCATATAAGCATCTCCTTGAAAATCCGGAAAGGCTTTACAAAGTACTGTCATTAATTGTTCCATTTTTTTCTTTGTCGCGTTATTCAGAAAATGTTCTACTCTTAAGGTTGTAGCCAGCACTTCATGCGATAAATCATAAGAGAATAGCCGTGTAAGCTCAACCCATGCTGATTTAAGCGCTTTGCGAATATCTTTGCCGTCTTCACGCAAATTAGAAGGATTAAAGGCTAAATTATATAACTCACCATAACGGAAAGTTCCTCTTTGCTTCACATAGTATAACAATTCTTGAATTTCTTGAGAAACTTCTATCTCTGAAAAAGTATCTCGTTGCTCGTCCAATATTTTCAGCATTTGGGTATACGACTGTTCTAAGGCTTCCAGCTTTTGTTTGCGTTGTTCTGCTCCCTGTTGGGCTCCTACTATTCTTTGATCCATTACATCTACTGAACGCGCGATCTCCTGCTCCGCAGAGTGTATAGCCACTGTAGTTAATTCATCCAATGTAAAACCAATAAAATCTTTTTCAAAACGAGCCATTCCGGAGTGTTGGATCTGTATCGGATTACCAAGTATCTTGCCTTCGACAGCTTCCATACTCGAGACAGGATAAATTCGTGGTTTACGTATACCATGCTTTAACAAATTGGATTCCACATGAGCGATAACTTGCCCTAATTCTTCTTCGTCCTTAGCTAAATCTGCAGCATTGACAACAAAAAACATTTTATCCATTTCAAAGCTGTCTTTAACCCTGCCTAATTGCAATAAAAATTCGCGATCCGCTTGTGAAAAAGCATGGTTATAATAAGTGACGAAGACGATGGCATCGGCATTTTTAATATAATTGAAAGCGACTCCGGTATGTCTTGCATGTATCGAATCCGCACCAGGCGTATCGACAAAAACAATGCCTTGCGATGTTAAAGGGTGGTTATAATGCAGATCGATGCGTTCCACAAAACAAGATTTGGTTTCATCTGCAACATAAGAGGCAAATCCGCTTAAATCAATCTGTATTTCATTTCCCAAGCTCGGCTCTGCCTCCGCCCAACCCAATGCCGCTGCTTTTAAAAAACTGAAGTGAGGCTTACCATTCGGACTTAATTGCTCTGCGGTTAGTTTATTTATCCCTTGAAATGTTTCTTCTTCGTTTGTCGCAGCAATCCCTACCCTATCGGCGGAATATTGAAGTTCTTCCAGCATAAAAGGCTTCGATTTCATTTTCACACGCACCGAGCCATGCGGCCATTCTGTTGTAGGCGGGACAATGCGATTGATTGTCGCTGTGGTTGGATTGGGTGAAACCGGTAAAATTTTCTCGCCGATTAATGCATTTGCAAAGGAGGATTTACCTGCACTAAATGCGCCAAATAAAGAAATGGTAAACCGATTGTTATCCAATCGCTTTGCTTTTTCGCGCATGGACTTCGCCAATAATTTCATCGAGGATAAATCCGCAATAAGCTCTGCAGCGCTATATAAGCGTCTGGCAGTTTGTTTCATTCGTATCGCATGATTTTGATCCGCTAAGCCGTCTATTCGTTCGATTGTCTCCGTTATACCATCCAAAGCAGTGCTTTTTGAAGTATGGACGGTCTCATTCATTGAATCCTTTGGGGCCACAACATAAGGTGGAAGAATAGGCAATGTGAGCACAATCTCGCCTGAATTACTAACAAGCAGTTCCTTCATCAAGGTCAAGTAAACTTGTTCCTCATTTTCCAACTTCTCTAAACTTTTAAATGCGGACAGCTGCTGATCCAATTGGCTAATTTCAACGGTCAATCGTTCGGATTCCAGACTAGATTGTTGTTGAACGGCATCTAAGAATAAATCCATTACACCCAAGCATTGCTTGCGAAACATCGCTTTGACATCCGCAGAAAGCTGCTTAGCAAAATTCAATGTATATTCATTTGAAAAAACAGCATCCGTATTTACTTGTTCTGTTAACCACGCAGCCGTAATATCGATTGAAATTTCATCAACTTGTGCTAATAAATTGCCAGATGCCAGTTTTTGCTGTTCCATCACTTTTTTAAAATAATCTATAAGATGCCAGCTTAGATGCGCGTTTACTTTTTCCGTAAAATCATGGTGAAAAGCTAGCAAACGATTTTCAATTTCCTTCTGTGTTTGAGCGGCACGCGAAAAAAAACCAAGCTTAAAGCCAGGCTTTCTACTGTTCAAATACTCATGTATTAAATCGCGTGTCGAAGCCGGAGTTAGATTAGCGTTCTCAATTGTCGCCGTAATTTCTTTATTCCACTGCATAAACAACTGTGCTGCATACTGCTGCATAAGCTCTAAGCGCTCATTTAGATCTTTTCGCAATGCCCTCTGTTCAGATAAGTCCGCTTGTTCAGAAATAACCTGCCTATATTGTTCTTTCTCCGTTTCATGACTAGCAATAACCTTATTGCTGTGATCAACAATAATTTGTTCTAACGAACGCTGAAGACTCCATTCTCGCAGCACATCGGATTGCAGGATTAATTCGTTTATCAGCCATTTCAGCTTATTCCATTCATTTTCATTATGCTGAGGTTGCTTTAATGTCGTATACAAGATGCCATTCGGCTCCACCTGCCAATTGCGAAAGCATTCCTCAACGCTTGCGCGAAATTGTGCAAATGATAATTGCTCCGGCTTATGCTTGTCAATTTGGTTAATGATTAAGTAGACAGGTTTACCCCAATCCTTCATTCGTTTAGTAAACGCTAAATTGGTCTCTGATTGCACATGATTATAGTCCATCACATAGAACACTGCATCCGCCAAATGAAGTGCTGACTCGGTCGCCATATAATGAGCATCGTCCGTTGAGTCAATCCCTGGCGTATCCAACAGCTGTGTAAAATCTCCAAGAAACGGAATGGGATAATCAATCGCGATCGATTCGATATATTCGCCATCCTTACAGTAGTCCGAGAGCTGCTCTAACGAAATTTTTTCAATACGATTCGCATCAGACATTGTATTTGGCGAGTGTGTTACTCTAACTTCTGCTTTGCCATTCTGAATAGAGACAATATTAGCACTCGTTGGAATAGGACTTGAGGGAAGCAAAGGATGACCGCAAAGAGCATTGATCAAACTTGATTTCCCTGCAGAAAAATGTCCGCAAAATGCGATATTCAATTGTTTTGCGTTAAATTTATTGTTAAGCTGCCTAAGCTTTCGCACATGAATTTCATCTCCAGATGAAAGCATGATCCTCTCTAGCTCTGCAAACGTTCGTTCATTCATGCTTCATTCTCCTTACGTAAAAAGAAACCGAATGTCTTCGGCTTCTAGCGAGTAACCAATTCGGCTTCGGGGATGAAAATTTCAAACACTTCGCCATGTTGTAAAATGGTAATATTACGGTCTTTCTCTTTCATTACAACTACTTCGGGCTTCATTTTCATTTTTTGGATATAATTTTCAGGTACTTCGCCAGATTCGCTAATCGTAATACCTTCCACTACTTTTTCTTCATTTTCTGCTAATGGTGTGTTGATTACCTGCTCATAAATATCGGAGAACAATTCAAAATTGCTCGTGTAAACAGCTATACATTTCATACAATCCCATCCTCTTCTGCTATTTTCTTTTTGTCTATATTGTCATCATCTTAGATTTCCTAATCTGTGGCAATTTTATCCGTTTTTTTCCTTCACGGCAGTTGTCCAATAATGGACAGCTCTCACATTTAGGATTTTGTGCTTTGCAATGGTATCGGCCGAAAAAAATCAGTCGGTGATGCGTCAGTGTCCATTCTTCCTTGGGTACCTTACGCATTAATTTTTTCTCAACTTCAAGCACGGAGTCCTTTAACAGAGCAATTCCGAGCCGTTTCGCTACTCGTTCAACGTGCGTATCCACCGCAATGGCAGGTACTCCGAAAGCATTGGAAACGACGACATTTGCTGTTTTACGACCCACACCCGGAAGCTCAACAAGCTGTTCATGCTTCTCAGGAATGCGTCCATCATATAGCCGCAAAATCATTTCACAAAGACTTTGTATGTTTTTCGCTTTATTGCGAAATAATCCGATTCGACGAATATCCTGCTCTAGCTCCTCTATGGAAACTGCTAAGTAATCCTCAGGCTTGCGATATTTTTGAAAAAGCGACGCGGTTACTTTGTTTACCGTTTCGTCCGTACATTGTGCAGAAAGCAAAACAGCCAGGGTTAATTCAAAAGGATTGCTATGATTTAACTCGCAATGCGCATCAGGAAACATTTGGCCAATAGTATCGAGAGCAATACGTAACTGCTTCTGATTCATCGGCAGTTATCCACCTACTTTCCATTCGATATGCTACAGTTTAGCGAATAATCATCCACATTTCAATGTTAAAAGCAGAGAAATATCGAACATTTAGCAAATTTTTTATTTTTCACAAAAAAACAGTCTATTACGATAAGGAACTTACCCTTGTTGTAATAGACTGTTTTAGTATAAAAAAGGTTTCATTTATTTTTTAAAAGGATGAGGCAAATCCATATGACCCATTAAACTATCTACTTTTTTACCATCAACCAAAACATCAAGTGTTTTCACTTCTGGAAATTGAAAAATGGTTTTCTGCAAAGAATCTAACAATAATTCCTCACCAGGAGCACCTAGAATGGATTCTTTGGGAAAAGTTAGATTTATCGTCAATCCGCCGTTATTCAAATCTGCTGTGAAAAATTTAAATCCTGTGAACAAGCAAATGGCTTTGCTGTCCGGACTCACCTTTAATGCATTAAGTACTGCAATATATTTTGATGTATCGGCAGTATATTTCAGTGTTTGTTCCCTTTTCACTACGTGATCTCCTGTTTCATCCCCGTAATATAGGTCTACCTTCAATTCCTTTATTTCTACAGGTGTTGGGGTAGGCGCAATGGTCTCCGTTGGCAATGGGCTATTAGATGCCTCTGTTTGGACGTTTTGTGACTGTTTCAGCTTACCACACCCCGATAAGAAAATAGTTATACAAATTCCGATCAGAAGCAAATAAATTATATTTTTCCGCACACTAACTCACCCCTTTAATTAATCTTTAAAAATTGTTTAATTCCAGCAACGATTGAAGTGGAAACGCGGTCTTGAAAATCAGTTTTATACATTTCTGTCGCTTCTTTCACATTGGACAGATACCCTGCTTCTATTAATATGGACGGCATATTCGTTACTGAAATAACACGGAATTTGCTCTTTTTAACACCTCTATCGGTAAAGCCGGTTGAAGTGACAATTTGGCTATGCATAACATTGGCAAGCGCAAGACTTTGGTCATGATAATAATAGGTTTCCACGCCATGGCTTGCCTTAAGATAAGAATTGCCATGAATAGAAACATATACATTCGCATTGATATTATTTGCCAATCCCGCCCGATCATCTAATTCAATAAATGTATCATCCTCTCGCGTCATTACAACTCGAATCAAGGGATCTTTTTTAAGCAGTGCAGCAACTTTCAATCCCATGGACAAATTAAATTCTTTTTCATTTTTCTGGATAATCGAAACCGCACCTGTATCATGTCCACCATGTCCCGGATCAATTACAACGATTTGCGGACTGTTTTTGGGAGCGATGACGACCTGATGATTTACTTTATTTTCGATTAGTTGATAATCGCCTTTTTTCTTTAGATCGATAATAACCCTTACAGAGGAAGGCTTGTCCGAAAATAAAGCATATCTTATTTTACTAATATATTCACTTGAAGCAACAGAATAAGCATTGGTTGTCGCATTATATACATTCCCAGTAACCGAACTGGAAAATAATTTCAGTTCATCGACTTTAACGACTGCTTTGTTGAGAATGCTGTTTAAAGATTTACTTAAAGATGTTTTCGGAAAGTCAATGATGAGCTGATTCGCGGAATCCATATTGGTTAGAATGGGCTTTAAATCACCATTTCCTTTGATTGTAACTTGATCATCAAAACGTTGAATCAACTGTATTTCCGTTAATGAATCTAAATTCGCTGGATTAACCAATGGCGATACTGGTTGTGGTGTAGTTTCGGGCATAGTTTCTGAATCGCTGACAGAATTTGAATTCGGCTCCGTAACTGGAATAACGGCAGGATCTTTAACGGGTACATTTGTTGGGACAGTCGGTTGCTCCGATCCGGGAACTGTTAAATAAACTGCGCGAGCTTTATTCTCCCAGTCTACCTTCAAGCCTAAGCCTTCTGCAATAAAACGTAAAGGCAATAACGTTCTTCCGTTAACATTCATCGGTTCTACATCTAATTTTTGTGTTTTCCCGTTTACTGTGACCTCTTTTTTTCCAAGCTGCAGCTTAATTTTTAATGGTTCTTTTGTGATGGTTACTTCTTTAGATGCATCGTTCCAGCCCACGATTGCGCCTAATTCCTCAGAAACAATTCGTACCGGAACCATAGTCGTGTTTTTGATGATTTGTGCGGGGGTTGATGAAATAAGTTGTTTTCCATTAAGATACACTGGAATGCCAGTATCTGCATAACTCACATGCGGCAGTAACATAATGAAAACAAATGCGGTTAAAAGCGCGTACATTGTCTTTTTCATTGCTCACCTCTCAGATGTTATTCGACAAATTAGACGTGCTATTGACATTAAAGTTGCGACTCAACCTAATAAATAGGGCGAAAGTAGGAATAATACGGCAAAAAAGCCGACTCCCATAGCTGGGGTCGGCTTTTATAAAAATCTTTATTTGTATGAAATCGTTCCTTTGTGCTTTTCTTCGTATGCAGAAATCTCCGCACTATGCTGTAAAGTAAGTCCGATATCATCTAAACCTTGAAGTAAAAACTGGCGGCGATGTTCGTCCAATTCAAAATTAATTTTTAAACCCAGACTATCGCTAAGCGTCTTTGCCTCCAAGTCAACTGAAAGCTGGTAGCCTTCATTCGCTGTTGTACGTTGGAATAAATCCTCCACTTGCGCTTCAGAAAGCACGATCGGCAGAATACCGTTCTTAAAACAGTTATTATAAAAAATATCTGCATAAGAAGGAGCTATCACCACTTTAAAGCCGTAATCCATAATCGCCCATGGAGCATGCTCGCGTGAGGAGCCGCAGCCAAAATTAGCCCGTGAAACTAAAACGGATGCACCTTTATAACGGGGTTTGTTCAAATTAAATTCTGGATTGACATCCCCATTTTCAAAAAAGCGCCATTCGAAAAATAAATACTGTCCGAACCCTGTACGTTCAATTCTTTTCAAAAATTGCTTCGGAATAATCGCATCCGTATCCACATTTACACGATCAACAGGCACGACTAAGCCTGTAAATTTTTTAAATTCATCCATTGTTCGCCACTCCCTTCTCTTCGTTAAATTTTATGCGTTAAACGCCCAATCGCGTATATCAACAAAATGCCCTTGAATTGCTGCAGCTGCAGCCATTGCTGGAGAAACCAAATGCGTACGTCCGCCGCGGCCTTGACGGCCCTCAAAGTTACGGTTTGAAGTGGATGCACAGCGCTCTTCCGGATTAAGCACATCTGGATTCATCGCTAAACACATACTGCAGCCCGCATCACGCCATTCAAATCCTGCTTCTGTAAATACTTTATCCAAACCTTCTTGCTCCGCTTGGATCTTCACACGTCCAGAGCCTGGAACAACAATAGCATATTTTAAATTTGGCGAAACCTTATGACCTTTGGCAACCGAAGCTGCAGCACGAAGATCTTCAATGCGGCCATTCGTACAAGAGCCGATAAAGACAACATCAACAGCAAGATCTGTCATTGGTGTTCCAGGTGTAAGTCCCATATATTCCAAAGCCTTTTCTGCTGCTTTGCGCTCATTTTCCGTAGGGAAGCTTTGCGGATCAGGAACATTTGCTGTAACGTGGATACCCATTCCCGGACTAGTACCCCATGTGACTTGCGGAATTAATGCTTGTGCGTCAAAATCTACAACACGATCATAAGCCGCGCCTTCATCTGTAACGTAATGGCTCCATACTGCGACGATTTTTTCAAAGTCAGCGCCTTGCGGTACATAATCACGACCGCGAAGATAAGCATAAGTCGTTTCGTCAGGTGCGATTAACCCTGCCCGCGCGCCTGCTTCAATCGACATGTTGCAAACGGTCATGCGTTCTTCCATCGATAAAGCACGAATCGCTTCACCGGTATACTCAATTACATAGCCCGTCGCAAAATCTGTACCATATTGAGCAATGACGCCTAGAATTAAATCTTTAGCTGTTACGCCTGGATTCAATCTGCCGTTAATGCGTACTTCCAATGTCTTGGCTTTCGACTGCTGCAAGCATTGTGTCGCCAAAACATGTTCGACTTCACTTGTGCCGATTCCGAAAGCAAGAGCTCCAAATGCGCCGTGTGTGGATGTGTGACTGTCACCGCAAACAATCGTTTTACCTGGATGCGTTAAACCAAGCTCTGGTCCCATAACATGGACTACGCCTTGATCGGCACTATCTAAATCGAACAAAGCAACCCCGAAGTCCTTGCAATTTTGTGATAAGGTATCAATTTGCTGCTTTGAGATAGGATCTTTGATATTGAAACGATCCTTAGTCGGAACATTATGATCCATTGTAGCAAAGGTTAGATCGGGGCGACGCACTTTGCGGCCCGATAAACGCAAACCTTCGAAAGCTTGCGGAGAAGTTACTTCATGCACCAAATGTAGATCAATATAGATAACGCTTGGCTTATCCGCCTCTTGATGAATCACATGCTGGTCCCAAATTTTTTCGAACATCGTTTTCTTTGACATGGATTATTCACCTCTTAATCTGAATTGTAATACCATCTTAGCATTTCTTTCTTCATTGTTCCAAGATATAATATCTATAAGCTTAATAGGTAATAGATATAACGGATGGAGGACTATACTTTATGGAATTACGTCAGTTTTTATATGCGATTCAAATTGCTGCCGAAAAAAACTTTTCCAGAGCGGCAGAAAAGCTGCATCTTGCCCAGCCTTCGCTAAGCCAACAATTATCGAAGCTTGAAAAAGAAATCGGTGTCCTCTTATTTCAACGAAACACCAACTCTGTTGAAATAACACATGCTGGAGAAGTATTCGTAGAAAAAGCGCAAAAGATTTTAGATATGGTCGCGCAATTAAAAAAAGAAATGGAAGATATTTCACAAATGCGTAAAGGAAAGCTTGTTGTCGGAAGCTTACCCATTACAGGTTCTCATATACTCCCGCTTGTACTTCCCATATTTCAAAGCCGATATCCGGATATTGAGATTGTTTTAGTGGAAGATACTTCCTCCCGATTAGAGCATTTGACTTCAAATGGACAAACCGATATTAGTTTGCTCTCCTTACCGTTGCAGGAGCCTTCGCTGACTTATCAAACCCTAATTGAAGAGGAAATCTGTCTCGCTGTTCCACCGCAGCATCCGTTGGTTAAATTAAATAACACGAGTAATGACGCTAGAATCCAAATATCTAAATTGCAGCAAGAGCCTTTTATTATTCTAAAAAAAGGTCAAGGCTTCCGGCAAATTACAGAAGATCTATGCCGCAGCGAAGGATTTCAGCCCCATATTGTTTTCGAAAGCAGCAACATCGATACGGTCCAATCACTTGTCGCTGCTGGAATGGGTATTGCTTTTGTTCCCTCAATGGTAGCGCGTGAGCAAGGCAGTCCTTTTGCACCTGTTTATTTATCCTTGCAAGGCCAACCGTTTCGAACCTTAGTGATCGCCTATCGAAAAGGACGCTACTTATCTAAAGCAGCAGAAGTATTCATCGCGACTCTGCTGGAAGTTACTCGAAGATGAATATGCGAAGTCAACATACAAATCACAAAGTACAGACTCAAATAAAAGGCCTCGTCCCAGAATTCCCTCAGGACGAAGCCTTTTATTTTCTTAAAATCTGTCCTTATGGTGCGACAGTAACCATTGGTGTAGGTGTTGCGGTATCTGTAGCAGTCGGTGCTATAGTAGGCGCTACTGTAACCGTAGTGTCCGTTGTGCTTACCGGAGTATCAGTTGTTGTACTTCCACACGCAGATAACACCATAATCATTGCAATAATAGCGATAAACAATAATAAATGTTTTTTCATAACATTGCTCCTTTTTTTGTTGGATTGTATTTGTCTTAACAAAAGCTTCTTACCACAAAAAATTCTTTTTGAAACAAAGCGACAAAACCAGCGGCGGACCGTTCTACAAAAAAAGACAGCTCTATATTTCACCCTTTTCATCGAGGCTTCAGGATAACTCTCTCCTGAAGCTATTTCTTTGGGCACTTCTTCCTTGAAAATAACCCAATTATTTCCTACGAAAGTATCATTTACGAAAGCGGTTTCGTTTGTTATTTTAAATATAGAGTGT
>JAQBPR010000115.1 GCA_028287395.1 Bacilli bacterium
ACGATTACATCTCCTCTGCTGAACTGGATTATGTGCTCACTAACGTGAAGCCAGATCGCGTGGAGCATCTATTTGTGCATACGCAAGGACATCGCAGCTCTGAAACAGACCCTGAATTTTGGGGAAAAGCGCTTCCTTTTTTAAGTAAGCATCTTCTTGGACCTTAACAACCGGAACGGTTATCCAAATAAATCCTCTAATCCATAAGGTGCGACAATGACCAACTCATTGTGATCATTTAATTTCACAGCAACCGCCGTGGCAGTTTCAGGCCATCTTTTCATAGCATCTTCAACGGATGTATAGGGAGAATGATTGTTGCGAAGATGCATTCTCGCTTGATTTTTAACAGACCAATTATGTCTCTGATCTAACATGAGAAGGAGTCTTTCATAATGTTTATCTCTGTCCAAACTATTGTTTTCCTTATCATAATATAAAACATCAATATCTTGAAGCGGCGTTCTTTCTTTATAATCATGCAACACATCCCAAACAAAATTCCGCACAAAACCAGCCCCCACAAACCATTGAGGTAAGCGGAGGCTTTTGATTAAGGCTAATATATGGATCATTTCTGGATTTGCCTGGATGTAACGAATTAAAAGTTTCTCCATCTCAATTAGCCGCCTTTAATTACTTCACTACTTCAGAACCACGTAACTTAACTGCCAGCCCTGTTCGGGTAAGTTCAAGTGCACCATAAGGTCTTAGCAGCTCAATATTTGCTAATCCCCACTGCTTCCGCCACAACTGCTTCCACCTCCGGAGCAGCCGCTGCCGCAATTCGATGAAGAACACCCGCTATTTCCGCCTCCGTCGGATGAACCGCCTGAATTATCACCGCCATTATCTGTTGTATCATTACTGTCCGAACCACAAGCAGAGCCGCCCGCAGAACATCCTGATCCATCCTGACGACTTCCTGTTTCATAAGGTAAGAGAGGCTGCATATTCCCTTGAAAGCCCATGGGATCAAGCATCGAATAAAAAAACATGGCACCCGCAGCATTGCCCATAAAATTCATCGATTGCGTATTCGCGTAACGGTCCTGTCCTTGAGAGGATTCAAATGCGGCATCGACTTGTGATTTAGCCTGTTCGATTAGAGCATAAATCGCTGTCTTTATATCTGGGAATTGCTCAGCCGCACGACGATTAAATAAACGTTCGACTAACTCCTCCTCATTTAATCTTCTAAATTGTTCCATCCGTTCCGGTTCCAATGGAAAGGCGTAAAAACGGCCCCAAATTTCATTACTGAATGGGGTAAGCTCAAACAAATGACCATAGTTCCAGTCAAACCAAGCTCTCTCACCTTTCATTGGCTGCGGTTGAGAATGAGGCGCATGATGAATCATTGTACTTAGAAAAGAATCGCAAAATAGCTGATATTCTCGTGTAAACATTAGCATTTCATGCCAAATTTGATCTACCGATTCACTAAACATCGGAACCTGGCGTAAGATCGCATTCATCGCAAAATAACGCTTTAACTCCAGAAGCTTCCACTCATATTCCACTAATCCCATTTCCGGATGCTCTTTGAGCACGCGTTCTTTTAATCTTTCCAGCAAACCGGGATCAAGCGCTTTTTCCAAGCGTTGTTCCATTTCTCGCGAATCAAATTCTGGACGCATTCCCAATCCAGCGGGTAGACTTTCACTTGCGTAATCCGGTTTTTTAATAACAGGCTTGGTATATTTTCTCTGCGGAACTTTCGCTTTATTCATTCCCGATATCCACAATGTAATAATGATGATGACTATTATAATCACTAACAAAATTGGCAATGGAATCCCCCTCGGTGTTTTTTCCAATTATACTATTTATTTGGAAATACGACTATGCTCAATTGGAATTATCTTGCTTCCATCCACCTTGCAGCCAGGTGTATAGCTCTGGGGATTTTAGCCAGGAGTACTTTGAACCGTATGATAAAAGAACTTCATTTTCAACCTGTGGACAGGTTTTTGTGCCGCTGCCGTCTGCATTTGTTGTAATTGAACATTTATAAGCAGGCTCAATCTCCGCAATTATTCCATTTTTAAAATTAATTTGCATTGTCTTAGGGTAGCCATGTTTTGCAATTATGGTTTCTCCATGCGTTAATTTCGCTGAATTTAACCAACCTATCACTTTAGTTATCTGTTGAAAATCATTCGAATTATCTTGCTGAAAAGCCTTCAAGCCTTCAACACTTGGAAATCCACTTAAAAGCTGCAATGATACCACATCCTCCGCAAAAAGCTCTGGAATTTGAGCAGAAGCAGTGGTTTCCATGACTTTTACAGATTTTGAAGACTGCGAAACGCAAGCAGAAAGCACGATAAGAGCCACGAAAGCAAGCAAAATAAGCATAAATAACTTCTTCAAATAATCACCCCACAGCAAATTTCAACAACTATTCATCTAACGTAATCCTCTCCAATAAAGTTGCTCAAAAAAAAAGGCCTCGCGGCCTTCCTTTTTAATTTGTATTTTGCTGTAGCCTTAATTGTTCGCGAAGCTTGAAATCTTTGCGTTTACTCCAAACCACGACAACGAGAGCTATGAGTAACAGTGCTGCTTGAGGGATAATGTTTTCCCATGTGGGATATAAGGCAAAGAATTCAACGGTTGGAAATGAATTAACAGGAGTTGCTTGCAAAACACCTGATAGCTGTAATCCATGTACACCCATACCGAAAAATTTAAAACATAGATAAAAAACGAAAACGCTGGAAATCAGGAAAAATGGGCGCATAGGTATTTTTACACCAATTTTCAATACCAGATACGCTAGCACTGCTAAAATAGCAATACCTAGAACAATTCCACTCAAAAGGCTCGATAAGGAAATCGATGAGGCCATTCCGATAAAAAACAAAACCATTTCCGTACCTTCTCTAAATACGGCAAGGAAGGAAAGAATCGCGAGCGACCATAAGCTGCCTGAAGCTAAAGCGTTCGTGCTTTTGGTGTTAATGTATTGTGTCCACTGAGCTAAACTCGACTTGCTGTGAAGCCAATAGCTCATATAGACCAACATGACAGCCGCGAATAGTCCCGTAAATCCGGAAATCAAGAAATTATTGCTGCCGAATGTGCCTGAGGCAAATAATACCTGTACTATTACGCCAAGAATGATACTGACTGTAACTCCAAAGCCGACCCCGGACCATATCCATTTTTCTTTGTCCTGATGACCTGACTTTTTAAGAAAACCAAGCAAAGCAACAATAACAAGCAGCGCCTCCAAACCTTCACGGAGAATAATCGTCACTGCGTCGAGCATCGTATAATTGGTTTTTGCCGCTAATGGCGACAAGTATTCACGCATGGTCTGCAACGTTTTTTGTGCTCCAATCTTATCCGCTGGACTTGCGGATAGCTGCGAATAAGAAACAACCATATCGCTCTCAGCCGCTGAATATACATTGGACGACTGCGTCACTACAAACCCTTCAACATCAAGCCACGATTGGCGGAATTGCTGTACTTTATCCTTTGCATCCTGAATTTGATTTTGTTGTATATCACTTAATGCTTGGTCTAGTAGGGCTACTAGGCTGGCTACGGTGCTCTTATCGCTAGATGAATTACTAACTGCCGATTTAAAGTTTTTTAAATTCCCCGCAATAAAATCATTATCTTTTTGGTTCAGCTTTTGCAGTCCTGTCAGGATCGCCGCTTTATTCAGCGGTTTTTGTAAAAAGGCAAACTTCACGTCACCCATCGTCTCTTCAATACTACGGTAAGCATCTTTGGACTTATTCTTAATGCCAGCTTCTATTTGCAGCCATGTCGTACTGTACGCATTTAAGCTTTCCTGTGCCGCTTTGAAATCATCCTTTTGCACAGATGCTATTGCATTCGTTATTTGCTCGTTTGCCGAACGCAAATCACTTTCTGCATCCTGAGCAAACACGGTTAAGGGTACTAAAAATAGGGAAAGGCATAAAATCGTCATCATCCATCTTGTTTTACGCATGGGGTCACCTGCTATATTTTATAGTCATCGCAATTGATAATCATTATCATTTAAAGCTTGACACAAGGTTTATTTTAATAATGTATGGCGTATTTGTCAATAATGATATTCATTATCAATGTTTTTTAGTCGGATTATTAATGATGCCTCTGCTAAATTGACGCGAATTTGTCACTTTTACAGCAAAAGCCGCCATTCCGTTGGAATGACAGCTTTGTATATGGAAGCATATATTTTTTACTTCACATATTTTTTGGCTTTTTCGATGGCTTCTTCTTCTGTTATTCCTGTAATGTAACGTCCGTTGATATAAATAAAAGCAAATCGAGAGCAGGGACCGCAGTATGACTTGCAAGCTACTTTCACTTCTGCATCAGGTGCGATCACGGCAATCTTCGCGAGCATGGATTTGACCTTCATATGCTTGCATTTATCGCAAATCCGGATATCGTTCTTAGCCATTTAATGATCCCCGGCATTCCCTTTGCTTGGATTGGTGATGACGAAGCCTTCTTTTGGAAAATAAAGATAATCAATTTTCACGCCATCCAGCAGCGGTTGATCCTTGTCCAACAGCACTTCTATAGCTTTATCCGTCATAACACACGCATCATTATCCTTCGGCGAATCCAAGTCCATGCCATAATGCGCGTGATCACCGTGGCTATGCGTTATCATAACCCGCAATTTCAGATCCTTGTTCTCTTCTTTTTCCAATTCCTTTAAAATCATTTTGGCGGCATTGCGCGTAATTTTGCAATTCATTGTAACAACTCCTGTACCCATTAATGTAGTCGATCTATTGCCATTGTACCGATAATTCAGTATTGTGGAAAGTAGTGATTTCTATTCGAAGAGGTGAACTATGCTTTCCTTTTATAAAAAATATTACAAAACCGTTTTTGACATAGGCTTAATCTTGCTAACTATATACATATTTATGTTTTTGTTTAGTTACTTGTATCGCATTGCGACTCCGATTTTCTTGGCTCTAATTATTTTTGCCGCGATTGAACCGCTTGCCAAGCTATTACATCGCAAAGGGATAAAAAAATCGATTGCTTCAGCCATTTCGATCCTATTGTTTATCCTGATCATTTTGGGCGCATTAATTGGGCTGGGCATTATCTTTACAAATCAACTTTACAGCTTATCCGCGAAAATACCAAGTCAAGATATCCTTCAACAGCAAATTGCCCGCCAGGCGGATTATATTAGCAGCAAATGGCAGGATTTGCCCATAGGCCTCACGGATAAAATCAAAGAATATGCCGGGACAATTGCAGGATACGGCTCACATATTGCCCAAATTTTTCTCATCTGGCTTGCTGGTTGGCTATCGTCCTTCTCTTCATTTGTCATTAATTTTACAGTCGGTATCATCCTCGCCTATTTTCTCAGCACGGAAATAGATACCTGGAAAAAGATGGCCCATAGCAACACGCCACGCACCTTTAAAACAGCTTTCTTTTTCTTAAAGGAAAATGTGTTTATCGGCATTCTCGGTTATATTAAAGCACAATTGAAAATGGTTTCGATCACCTTTGCCGTGATTTTAATTGCGTTGCTTGTTCTTGGTGTTAAAAATGCTTTTTCCATCTCACTATTGGCCGGTGTTTTCGATCTGCTTCCTTTATTGGGCGTCTCCACCGTTTTTATTCCTTGGATTATTTATCTCTTCATTGTCGGACAATCAGCGCTTGCGATTGAATTAAGTGTTCTGCTTGGCCTAGTGATTATTGTCCGTCAAATCCTCGAACCTAAAATTACGGGGGATACTTTAGGTGTTTCCGCATTCACAATGTTGTCTGCTATGATCATTTCCTTATCCCTTTTTGGCATTTCCGGTTTGATCTTATCCCCAATATTAATCATATTATTGAAGGCATTATATGAACAAGGTTATTTGAGCCGATGGATTCGTTTACCGGAAGATTATGAAGATGATTAAGAAAACCAAATACTATATCGAAATAAAGGCTCATTCTTGTTTATCTCGTGATCGTTTTTTTCCCATTTAAAATGTTCTGCACTTCAGCTAACGTGGGCAGCCCTTCCCAATCCCCTTTAAATTGCGTAGCGATTGCTCCCAGCAAATTAGCTCTTTGTAAAGCATCTTTTAATATATCACTAGTGATTGTAGGTCCGTGCCAACTGCTTTCAGCCAACATTACAGACAAAAACCCAGCGGCGAATGCATCCCCTGCACCAACCGTATCAACGACTGTGGAAACTACTACAGGCTCGGCCTTAATTGATTCATTTCCATAGAATCCTAACGATCCCCGTTCCCCTAATTTCATCGCAACTACCTTCACACCTTGATCCAGAAAAATTTTACCGTATTCCAATTCGTTGCGATCACCAACTAGAAATTCCGCTTCCTCAATACCAGGAAGAAAATAATCACACAATGGGACCATCGATAATAAAACTTCCCGCGCCTGC
The DNA here is from genome assembly GCA_028287395.1 of Bacilli bacterium. Lineage (GTDB taxonomy): Bacteria > Bacillota > Bacilli > Paenibacillales > NBRC-103111 > Paenibacillus_AC. The sequence goes on from JAQBPR010000115.1 coordinate 6,422, forward strand.
TCCTCACTCCAAAGCTTTCTCCGCAGATTGGGATCAAAAGAAATCGTCATGCCCTGTTTGCGCGCTAGCTTCATCGCTTCCTTCACGGTCTCCGTAGTCTGAGCTCCCAAGGCTGGCATAATGCCAGTAACGTGTAGATGGCGCGCCCCTTCAAACCATTGGGAATTCAAAGCATCGGGTGTAAAATGGCTCGCTGCCGATAGTTTTCGATAAAAATAAATATTGGGATCGCCAAAGCCGGTAAATTCTTTAAAATATATTCCTGTCGGCCATAGGGGATCTCTTGTAACAGCCGAAACATCGATACCTTCCCCTGCTAGAGTGGAGAGGATTTGATTGCCAAAAGGATCCATACCGAGACGGCTAATCCAACGAACCTTCATTCCCAAACGGGTCAGTCCAATCGCAACATTCGATTCCGCTCCTGCAATTGATTTGGTGAATAGCGGGGCATACGCTAATGAACCGCTGGTTAACGGCTGAAATAACACCATACTTTCGCCGATGGTGACTACATCTACTTGTGGAAATGAATTCAAATTCAATTCACTCCTTTAGCTTTTTCAACAAAAGCGCGTGCACGAAGCTCAATTTCGGAAAAGCTGCCTTCCTGTACAAGCTTTTTGTCCACTAAATTGCCGCCCAGACCGACAGCAATTGCTCCGGCAATTAAAAAGTCAGCGATGTTGTGCAGATCAACACCACCCGTAGCGATCATCGGAATATGGTTCAAGGGTGCGCGAATTTCCTTTAAATAACCGACTCCAAGCGAGCCCATGGGGAATACCTTTACTGCCGAAGCACCCGCTTCATATGCTCGCACAATTTCTGTGGGTGTCATCGTTCCCGACCAAACTTCAATTCCGTGTTCCAAACCAAATTGAATAACTTCCTCATTCAAATTCGGTGAAAGAAAATATTCTGCTCCTGCAGAAGCTGCTTCTTTCGCCATAGAAAGATTGAGTACCGTGCCCGCTCCAATGTGCAAAGCCTGCCCGTGTTTTTCCTTAAAGCGGTTGATCACTGCTAACGCGCCTTCCGTATTCAATGTTACTTCAACAAATAAAATGCCCCCATCAGCCAACGCTTGCACTGTGGCGTCTGCTTTTTCACGGGGAATTCCTCGCATAATAGCAATAATTTTAGCTTCTTTCAATTGTTCGATTAATGTTTGAGTCATATGCCAACACCTTTCACTCTTCTCCTACCACTCGGCTACTGTTCCATCTTCTTGACGCCAAACAGGATTTTTCCAATTATGCCCTATCTTTGCCATCTCTCGAACCTTTTCCTCGTTGACTTCAATCCCCAGCCCCGGTAACACCAGATTATCTACAAAACCATTCTTATACGCAAACACGGAGGGATCCTTTAAATAATCGAGAAGATCGCTGCCTTGGTTATAATGAATGCCTAAGCTTTGCTCCTGGATAAATGCATTCGGAGTACAAGTGTCTAGCTGCAAGCAAGCGGCTAGGGCAATTGGACCCAGCGGACAATGCGGAGCTATTGCTACATCGTATGCTTCTGCCATAGCTGCAATTTTTCGCGTTTCCATAATTCCACCGGCATGAGAAAGATCCGGCTGAATGATGTCCACGACGCCTTGAGCCAGCAGTTCTTTGAAGCCCCAACGTGTATACATCCTCTCCCCTGTTGCAATTGGGCAGGAAGTATAACGCGCGATTTCAACCAGTGCTTCATTATTTTCAGGCAGCACCGGCTCCTCAATAAACATCGGACGATAGGGCTCCAACTCTTTGACTAAAATTTTGGCCATCGATTTATGAATACGTCCATGGAAATCAATACCGATGCCTACCTCATTTCCAACCGCTTCACGTACAGCAGCAATTCTAGATATAGCCTGTTCTACCTTACTGAATGAGTCAATAAAGTTCATTTCTTCCGTTGCATTCATTTTGACAGCCGTGAACCCAGCCTCCACCTGACGTTTGGCTTCTTTGCCTACATCACTCGGACGATCCCCGCCGATCCAACAATAAACGCGAGTTTTATCCCGGCACGCTCCGCCGATTAAATCGTAGATGGGTGCATTATAAAACTTCCCTTTGATATCCCAAAGCGCCTGTTCAATGCCCGATATAGCGCTCATGAGGATGGGTCCTCCGCGGTAAAATCCTCCTCTGTACATCACTTGCCATAGATCTTCGATTCGCATCGGATCTTTGCCTATTAAATATTCACTCATTTCCTTTACAGCAGCCATCACTGTATCAGCCTTACCTTCCACTATCGGCTCTCCCCAACCAGAGATCCCTTCATCCGTATCAATTTTGAGAAATAACCACCTCGGCGGTACTTTAAAAAGCTCCATCTTCGTAATTTTCATTTCATTGTTCTCCCTTCATTCTGATCGCGATATTCTTGCGGTGTAATCTGATAATGCTTTTTAAAAGCATGGTTAAAAGAATGCGGCCGCTGATAACCAAGAAGCGCTGCAATTTCGTATATTTTCTCTTGACTATTTTTCAGCAGGAATGTTGCCTTTTCCATACGAATCAGATGAACATAATCACTTAGATTATCTCCGGTTTCAAGCTTGTAAATTTTCGACACATAAACGGGATGCATATGAATATGATCTGCAATAGCTTGCAAAGATATGTCTTGAGCTAGATTAAGATCCACAAATTTTCGAATCTCGTTAATGGTAGATAACCGGATATTTTCCGCTTCGTGATCCATATCGTCTTTTAAACAAACCAAGGTTCGCTTAGACCATTCATGCAATTGATTTATTGTGCGAAAAGGAATGCCTTCCATCCATTTGTCGTAGTCATTTCCAATTAAATCAGCGAGCTGGCGTCCATTTTTGTGAGCAATATAGGCGAACGCCGAAGATATCGAGAAATATACCTCAAGCAAATGTTCTTGCGAATCAGCCCATTTTAAAATGAGCTCTGCGAAAATTTGCTCCAGCTTCTCCGCAACACCTTGCCACCTTCCAGCCTCTAGCAAGTGGATCAATGTTGGAGGTTCATATATACTTTGCAACGACTGGATTTCCATCTTTACCAGATCATCTGCCACACGCATAAAAAGCTCCTGACCGCTTCCAATGCTCTTGCGGAAAGCAGAAACAGAGCTATTGTAAAGTAAGGAAAGATCTGTTGGAAAAATCCCCCGTCTACTTACCAAAATGGAGATTTCTCCCTTAAGGTAATTTTTCACTGCGATTTGCAGTTGGGAGGCTGCACGTTCAAATATGCGCATTTCTTCATCTGAATAAGATTCTTCCTTACTTTTCACAACAAATACCAAATATTCATGCGCATCTTTCGTATGCCATAATTCAAATTGCTTCCCAAATAGCTCCTCGACTATATTTGCTATTGCATATTCCATTAAGGATAAGCTCTGAAAATCGTACTCCAAAAAATGCTCCTCCAATCGAAGAATCATTAGAGCGAACGGTTCATTGTGAAACTCCGGTAAACCAAACATTTGCATTTTTTCACGAAGTGAGGCTTGGGATATTTTTCGACCTTGTAAAAGATCACTTAACAAATTCCCTTTCAATAGAGGGATATTTTCTTTTAAAGTAAGCGCAATGCGTTGACGAGAAATAACCTCTTCCCATTCAAATTTTAGCTTTTCCATCACTCTTTGTACAGTTTGCAACAAATCTTTTTCCGTTACAGGCTTCAGTAAATAATCTTCAGTTTGCTGTAGAATAGCCTCTTTAGCATATTTGAAATCGGAATGCCCTGATAACAGAATGCACTTTGTTTTTTTCCACTTGCGATTGATTTCCGCGATTAATTCCAACCCAGACATCCCAGGCATTTGTATGTCTGTCAAAACAATATCTATAGAAAATTGATTTAACAATGAAACGGCTTCAGTTCCCGAATAGGCCTTGTACACATTTTCTATCCCAACGGTTGACCAAGGAATCGTCGTGACCAATCTATCCACCACATGAACCTCATCATCTACGATTAACATTTGATACATCCATTACCCCTCCTTGTAAAGCGTGTGAATGGACTCTTGCGCATTTCTATTCCATGAGATGACCACCTTAGTTCCCCCGGAAGAAGCACGAGAGAAAGTCAAACCTGATCCTTCGCCAAATTGATAATACAGTCTGTGATGTACGTTCCAAGTACCGCAGCCTATTTCTTCCGACATAGGCATACTGACTTTATTCTGAAGCTCTTGAATTTCTTCGGCTGTCATTCCGATTCCGTTGTCTTCAATGATTATTTTATTTAGATTGTTGTCCTGTTCGCCGGTAATTTGAATAAGGCCGCCATGTACCTTTCGTTCAATACCATGAATAATCGCGTTTTCCACTAGAGGCTGCAGGATCAACCTTGGAAGTCGCAGCTCCATCATCTCTTCAGGCACTGAAATCTCGAATGCCAATCGATTCATACGCAGGTTTTGAATCACCATATAATGGCTCACCATAGCCAGCTCCTCACGTAGAGAGACCCATTGATTTTCCACTCTCGTCGTATAACGATAATATTCTGCTAAATTTTGAGCCATTTCCACAACAGATTCTTTATCCTCCAGCATGGCTGAATTAATAATGAAAAATAATGAATTATACAAAAAATGCGGATTAATCTGTGATTGCAATTGTTTGAGCGTTGCCTCCCTGGAACGAATTTTCTCAGCATATACGTTCTCGATCAGCAGCTGAATTTGTTCGGCCATCTCATTAAAACGCAAAAAGAGGAAATCAAATTCATTTTTCGCATGATATTCAATCCGCGCAGAGAAATCGCCACGTTTTATTCGTTGAACGCTTCCTAATAATTTACGAATCGGAATTTGGACGTTTTTATACAGTAAAAAGGAGGCCATAACACTCAAAATAAGCAGCATCCCCACTGAAATGTAAAAAAAGTTACTGCTTTTCGTAATCGGCGCTAATATATTTTGCAAAGGCACATAATCAACCAAATACCAGCCCATTTGTGTGGATTTCACGAAACTAACAAGAAATTGGTGTTTCTCAATTTCAAGTATCTCTTGTCCGGAATCCTTTAAAGCTTCATTTCGCAGAATGGGAATTAATTGGTCAACGAATGGATTCGAAGAGGTACTGTTCAGAATCGGAGGATCGTATCCGTGAAACAAGAATGGATCGCTATGCTTGGCGTCTTTATACAAATCCAGCATATCCACAATATTTTGACCGGAAAATCCAACTTGAAAAATAGCATTCGCTTCCACTGCAGTCTTGGCAGTAGCAGGCTCAGCAATTTCTCTAATAAAGTAGCTATGGATTTTCCCGCCCCGCGGATCTTCTTTAAAGGTCCAATTACTGCGAATATTACCCGAGGAGAAAGCTTCATTTGGAGTCTGAAAAATGCTGGAAGAAATAATACGCTTCTCTTTTGGTAAGATAAGCGTGAGATCATTAGCCCATCCGCTTGACACACTTTGCAAGCTAAACTTCTCCGTTATACGCGCTTGTTCTTTCAATACATCGTATTGCGGTGACAATCTGCGATCAATAAATTCTCTAATATACGGGTCAAAGCTTAAAATAACTGGAAATACCGACAATTGATCCATATTCGTATCCAACTGATGAAGAAAAAAAGAAAGCTGATTCAAGTTCGATCTTTGAATCTGCTCTTGCACTACATTTTTACTGATTCGATTTGAAACGGAATATAAAAAAAGGATAGGTACCAGTAGAAGAATGATCAAAATCACAATTTTACTGAATATATTCAGTTTATATGGCATATTCTCAACTGCTCCTATCCTTTAACTGCCCCTGAGGCCAACCCGCTCACAATGTAACGCTGCGCCAAAAGCGCAATGATCAAAACGGGCAGTGTAATAATACAGGCGGCTGCCATAAGTCCACCCCAATTAATTTCCGCATAGGACATGAAATTGAAAACGGCAACCGGCAATGTCTTTGTTTTATCTCCAGCTAAGATAACAGAAAACATAAAGTTATTCCATGAGAAAATAAATGAGAGAAGCGATGCGGTAATCACACCTGGACCGGATATAGGTAAAATGATTCGCATAAAAACCTGATGACGCGTACATCCGTCGATCAATCCAGATTCTTCAATCTCCTTAGGGAGTGCTTCAAAAAAGGAAATCATGATCCAAATGATAAACGGCAACCCGATCAACATATGGCTTAAGATCAGCGCTGTATAGGTATCTACGAGCTTGATTTTCGAGAATAAAATAAACCAGGGGATCAAAAATGAAATACCAGGGATGATCCGCGCCACAAGGATAGTGAGTCCCAGCTTTTGCAAACCGTATCTAGCTATCGCATAGGCCGCTGGAAGACCTAACACTAAGGAAAAAATTGTAGAACCTACAGCTACAATAAAGCTATTGGTAATATACTTCATAAAATCATATTCTTTAAAAACACTCGTGTAGTTGTGGAAGGTTGGTTTGAAGATGAAAAATTGTCCTGCTGACATAATTTGCGATTGCGTTTTAAATGAAGCAAGCAGCATCCAGATAAAAGGGAAAGAAAACGCAAGGATGACTACAAAAGTCAGTAGCGATAATGTAACTGTAGATCCCGCCTTCTTTTTCATGAAGCATCCTCCAATCGTTTTCTCATCCAAATCATGAATAAAGTGAGTCCCATTACAATTAAAAAGAAAATCACAAGGAGCGATGAAGCCATGCCCAGTTTAAAATATTGGAATCCAAGCACGTAGCCATACAGGTTCAAAGTTTCTGAAGCTGAATTAGGCCCGCCTTGTGTAGTTGCGTAAATAATATCGAATGTTTTCAATACATCAATGAGCCTTAACATGGCAGCTACAATAATCGTAGGTCTCAATAACGGCAATGTAATTGACATAAATTTCCGCCAAAACGATGCCCCGTCTACATCCGCTGCTTCATAAGGATCTGAGGGGAGTGTGGCTAGTCCTGCCATAATGATTAAGGCGATCATCGGTGTCCATTCCCAAACATCCACTATAATCAGAGAAGGAATAACTTGATGGGTTGATGCCAGCCAAAGCAGAGGCTTAAATCCCAATGACTTTAGAATCATATTGGCAACACCAATCGTGGGTTCATAAATGAGCATCCACACTAAACCCATAGCTACAGGTGTGGCTACCATCGGTAAAAGGAAGAGCGTTTTGACGATATTCTTCCCTCTAAAATCGCGGAAAAGAAGTACAGCAATAAGTATCCCTAGAAACACTTCAAGCACTAAAGCACCAATAGTGAAATAAAATGTTGAGCCCACCGCATGCCAAAAGCGCGTATCCTTAAACAACGCCATATAATTACTCAGACCTACCCATTTAGGTGGGCTAATTGCCGACATGCTCCATTCATAAAAACTGATTCTTACTGTATATAGAATAGGGAATCCCATCATGATTAATACGAAAAGAACCGCGGGAAGTGTATAAATCCATTTTAAATGGCGATCGAACCAGCTGTAGCTCATAAATTTCATCCTTTCTGTAAAAAGATATCCCGTATCCCCCAATAGGTGATACGGGATAAGCTTTTATATCAAAATTACTTTGCTTTATCTTTGTCCATTATGGCTTGCAGCGTTTGATTGGCTGTATCTGCGGTAGCTTGAACATTGGTGTCGCCTGTCATGATTTTCTGAACAATCTCGCCTACAGCATCCCGAGCTTCACCAACACTGATGACCGTTGGACGGTCGTGGTCCACTCCGCTTATTGACTCTGCTTTAATAATTGGAACCAACTCAGCCGGAAAACCTGTAATACCTTCTGGTTTATCCCATACGGAAGCGCGAGCCCCAGGATTTCCTTTTTGCTGCGTTTTCAAAACGATTTCCTTGCTTGTAGCCCACTTGATGAATTCCCAAGCTGCATCTTTATTGGCAGCCTTCGCATTCATTGCCAGCGCCCAAGAGGTAATGCTGTACGGCTTAGAGCCCGCTTTTCCGGAAGGGAATACGGCATAGCCAACCTTATCGGAAATTTTGGATTTTGTAGGATCGGTTGCATTATTATAAATCGAGTTTGCATCCGTGTAAAAAGCAACTTTCCCTTGAGCAAAAATCCCTATGGCTTGCGGCCAAGACATATTCAATACCCCCGGAGGAGCGTAATCCTTAAGCAAGGTTCCATAAGTAGTAAATGCTTTTATAGCTTCTGGCGTATTGATCGTTGCTTTGTCCCCTTGTGTAAAATCGCCGCCTTCTGAATAAAGGAACGAGGAAACTTGAGTAACGAGAGGTGAACGCTGTCCTCTTGCGACAAAACCGTACATTTCATTCTTCGGATCATGAAGCTTTTTCACGGCTGCCACTAATTCATCTAACGTTTTAGGTACAGCAATTCCCGCTTTTTGCAACAAATCTTTACGATAATAAAGAATTTCCTGCTCTGTAATGATGGGAATACCAGCAAGCTTTCCATCCACCGTGGTTGTCCCGATGGCTGATTTCGAGAAATCATTAAAGTCATAACTCGCATCTTTTTTGGTAAAGTCATCTAACGGCTGAACCCAACCGTTTTTATAAAATAATTTCCCTTCCTGCAAAGGTCTGTACATAAAAACATCCGGTGTAACTGAGCCTGAAGTGAATTCCACTGTAAGCTTTTGAGTGAGTTGATCTTCAAAATAGCTTTGTATGTTGACCTTCATTCCTGTCGCAGCCTCGAAATCAGGAAGTAACGGTTTAAGAGCTTCTCCCCACGGATGATTTGCCGTGACAATAGTAATGCTTTTACCTTCAAACGGCTTTGCCGCGACCGGTGTATTTGTAGCTACTCCTGCGATTGGCGTCTTCCCCGCACAGCCAGCCACCAAACTTGCTGTTAAGATAGTACCTAGCCCTATAGCAAACAATCGATTCCATTTACCTTTCATAATTACCCTCCTGCAATCGTTTTTATAATGTTTAGTTCTTATATAAAGCATAATTGATATTTACTTTGCCCGATATAACGAATACTAAACATCCATAACCAGATATGAAGGAGTTGAATGGACTGTCTACTTAGAAAATGATAGTATAATGAAATCATTGAAAATAACCAACTGGAATCCCTATGAAAGGATGAATGTAATGGCCATAGATTTCAGCCAAGTAAAAGTTGGCGATTTACTGCAGGTGCAGCCGCGGGATAAAACGATTAAGCTATTCATTGAACGACAAGGATACACCGTTGGATCAACGGTACAGGTTATCGAGGTAAGTGAACCGATCCCTTCCTTTAACCCGCGAACGGGAAAAGAAGAGATCTACCTGCATATCGCTGTTACGAATGGCACTCGTCCTTTAAGCTTTGATGTCCGTGAATCAGAGCAATATCAATCCGAATATTTCGCTTAAAAAACAAGCTATATTCTAAAGTGATCTCCTCGCCAAGAGCTGATCGCTTTTTTTATTGCGTCTGGCGCTAGATTTTCATCTGCTGCTTTTTCACAAAGCGCTATGTATTCTGCATCACTGGCAAAACGCAGCGCAATAATCTGCGAATTTGTTAATCTTGGATCGATCCTCTTGCCTGATAAGATAAAATGACGCAAGCCTTCTTCTGCATGAATAGCGCGATCTTGCGCTTTAAGCGGATAAGTACGAATCATTGAAATAATGAGGGTAAACATAAGCGAAATTAGAAAAATAAGAATGGCTTCCGTCCGACTAGCATCTGAATTAAACACAGAAATCAGATTTATGATGGAACCTACTAAAACAATGGCAGTCAAAAGAATGAAAATAAAATGATACTTCGGATCAAGTCTGCGATGATTGGCGTAATTTTGTTGTTTCATAAATATACAACTCCTTTTTAATGGATCATACCATTGAGGTTCTTGAAGCACAATTTTTGTTTTGAAATGAGATAATTGACTTCACAATATGTATTAGTGTACTATATAAATAGTACACTAATACACGATGAATGAATGGAGCGATATTACGATTATGAATGCATGGTGGTGTTTATTTAGAAAAGAATTTCGTCTTATGCGAGCGTATGCAATCACTAATGGACTATTGCTTCTATTCGGAGGAATTTTTGCAATTAGTATGGCTAACAGCTATCATCACGGCCTTTCAAGCTTAGTCTTATTTATTGCAATGATCTGGCACTCTGTATATCTTCTCTTGTACATGTTTAAGAGTCTGCGTGCCGAGAAGAAAAACACGCCGCTTTGGTTGCAATCTCCTCAGTCTGGATGGATGCTGATTTTCGCCAAATTTGCAGCAGGACTAGTAATGATGGGGGGTTCTCTCGGAGTGAATTTAATACTCTGGCTATGGGCTGTACATCTGGATTTTCTGACTGGACTGTATCAAGGTCCTTCCGGCTTACGGTTCTTACTCTCCTTTCATAGTCAATTCATGCAACATTGGGGTTTATTAGCGCTTGAGTCGGTCCAGTGTGCGCTTCTGCTAGCAGCCCTTGGTTGCTTGATTTATTTTATTGTAAATATATGCAAATATGTATTGCGCGGGTGGCGCTGGATGCTTTTCCCGATTTTAATTTTCATTACGCTTCATTTAATCGTTCGTTTTAATGATACTTCTTTTTATAACACACTGTTCCATTGGGGGAAATTAAACATACCCGAATTTTCAACATTATTTTCCATAGCGCCATCTAGCCATGCTCATTTCTCACAAATGCCTGGGAGCTTTTTTGTGGGTCCTCTCTATTGGGGGGATATTCTTTATAGATTCTTTTTAACCGCCGTGTTCTTTTATGCCGCAGGCTGGTTGCTTGACCGGAAAGTCGAGGTGTAGCCAAGTGGGAGATGGTTTTACCGGTACAGCTCCAATATATCATCAGATCGTGCAGAAAATATGCAGTCAAATCGTACGCGGTGATTTGCTTCCAGGTGACAAGCTTCCTTCCGTACGAGAGCTGGCTGTGCAATTCGGGGTGAATCCAAATACAGTGCAAAGAGTCTACATGGAACTTGAACGACTTGCTATTGCAGAAGCACGCCGCGGTCAGGGAACGTTTGTGACGGAGGATCAGGCATTACTAAAAGTGATTCGGAATCAACTAAAGCAGAATAAAATAGAAACATTTGTTTTAGAAATGCAAGAACTTGGATTCGAGCCTGATGAAATAATCCAAGGATTACGTGATTATTTAGACAAGTTGCATAAAAACGGAGGGACATCCCATGAGTAATATCGTTACATTTAATCATGTTTCCAAAAAATTTTCCGGACGAGTCGCACTAACGGATGTCAGCTTCAATCTTCCGAGCGGAAAAATAATCGGTATCATTGGACCAAACGGTTCAGGAAAATCAACTTTACTTAAATTAATAGCCGGATTATTAAGACCCTCCCGTGGAAACGTTTTACTGAATGGAGCATCAGTCGAGCGGCGAAGTTCTGCAAAAATAGCTTATTTACCTGAGCAAGATGGTTGTTATCCATTTTACACCGTAGCCGAAACAATTCAATTTCATCAAAATATCTTCGCTGATTTCAATCATCATAAAGCGATGGAAATGATTGATTTTATGAAACTGGACCGCAAGCAAAAGGTGGGTTCATTATCAAAAGGCAACCTTACACGTTTTAAAATGGTTACCGCCCTTTCGCGCCGCGCTCCGCTAATTTTACTGGATGAACCTTTATCTGGACTTGATCCAATGATTCGTGAATCGATCATTCAAGGACTCATTACCTTCGTTGATTTATCCGAACAAACCGTTATGATGACAACACACGAAATTATTGAAATGGAGCCCGTCCTCGATATGGTTGTTGCCATGAATCAAGGTGAAATGATATGTATCGACGAGGTTGATAACATTCGAAGCGAACATGGAAAAAGTCTGATGGATTGGATGAAAAAAATATATCGCGTTTAAGGAGTCGATCTTATTGAAAGAAATATCACTTACACAAAGGAGTTGGTTATTATTCATCGTCTTTAAACTTTGGGGACAAAGAAAACCCGCACAACAAATCTAATCATGATTGGAGAAAAAAATGGATAACAAAAATTTAACGGCGGTTCATAAATTCGGTCGATTGGTATTCGCATTCTTAGCTTTGATTTTTGCCGCTTGTATTATTGTACAGGTATTTCTAGCCGGTCTTGCTGTATTTGTAAATAAAGACGATTGGGGTCCTCATACGTCATTTATTCATGTTTTTGAGTTTGTACCTATACTTATGTTCGCAGTTTCGTTTATCGGACGTGTGCCGAGTCGGATTCGTTGGAATAGCCTAGGATTATTTATTATGATTATCCTGCAATATATTACTGCTAAAGCCTTGTCGGGCATGTGGTTAGCAGCGCTTCATCCGGTTATTGCGATATTTTTATTTTGGAACGCATTAACAATCGTGAAGCAATCTTGGAGATGGATATTGGCTAAAGAGAATATCAACGAGTAATTGAATCTTGAATCTGCCTGCAAATAGTACCTTGGATCATCACGGGTACTATTCTTCATTTCTAGGCATTATAAAAATATTCTTGACTTCTTTCCCTTAGTTGGTTATATTCTTATTAGATAAATATTTTAGTAACTAAGATACTTTTCGTTTAAGATGTTCACCAATTAAGGAAGGAGGCGAGGATTTTGTCATCACAAGATTATAGGATGGACGAAATCAACGAACAAGATATTGAAGATCAAAAAAATGAACTTCTTAAACAGATGCAGGGCGCTCTGGAGGGTCTTGCTTCAAAGTTTAAGCATGAGACACAGCAAGTAAATGCAAACGAGCAGCTTGCAGACGGACAAATATTTTTATTGTTTAATCTTTGCAAAAAAGGTATTTGCAATGCATCGGATGTGGCAAATATGATCGGCATCACTTCTGGTGCTGTGACAGGAATGACGGATAAAATGGTAAACATGGGTTTAATCACCCGGGAACGATCTGAAGAAGATCGGCGTGTGGTATTATTTTCCATTTCAGAAAAAGGCAAAGAAGCCATGCAGCGGATTCGCGATAAAAGATTTAAACGAGTAAACGAATTATTCCGTCAATTAACCATTAGTGAATTAGAAACAACCGTCAACGTTTTTAACAAAATAACAGATTTAATAGAGAAAGCAAAAGCTTAGGAGAGATTAACATGACTAATACATCAGATTCTAAAAATGTAAAACTTATTGTCATCGGTTTGATGATTGGATTATTGCTATCGGCATTAGACCAGACCGTTGTTTCTACTGCAATGCCAACCGTAATTAATCAATTACACGGATTTAACTTGTATAGCTGGGTATTTTCCATCTACATGCTCACTTCCACTACCGCGGTTCCTATTTTTGGTAAGTTAGCTGATTTGTATGGTAGAAGAAACATTTATTTAGTCGGTATGGGCTTTTTCATAATTGGCTCTGCTCTCTGCGGTCTTTCGCAAAACATGACTGAATTAATTGTTTTTCGGGGAATTCAAGGAATTGGCGCAGGTGCGTTAATGCCGCTTGCCATGACGATTATTGGCGACATATTCCCTCCTGAAAAACGGGGAAAAATGCAAGGGGTTTTTGGTGCGGTATTCGGTCTATCCAGTATAATTGGACCCGCTGCCGGTGGATTTATTGTCGATCATTTAAATTGGCAGTGGATATTTTACGTTAACTTGCCTTTTGGGATTATTGCTGCGATCATCTTATCCATTGCCTTAAAAGAAAAGAGAAACAAAGAGAAACGTTCGATTGACTGGTTTGGCGCTATTTTCTTAACCGGATCAATCGTTTCCATACTATTAGGACTTGTGCTCGCCGGAGCTACAGATCAACCAGGGACTCATTATGCTTGGGGATCTCCGCAAATTATTGGTTTGTTCTGTATTGGCGCAATTTTAATTGGCCTTTTCTTGTTTATTGAATCCAAAGCGAAAGAACCCATTATTCCACTATTCTTATTTAAGAATAAAGTTATTAGTGTAGTCAGTATAGCTGGATTTTTCATGGGAACAGGAATGTTTGGTGCCATCACTTATATTCCATTGTTCGTTCAAGGTGTAGTGGGAACTTCCGCATCCTTGGCAGGCTATGTACTCACCCCATTAATGCTTTCACTCATTATAGCTAGTATTATTGGCGGACGGATTATTTCTAAAGTAACTTATCGGTCCATTATTATAGTCAGTATGACCATTATGGGAATAGGATTTATCCTTATGTCCACGATGAATGTTCATACCAGCAATTTATCTGTTGTGTTTTATATGATTATTACAGGCTTTGGAATGGGGTCATTGATGCCTACATTTACAATTGCAGTTCAAAGTGCCGTCGGCCCGGAACTACGCGGTGTAGCTACTTCTTCATCACAGTTTTTTCGTTCAATTGGCGGTACGATGGGCGTCAGCATTATGGGTGCCATAATGGCCAACCAAATGGCATCAGGCTTAAAAGAAGCAGCTAAAACAACCTTAGCTCAGGTACCACCAGCAACACTTAAACAATTTTCGAATCCGCAATTGCTACTTAATGCCGCTACCCGCAAATCCATGCCACACGATGTATTTTTAACTGTACAACAAGTATTGGCAAACTCGATTGATTGGGTATTCATTACAGGCGTTATCTTCGTCTTAATCGGTGCAGTTGCCGCGATCTTTTTAGGCAAGGAACGATTAAAACCTTCAGGAGTTACAGAAGGTAAAGAAAGTGGAAAAATGAAGGTTGAAATGGAAATGCTGTAAGAAAACCAAAGAAGCTCGGTCCTCATAGGATCGAGCTCTTTTTGTATTCCTATATTTGTAATCCAAGCAGTAAAATCCGGCTCACTTTAGTATACATTTCACTAAATTGGCTAAGAGGCAACGGATTAATGCCTAATCCTGCTTCCACAGTAAATCCAAGTTTACCAAATTCCTGAATGAACCAATCTTTGTATCCTGCATCACTATCCGTTAATTTCACTGCGCGATAACCACTTGCAAGGGCGAATTTTTCTGCCGTGGCAGAGGATTCAGCTGGTTCCATATCTCGGTAGTTCCAATAAATTTCTTCGCCCTGCGTATGCAATGCAATGACTAAATCAAAGCAATGGTTTATTGTAAATCGGGCAATTGCATCCGCTTCAGGCTCCGATAGAGGCGCTTCTCCGGAATAGTTAAAGGGCCCTGGCTTTGAAACAGCACGCCGAGATTGCTCGTGCCCCCAATGCGCCGGAAATTGATCATTTAAATCCACGCCACGAATATTTGCTTTCCAACGTGTAAAGTCGGTTGATCCATTGTTCCATTCAAGTAATTGGTTTGAATAGGGATGCTGATTATTCACCCCGTTTATTGCTAATTCAACGCCATCTGGATTAAGCATCGGCACAAGCCAAAGTGTTGTTTGTTGCAGAAGCAAAGGAATATTTTCGTGTTGAAACGGCCCCTTCTCATTTACTGATTCACACATACAATCTTCAATAAACTTCATCAATAATGCAGATGTAATCCATTCATTCGCATGAATGGCGGCATTATAATGTATTTCACGCAGCCCCCGACCCAATTTTATTGCTATAATTTCTTTTCCTAACACGCTGTATCCGATTACTTCACTTTGAACACACGGGTATTTCTGTTCCAGTAAATGAACCTTTTTTCGCATGATGTTATAACTATAGGGTTCTTCTATCATTTGAATCCACCTTTTTTTCTTTAAATATAGATTTAAACGATTCGCGGCACTTGCCAAACTACAGGTGTGACTTTTATCTGCTCGCCTAACCAAGCTTGGGCAATTTGCTGAAAAATACGAGAATCGCCACTGCAAAAAAAATGGTGAACCGGCAATTGATCCGTTGTTGCAAGATGACCTCTGTGGTGCAATATTGTACTGATTTCCCGCGCCGTTTCATCAGCCGAGCTAATTAAGGCCACTTTATCCCCCATAACCGTTGCAATGGTTTCGCGTAAGAAGGGATAATGAGTGCAGCCTAAAATTAAACAATCCATTGGCAATTTGCGCAGCGAGGCTAACGATTTACTTACATCCTGTTTAGTCTCCTCTGTATCGAATAACCCTTGCTCCACTAACGGAACAAAACTGGGACAAGTGAGTGAAATCACTTTAATGGAAGGTGAAAGCTGCTTCAATGCAATTTCGTAGGCTCTACTTTTTATAGTACCTTCTGTTCCAATCACACCCACCACACCCATTTTGGTTGTTTTTATTGCAGCGCGGGCTCCAGGATGAATGACGCCTACAACAGGAACAGAAACAAAAGCGCGGACAGGGTCTAAAGCAACAGCAGTGGCCGTATTACAAGCTATCACGATCAATTTCGGTTGAAATTGGATTAGATAGTGGACAATTTGTTTTGTAAAAAAAATAATTTCTGATGAAGAACGTGGTCCGTATGGTGTTCTGGCGGTATCACCAAAATAAATTATTTTCTCCTGAGGGAGCTGCCGCATCACTTCTTTAACAACGGTAAGCCCTCCTACACCTGAATCTAAGATTGCTACGGCTTGCTGCACCAATGCTCGCTTCCTTTTCCATTAAAATAAAGTTTTTAAATCTTCATGATTAGAATATGAATAGGATGGTTAAAACGTACCAAGACACCAACTCGTTTAGTTCGTGAATATGAACCTTGCTTTTTTTTGAAACTTTTTGTACGTTTTTTCGTCTGTTATGTTATGCTAGAAATTATTTTATTGAAGGGAAATGAAAATGGCACAACCAACTATTCAACAAGAGTTCTCGCAACAAACTCCATTAGGAACCCGTCAATCCAAACCACGCGCTAAAAAAAAACGCGGGATTTTTTGGAGAACAATCGGTTATCTGTTTTTAGTGGCCGCTATAGTAATCGCTTTGTTTCTTATTTGGTTTTTCCTTACACCATCAGGTACTGAAAAACGTAATGTGCTTGCCGATTCTATCATTTCAACCCAGCACCGGGAATGGGCTAAATATTTAATCGGTTCTGCAGAATTGCAAAAAAGAGTCGATGCATACTGGCAGCGTTTCAACGATTATGCCAATAAGCCAGTAACTGAAAAAGTGGTTATTCCTGTTGTTGCTGAGCAAGAAAAAAAACCATTAATTGATGTGAAGCCGATTGAAGGCAAAGGATTTAAAGGCTATTTATTGACTATTTCCGATCCTAAAAAAGTCCGCATTGTCGTGCCGCTCAAAGCTGGAAAAGGCGAAAAGGTAACGAGCATGGTTAAACGAACCGGCGCCATCGCAGGAGTTAATGGTGGTGGTTTTAACGACCCGAATTGGTCGGGAAATGGATTTAAACCCGAAGGAATCGTCATATCCGAGGGGAAAATATTTTATAAAGATGTGGGTATGGATACTCCCGTTCATGTAATGGGCATCGATAGTGAAGGGAACATGATCGCAGGTAAATATTCGCCTAATCAATTATTAAAGATGAATGTAATGGAAGCTGCTTCTTATGCACCACGATTTATAGTAAACGGAGTTGGGCAAATAAAAAATGAAGCAGACGGCTGGGGAATTGCGCCAAGAACCTGTATGGCGCAAAAAAAGGACGGCAGTATCATGTTTGCGATCATTGATGGAAGACAGCCCACCTACAGCTTAGGCGCAACCTTGTTTGACGTCCAGAAGGTGCTTTTGGACAACGGAGCGATTATTGCCGCTAACCTGGATGGCGGCGCTTCAACGGTTTTGGTCAAAGATAATCAAATTATCAATCGTCCCTCCAGCGAATTTGGTGAAAGATACTTACCTACCGCATGGTTAGTTTTCGATAGTCCACAATCGGTTTATGTAAAGAATGTTTGGGAAGGGATTGATATGTCTAAATTCGATTCCACCAAATGGTAATACGATAATGAAGTAACAAAAAAAGCCGATAATCGAGGCATTCACCTCAGCGATCGGCTTTTTTCCTACTAATAAACAGATATTACTCGTTTTTTGCATCATCCTCATGCTCAACGCTTTCCTCGACGTTCTCATGGGTGCCAGTGGCTTGCTTGCGACCTTCTCGCCAGTTTTTCACTTCTCCAACTACTGTGGTAGCAGCTACCTTTGCTTTATCAACCCACTCCGCTGTTTGGCTGCTTGCCGTTTTTGCGATATTCACTGTTTTTTCGCTTACATTGCTTGCAATTTTTTGTGTTTTTTCACTGATGTTATTGTACTGCTCAGAAATATCGCCACGCAGCTCACGTCCTGATTTTGGAGCCAGTAACAAGGCTGCCATAGCTCCTAACACACCACCCACTACAGCTCCGATCAAAAAATCTTTTCCATCGACTTTTTTAGACATTTTTATGTCACTCCTTTTCATTCTTAAGGTTGTTTGCATGATCTTTTCGCATATCTTTAATCTTGTGCCACAATTGCATACCTGCAGTTGCGATCTCAATCACGCTGGATATGCGACTTTGATTACTTTTCACAGCATCATGTACACCTTCAGTAACTTGCGAAACAGCAGCAGAAACTTGTTTTGCTGATCCAGACAATTGGTATAATACCTCACCCGTTTGACTTACAGACGATAACAGAGGATCGAATGAGTGCAGCTTCGTTTGTACATCTTTAATCAAGAGGTCACTGTCTCTCATAACTTGCTTGACGTCTTGACTGACCGTGGTGAGTTCATGATTCATGTTTGCAAGGGTTTGATTTGCTTGCAGCAGCACAACTTTTACTTCTTTCAAGACACCGATCGCTACAATAACAAACACAATCAAAACTAAAGCAATAACAGCCATGCTGATATCTAATATCATTCACATTCCCCCATCCCGATCATTTTCAGCACTTTAAGTAGACGAATGCCTATACCTGATTATATTATACTAACTTCTTGTGGATTTTGACACAGAACGAACAAAAAAAATGAAAATTTTTACAAGCGATACCTTGTCCATCAAGCTTTTATTAAATAAGTGCACTTATTCCCACCCTTTGTTAAACATTCCGTGCATTCCACTTCAGCACCTAATAATTTTTTAAATAAAGTTAATTCACAGCGACACGCTGCGTTATATTGTTTTGCGACCTGAGCAATAGGGCAATTGAATTCAGTAAATACATAATGGCCCTCTACATCATGCTCCCATTGAACCATATAGCCGTTGGCATTCTGAATTTCTGCCAGTTCAGCTACACGATCTACTAGATTTTTCCCTTCCATTCGTCCGCCATACTTTTCAAGCAGCTTTTGTTTACGTCCTTCAAAAAGCTTTTCAATACGATTAACGCCTTCCAGCTCAAGCTCGCCAAGTAAATCCAATGTCAAATGGTGATAATTCTTAGGGAACAAATCGTCTGCAAGTAAAGTCAATGAGTAAAAATGGGTAGGTCTGCCCATAGCTTGCCTGGTTAATTTGGCTTCAATCAATCCATCGCGTTCTAACGTATTGAGGTGTCGACGAATTGCCATCTCTGTAATCCCTAATTCTTTGGCCATTTCATTTACACTTAATGAGCCTTTTGTTTTCATCAGCGTCAGCAATACTTTACGTGTGGAAGTATCGTTCTCTTTATGCAAAGGAATCACCTCCTATTACTATTCGTATCAAGTTAATTCTTTTTCGATAAATAATAGAACGGCTATCTCCCAAGCTTTCATTAGGGAAGGTAATTGATGAATGAGCGGATGCAGTTTATTCCGTTCAAAGTTCATATAATCCTGCACCAACGGCTTACGCAGTTTAACTAATGCAAGAAGAGTGGGCCCCATATCGATTGGAAAAACCTTCTCCACAATAAGGATACTTATAATATCTTCATAACTGCTCG
Source organism: Bacilli bacterium (assembly GCA_028287395.1). Taxonomy (GTDB): domain Bacteria; phylum Bacillota; class Bacilli; order Paenibacillales; family NBRC-103111; genus Paenibacillus_AC. The sequence goes on from JAQBPR010000115.1 coordinate 26,090, forward strand.
CGTCTCGCATTAAAAAGCCGTCAATCAATAAACTGCCTACATCCGTTACTGTTTCAATAGCCAAATGAAGCGCACGTTCCTGTGCAAGAAAATGAAGCGGATTTGTTTCATTCCAATCTCGTTCTAATCGTTCGCATGCATTTATTATATAAGGAATAAACCGAATTCGATCCTCGATTTGTTGACGGTCTATATAATACATTAATTCGTCTTCCTTCTTTTCCGTTTTTTATATTTTGCCCAAGCAATCATCGCACCAAAAGTCAGCGCCATAACAAATACCAGGGTAACTGCCTGCATCACATATTCCAATTCCAACGACATCTGTGCCACTCTCATTTCATTCAATATAATCGTTCATCTTATTAGTTTATCCCCCTCGCTGACTACCGTCAAGCAAGGCTCAAGACTGTAATTTTTTCCACCACGCCAAAATCGCCCAACGACGTTCTGTTCGTCTTTTATACCTTGGCAGCGTTCGATAAATAAGCAGCGTTTCCGCGAAAGTGTTGCGTGCTTCATCCACTCTTCTTAAGCGTCGATAAAGCTGTCCTAAACGATAGTATGCTTCACAAGAAGAAGACTGCATTTCACGAAATTTTTGTAAATAGGCAAGCGCCCTTTCGGGTTCTACTATGGATAAGGCTTCACCTAAACGCAGATAAGCTTCTCCGTATTTGACGCGTGGATTCAATTCCAAGCTTTGCAGCATCCATTTCTCGCCAAGAGCTAAGTCCCCTAACTTTAAATAACATAATCCGTAAGCATAAAGCGCATCTGCAGAATCATCCAAGACAAGACGTACCTCTTCTAAATAAACAAGCGCTTCACGATATTTTTTCTTCTCTATGAGCAACCATGCTGCTTCTAATTTACCGCTTGTATTATGGAGTTGTGTGAATAACTCCTGCTTCAATTGTGAAAGCCTTCGATTCCTTTTCAAAGGTCGCGTAATGCTTGGCGTTAAACCAATAAATCTGCGATCGATAAAATAAAGGATGGCCAACAAGACAAGTACAGCAATGATTGGACTCCCCGTCAAATACATTACGCCAAAAAAAATAAACAATTTCGTCAAAATAGCCCCTCCTATCCACCTAATTTTAACATATTGACAACTATGTGCACAGGGTTGCTTTGATCAACAAAATCAGGCTACAATAAATGAAGAAATCATGGAGAAAAAACAAGGAGTGTTTAATGTGGATAGAAGTGCAGCAGGTAAATGGGAAATGAAGCGGAATATGGGAAAATTAAAATATGTGCTGTGGAATGGTGTGATTGGCTTTGGCGTTAGTATTGCAATCCTGCTTACCTTATTTGAATGGATATCCTATCAAACTATAACTACAATGTGGGTCATTATGCGATTGCTTATCTTTCCAATAATCGGTTCTTTGATAAGCAATGTAAGATGGGCGAGCCAGGAAAATAAATTCGCGCTCTACAATGAGAGCGCGAAAGAACAATAATTTAATTTTTCTTCAATCGATCGCTAATTTTATAGCTTATTTGGTTATCTTTACGGAGTTTTTCTTTATCCTGAATTTCTTGAGTATTCATCTTATCGATGTCGGTGTTAATTTTTGACCGACATGCAATACATAAATTCCCCTTTCGAATATCCCCGTTGCAAAGGTCACATGGATAAAACACATTCGGAGTATCGATAATAAAGAGTTTGAAATCTTTAATATACTTGACTATTTTTACTTCAGTGACCCCCGTTTTATCACTCAATTCCCGAAGGGTAGTTTGCCGATTCCTGCGAAGAAATTCCGTGCACTTGCTTAGTTCATGCTCCATTTCGAGCTTGCAATCCTGACACATAGACCAAGTCGTTTTACGATATATATTTCCGCAGCTAGGACAATTTTCGACTTCAAACTCGGTAGATGGCATAAGTGATATCCCCTTATAGTGCTTATTGCCTAATATTATAGCATAGAATGGATAAAAATTTAAATAGCTGAAAAATTCATATTTGATGAATGCCGATCAAAATCAATAAAATCCCCGAAAGAATAGTCGCCAATGGATCGAATTTTACCGTGATGTATTTGGAGCCGATATAATCCGTTACGCCCAAAAGCACAAAACTAAAAAAACCGACCGCAAACGATGTGGCAATAACATTTAAATGTGTAACTCCAGCATCAAAGCCACCTGCCAGAGCATTGATACCCAGAGCAGCGCCAAGTATTAAGGCTTCATAAAAATTAATCGTTTTGGAATGATCCAAATCGGCTTCTTCAGGCTGACGCAATATTCGTTGTAAAAGATTACGATTCGATGGATTTTCAAGCATTTTCTTTTTAATAAATGGTTGATACAATACGTAAATTCCTACGATTACAATGACAATAGCTCCGACTAAGCGGCTGACAAAGGACGGAATATAAAGCGATAGCCATGTGCCAGTGATCCCGGACAACAAGGTCATCAGGAATGATATCGATGCAATAATGAAATTAGCTCCCTTTCCTATGCGAATCCCTCTTATGCCATAAGAAATCCCGACCCCGGCATTATCCAAATTGGAAGCCAATCCGATCATCATTACCTCAAACATATGATTCAGAACCATAAAAAACCCTCCTAAGATGAAGACTTGCTTTCTGAGTATGGACTCTGTATTTGCCTCCGACCTTCATGGTCAGCCTATTCAAACGAGTCCTCTTTAGGGTATGTATATAGTCCTGTCTATGTTTCTAAAAAAAAACAACTAAAAGAAATCATTCTCTTTAGCTCAGGCTGTTGAGAAACTTTGACGTTACAGATATGTATGCCGGTTACAGCCACTTTTTGAAATTACATCCTCTTATTAGACGATGGGAACGATGCAATTTCAAATGTGGCCCGTAAACTTTTCACTCGACATACAAATCTTCCACTTCAGGTTTCTCAACAATCTCAACTAAAAGAAATCATTCTCTTTAGCTGCTCTTATTCAAGTTATTTTAAACTGTAAGCTTGATAATTCCCAAAACTAAACCGATCAGAAAACCGCACACCGCTCCATTGACTCGAATCCATTGAAGATCTTGTCCAATCTTCTCTTCCAGCATTTCTGTCAGCTTTTTATTATCCAGCTTGTCCAAGTTGTCACGCACAAGCTTGCCAATTTGTAAATGATGGGTTTCCAGCAGTTTCGCCAATTGAGTATCGATCCACGCTTCGAATTGTTCGATCCTTGCGGTGTCGGATTGTATCTTTAGCAGCATATTGCTGAAAAAGGGACGCATATACTGTTCCGCAAACGCTTCGTCTGAAATAAACACGATTGCTTTTTGTTGGAGGGCAGAAAAAAGCTGGTTTAAACTTGTTTCCACATCCCATTGATTGATCCATTTCTGCTTCCATGCTTCAAGCTCATGACGTAATTGTGTATTGCTTCTCAATCTTCCAAGTTCCCCGCGAATAATCTGCATGATTTTATTCCGCCGAGGATCATAAGGGTCGCGCAATTCTTCCAATGTCGATAAAATAACCGTTTGGATCATCCCACCGAGCTTTTCTTCGCTTAAATAACCGACAAATGCATTCAATGCAAATTTCATAAGCCCATTCAATTCCAATCGTTCCAAAGCTGCTAGTGCCATGCGTCCGATGCCATCTCGTGTTTCTTCCTGGGCTGCCCAGAATTCTGCTTTATCTATAATGAAATCAAATGCTTTCTCGTCTAGTCCGTTATTCACGACCTCTTCGATAACTTTATTGATGAGAGGCGACAAATCCATTTGACTAATAAAAGCTTGAATTTCTTTTTGCGCAAAAGGGACTAAACGGCTCGTTTCAAAATTACTAATCGCTTGTACAGCGAACGAAATTATTGCTTTTTGAACGGTAGGTTCCGCTAATTGTTTTTCAGCAAATCCGAATAAACTTTCACTGATCGGAATTTGCTTTAATTTCAGTAAAATACTTTCTTTATTCAACAATTCCTGCTCAATTACTGCAATCAGTGATTCGGTAACCTTCTCACGATTTTTCGGCAGCAGCGCAGTATGCGGAATTGGAATGCCCAATGGATGGCGAAAAAGTGCTGTAACTGCGAACCAATCCGCCAATCCGCCAACTAAACCCGCTTCAAATCCATCCTGAACGATATGCATAAGGTTTCCCTGTGTAAAAGGCAGTGTCGCAATAAAACCAACCGACATCAATCCAAGAGAAGTTCCAGCAATATATTTACTCTGTTTTCGCATATTCAGCAACCCTTTTCTGGTTAGTTATTCATCCGTTTATTATACGCTCTATTCTTTGAGTAAGCTAGGTGGCGGGTGTTTTCGCGGTTATTAATTATGAATGCACCGTGTAAAATTGTATACTATACAAAAGGAGTGATATTCCCATGTTAAACAAAAAATGGTGGAAAGAAGCCGTGGTCTATCAAATCTATCCGCGAAGCTTTATGGATAGCAATGGAGATGGAATCGGCGATCTCAGAGGCATTATCAGTAAACTGGATTATCTAAAAACGCTTGGCATCGATGTAATCTGGCTATCTCCTGTTTATAAATCACCAAACGATGACAATGGTTATGATATAAGCAATTATCAAGAGATCATGGATGAATTCGGTACAATGGCAGATTGGGAAGCTTTACTGCAAGAGATGCATGAACGCGGCTTAAAATTAATGATGGATTTAGTCGTGAATCATTCTTCAGACGAGCACGCTTGGTTTGTTGAATCAAGAAAATCGAAGGACAATCCCTATCGTGACTACTACATATGGAGATCCGGAAATAATGGAGTGGAACCGAACAACTGGGTTTCTATTTTCAGCGGGTCTGCTTGGCAATGGGATGAAATGACGGACGAATATTTTCTCCACTTATTTAGTAAAAAGCAGCCTGATCTGAATTGGGAAAATGAAGCTTTACGCAAAGAAATCTACGATATGATGACTTGGTGGTTAGATAAAGGCGTAGATGGCTTTCGCATGGACGTGATCAACCTGATCTCAAAGGTGAAAGGTCTACCAAGTGTTCCGAATGGGGAGCGTTATACCTGGGGCGGAGATTATTTTATGAACGGCCCTAGAGTTCATGAGTTTCTGCGTGAAATGAATGAGAAGGTGTTATCTAAATATGACATCATTACGGTCGGCGAAACGCCCGGGGCAACAACGGAAGAGGCCGCACACTATGCAAATACTGCTGAAACCGAGCTGAATATGATTTTTCAATTTGAGCATATGGAATTAGATAACGGTCCGTCAGGAAAATGGGATCTGGCGCCTTGGACGCTTCAAGCTTTAAAGCATACTATGAGCAAATGGCAAAAAGAGCTGGAAGGCAAAGCCTGGAACAGCTTATACTTGAATAATCACGACCAGCCGCGCATGGTTTCCCGTTTCGGCAATGATACGACTTATCGAGTGGAATCCGCTAAAATGCTGGCGACATTTCTTCATATGATGCAAGGTACTCCTTATATTTATCAAGGTGAGGAACTCGGCATGACCAACGTCAAATTTGCGCGAATCGAAGATTATAACGATGTAGAAATCCATAATATGTACCGTGAAAAGGTCATTGAAGGCGGGGCTTTTCCCGATGATGTGATGAAATCTATTTACGCCAAAGGCCGTGATAACGCGCGAACGCCGATGCAATGGGATGCTAGTGAGAATGCCGGATTTACCACAGGCAAGCCATGGCTGCAGGTCAATCCAAACTATAAGACGATTCATGCTAAACAAGCATTAGAAGATCCTGATTCAATTTTTTACTACTACCACAAGCTGATCCGTCTGCGCAAAGAACATCCGATAATCGTTTACGGAGTCTACGATTTAATCTACGAAGATCACCCGCAAATGTACGTTTATACCCGAACATTGGATAATGAAAAATTATTTGTATGCAGTAATTTCACTGCAGATGAAGCGGTAATTACTTTTTCCAACACTTGGGCAGATGAAAAGAAAGAGCTGCTGATTTCCAATTACGAAGTGGATCTTACGGCTAATTTAAACCCTTCCCGCTTCAAGCCTTATGAAGCCAGAGTCTATAAATTCCACTATTAATCGGGCAAAAAAGAGCATCCACATGGGATGCTCAGGTTGTTTTAGCTTACCAGCTCTTGGATAATCTTCTTTAATACAACCTCAGTTAGCAGCTCTGCTTTCTTGCTGATATTCAGCTAACCAATGGCTGACCTGATCCACTAACTCTTGCAAAGCCTGGGTCCATTCTTCTATAACTTGTTTTTCTTCTGTTGTTTTATCAATTTCGTTCTTGGGCTTTCCCTTTAAAAAGTCTTTAAAATGATCCTGCATTTGATCGCTCCTTTACTAATATAAGCTAAGAATTTAAAAGCTTCTGCTGCTCCTCTATCTGTCTCAATCGTTTATGTATTAAGTTTTTATCAGGATGCCGATTCAAAAGGCTCTCATAAATGGGCTTTGCATTGGCAGGCTTACCCACTAATCGAGCAATATCAGCAAGTGCCAGATCGGCTTTCCATGCTAAAATATTGCGATCAGGCGAAACACTTCCGCGATATTTATTAAAAGCTTCCTTTGAATTTCGGATATTTAATTCCGCACTATGATACAGCTGATAGGCTTTCTGCATTTGGACCTGTGCCATGAAAAATAAGACGTCTGGAAAATCAGGACGATACTGCAGCGCTTCTAAACAATAAGCTTCTGCTTCATCTAATTCCTTTCGCGACATATGAATCGTAATAAGCAACGATAAAATTTCAAGCTTGCGGGAAAATGCAAGGCTGCGCTTAGCCACATGGTTTGCTTCCTTAAGAACAGTAAGTGCTTTATCTACATCTCCTGTACCCAAAGTCTCTCTGCCATAAAACATCCACCAAGCTGGATTTTCCGGTTCTTCATCCAGCATTATTTCGAGCAGCTTTAAGTTTCGCTCTAATTTTTTCTTAGATTGCATGACGTCAGGCATATAACCATCATGATTGAAGCGAATCAGAACCGGCTTACTCGTTAAACCCTCTGAAAAAACACCTCTATCTCTATCACCGATCTGCTCATGCACTCTTCCCCAAAATTGAAGGCGATGCTTCATTGCAAACATTCTGCCCTTGGAGTAGTTGACTGATGTTTGTTCACCTAATTGCTCTAAAACTCCACCTAACAATACGACGGGATATTCAATTGGATCAAAAATGCCAGCAATTTCCCGAATATTGTTCACATCTTCTGGGATCAAAACTTCATCTGCATCCACCCAAATCACCCAATCACTCTCAATATGAGGCAATCCCGCGTTACGTGCTGCTGCAAAATCATCAATCCAGGAAAATGTAACAAACTTCACTTTCGAAAACGATTGTATAACCTCTCTTGTACCGTCTGTAGACTCACAGTCAATGACGACGATTTCGTCCACAGCATCTGTCAACGATCTCAAGCACCTTTCGATACAGCGTATTTCATTACGAACCAGAATAGCTGCAGCTACCGTTACCTTTTTTTGCTCTAATAGAACTTCTACATCAACGCGATGATGTCCATTTTTCGACTTGCTGATCTCACGATTTACCGCCTCTACCCAGCTTGCTTCCGGATCAAGCAAATGAGCACGTCTAAAAATCTGCGCCGCTGAGAGTCCGCTTCCCTGTCTTAATAAAGATTCCCCTAAATATACCCAAGCTTGCGCATCGAGAGAATCATGTCTGATTCTTTCCATAGCTTCCCGTTCTACTTCTTT
>JAQBPR010000143.1 GCA_028287395.1 Bacilli bacterium
AATATCAATGATGTAAATGATACGGTACTGTTGCAACAACAATATCTTTTTCCGCTTGCAGCTTCGAACGGATCCGAGATGCGGATTGATTATGCAGCAAATGATGCCACCATTTATTAAGAATAAATTGCGGCAAAAGCACCATAATCGATTGCTGCTTCTCCGAAACGTGCGAATCAATTCGCTCAATGAATTCAATCAGCGGCTTTACAATAGTGCGATATCTTGACTTAAATACGATTAGACGCACACCCGGATCCCATTTCTCCCACTTCTCTTCCATGTGTTGTTCATCTTCATCGGAAATGGCTACGTAGAACGCTACAACGTTTGGAGAAAGGGATTTGGCATAATTCAATGAGGCCGCTACTGCTTTATGAATTCCGGCAACCGGTACAATAATGATTTGATCCTTGGAGCATATTTTTTCCTCATCCAGGTTTATCCGTAATTCATCGGCAACTTCATCATAGTGATTGCTTATTTTAGTAATCATCCACAGCATTACAGGTGTTAAACAGATTACAATCCAAGCGCCTTCCAAAAATTTGGTGATACAAAAAATCAATAGTACGGCTATGGAAACTATAGCCCCTAATCCGTTAATTAATGCTTTACGCCGCCAACCTTTATTGCGATCTTTAAACCATTTTCTAACCAATCCACTTTGCGCAAGAGAAAATGATAGGAAAACACCAATAGCATATAGTGGAATTAATGCATCCGTTTTACCTTTAAATGCAATAAGCAGCAAGCTTGCAAGAACACCCAAAGTAACAATCCCATAATTAAATGAAAGACGATCCCCACGAAAAGCAAACATCCGCGGAAAGTTTTTGTCCTGTGCCATAATGGAAGCTAAGATCGGGAATCCGTTAAAGCTTGTATTTGCAGCTAATGTTAGAATCAAAATCGTTGCTGCTATCGTTGCAAAATAAAGCACGCCTCGACCAAAAGCATGCTCAGTAATCATCGACAATACTGAGGTATGGTGGCTAGGGTCCGGTTGAATCCCGTACGCCAAAGCCAATATGGTCACACCACCAAAAACAATCGCTAATATGATACCGAGTGACGCTAATGTCCGTTTCGCGTTATTCTTGGAAGGTGTTTTAAAATGCGGAACCGCATCCGAAATGGCTTCGATCCCTGTTACAGCAGAACAACCTGATGAAAAAGCTTTTAAAAGAACAAACATAGTTAATCCAGACGGAATGGCAGACGTTTTCGGAAAAATACCCATCCCATGAACTTGTGAAGAGCCCGTAATTATATCAAAGGCACCTTTTCCAATTAACAATAGAATACAGAAAATAAAAAAGTATGTGGGAATAGCAAAGATAGTACCCGATTCTGATGTTCCACGCAAATTCACCCATACCATAACCCAAACTAGAATAATCGCGATGGGAACGATATAAGGCACTGTACTGGGGAAAGCAGAAGTTATCTGCTGCACACCTGCAGAGATCGAAACTGCCACAGTTAATGTATAATCGACAAGTAGTGAAACCCCAGTTAATCTCCCCCATACCATCCCCAAATTTTCTTTGGATACCATATAGGCTCCGCCGCCTTGTGGATAAGCTTCAATGACTTGTCGATAACTGACCACCAATATACCAATTAACAAAATAATTGAGATTGCGATCGGTAAAGAAAATACGAATGCAGCTGCGCCTACTGTCGCAAGCTCAAGCAGTATCTGCTCGGTGCCATAAGCTACTGAAGAAAGCGCATCGGATGAAAGGATAGGCAAAGCCTTCCATACCGGCATTCTCTCTGCTTCCATCTCACTTGATTTCAAAGGTCTTCCAAACATAATCTTCTTCAGTGAATCCGTCGTCATCTTAACTTTTTCCCCCACAAAACATGATTTTCTCTTAATTTGTCCAAAAAAGCGCAAAAAAAACACAAGGTTAGACCTTGTGATGTTCACAATTCTATCCTTCTCACCATCACTTACGAGGTTAGCTGGCGGGTTCGGACGGTGAGAATACGCCCTAAAAGGTGCTACTTCATACCTTTATTCACCCCAAAAACAATGGTTCCCCCGTTTTTCACTTGGAAAATTCAGCGAAATTAGCATTATGCAATTGGTTCGAATTGAATGTTACTCCATTATGAGAAACCTGTAAAGTCTTGTAAAAGGGTGAAAGTGACTCGATTAACGATGAAAAGCGAATAAATACGCTTACATTAATATGGGTCTCTCTCCTGCTTTGCGTAGCGCCATTTTACAAACGTTAGCGCTATAATAGTTCAATTATTAAAAAAGTTTGCAAAATTTCGCCCGATTTCACATAGAATAATTCCTCTTTTAAATTTAATTCATTCGGCATGGCCATCCAGGGTTCAACACAAACAAAAGGTTTTTCAGTCTCAGTCCATAGCACCACATGTCCAAATTGTTCGCCATAGCTTAATTTGATTTTCGTATTCGCTTTGGGTTGAAAGCTGATTTGTTTGGTAGGGGCTTTTTCCAAAGCAATGGAATTTGGCAGCATTGTCGTGTTAATAACGCCTGTGTAGGCATGCTTTAATTGATTTCCTAAATATCTAATCTGCGCAGCATCCGTTTCAAATGTATTCGTTTTATTATCCACTAAAAAGTAGGGATGAAATCCAGCATACATCGGCATTTCACGATCGGAGTGATTGTGATATTGCTGCTCGATGCGCAGCTTCTGATCTTGGAGAATAATCTTGAATACCAGCTCGTATTCAAAAGGAAATGATTCCAGTGTTTGCTCATTGCTCCTTTGTTTTATCGTAATTGCTGCAAAATCAGCTTTGATTTCCGTGTCCATGACTTCCCATTCGAGGTTTCTTACTAAACCATGGTTTTTCATCGCATAGGTTTTACCTTCCCATTCGTACCGCTGGTCTTTCAATTGACCACAAATGGGAAATAATATGGGAATTCCGCCACGTACATTAGCTGTAGGATCATCAAAGGATGCTTGGTCCAAATAGAGTAATTCCTCGCCTTTTACGCCATAACTGGTAATAATTCCACCACGTTCTGGTGCAATTCTTATCCATGAATTCGTTTCTAGATCCAGCAGCTCATAGATGCGAATCTTTTCTTTAATTATTTTCACTTGATACATCTTGTTAACGCCTCCTTATAAGGTAGAATTAATTAAAAAATTGCGGAAGAAAGGCTTTATTGGAACATTTAATGTTTGAATGTCACGTGTATCATTATATAGTGATAAGTTATAGCGCTTAAACTATCTACTATTGCAGTATACAAAAAGACGTTTTTAAATTCAAACTGTTCGAAGAAATAAAGTTTTAGACTGCCACGTTTATCGAACAAACCATTGCATTAATATTCAGAAAAAAAACTTGTGTCGACTTATGAAATTTTGAACCCTAGAGATAACCTGCTTGCTAGGCGCACACAAATACGCTCGAGTGCTATTCGCACCGAGCGTATTTGATAGAAAATAAATGGACATTCCCCTTATCGAATTTACCGTATTTCTTATATTAATGTTGCGAAAAAGTTGCATCACTCCGATCAAGAGCCGTTACTATAGGTTGTCTATAGAGCAAGGAATTGTTGTGTCGGATATATTCACCAGGGTAATTATAGGACTCGAAAGATACCTGACTGCTGTTCGCTAATCCCGGCCTTTTGTACCAAGTAGCATCTGCCTTAAATACGGTTGAATTATCCGTGGTATCCAGAAAAACTTCTCCATTACGATGCCTTAAATATCGATCAGGGTACAGCGTAGATTGAAAGGATACACCCGATGCGTCTGCAAGCCCCGGAACCATGTTCCATTGTGAATCACTATAGGGGTTGATGTTAGCATCGGCATCGATTCTTCCATAAGAATCCTGGTGACGAATGTAACTTCCCGGATAGTTCGATGATTCCCACCTCGTTTGCGTATATCCAACACCCCATGTAGTTTTAAGGTTATTCAACTCCCAGGCCGAAACCTTCACTATCGAACCATGACGCACACCAGCAGGCGCTGAGAAGCTATCAGGCTGCTCGGCAATCCAGCCGTTGGGGTTGGTTATATCGTAGTTATAAGAAAGCCCGAACTTTCCGCCATTATTAAAGAAATCATAATACATGTACCATTTATTTTCTGTAATCGATTTAAACGAAGCAGGTCCCTCTGTGTTGAGTGGAGACAGAGTTGGGGATTGTAAAACAAAGGAACCTGGAGTCAGAGAATTCGATGTCGCCGATAAGATTCTTTTACCAGTAGATCTTTCATCCTTATAGTATAAATAATACGTTCCATTCCAATATTGGATATCCGCATCAATCTCATCGTAACCCGGATCAAATAGTACGTTTGGAGTTGAGAAGTTTACAAAATCGGTTGTCGTATTATAGTAGGTTCTATTCGCGCCGCCATTGACATTACCAGTCCAGTAAACCATGTAATTATTCGCTGCCGGATTCCATATGGCTTGAGGCGCCCATGCTCGTCCGCTAAAATTATTCACTTGCACCAATCTTTCGTTGGTGAAAGAACTTAAATTCGTAGAATCCCATATATAAATACTATTCGTATCCCAACCTTGGGTAGCCATCACCACAAACGTATTGTCTTGCTTCCTTAAAACAAAGGGATCCCTCACGCTTTTCGTACCTTTGGTTGCGTTAACAATTCCATTATTATTATGCAACGGTGTCCAAAATTTACCATCCGAACTAAAGGCAAAATGCACAGATTCCGAATAGGGAGCTCCACCAAAATAAGAAAGAATATAAGCTGTATTTGGATCGGCGGCTTTTGCTTCCTTCGGATTGACACCAATAAACATACATAAAACAAATGTTAGCGCCAAAGTAATCAACGAATTTTTTTTCATACCCTATAACCTCCTTAGTGAGATACCTTCAGGTGATCGAGATTCAGCCAGTTCGCGCTGCCCTTTGAAGCGTCAAAAATCAGGGAAATGGTATTGCTGCCGCTGTTCAATTGAACATTCGGAACTGTGACCGTATTATATGAAGTCCAACTACCGGTACCGACAAAAGACAGATTGTTAACGACCCCAACTCCGTTCACATAGAGATAACGTCCTGCTGTACCCGCTCCTCCAGCATAACGGAAGGTCAGATTGTAGGTTCCGGCGGCATCTGCGTTGACGTTAAAATCCACCCATTGACCGCCCGAATTCCAACCGGCCACATACCCGTTTCCCGTGTATCCGGAATTTGTCGATTCGGTAGAAAGGGAGTGAAGAGTGGCTGCTTCAGCCTCGTAGGTTATATCAGTTTCGATGATTTGAAAAGTCATATTATCTGTTGCCGAATAGGGCCACTGAATAAAAGTACCGCCGTTGATCAATGAGTTATTGGCTACATTTAACGATTTGCCAGAGAGTCTGTTAGTCACTTTATAAAACCCTTGACCGACCCCTTGGATTTGCCATTGATCATTTCCAGTTGAGCCAAAATCCCATTGTAACACCTTCGCCCCGTCGCTAAGAGATGCGTTTTCAACAGACAGCGCTTTACCGCTTTTGACGTTGATGATTTTATAAAATCCTCCGTCAGTGGACGTGATCACCCATTTGTCATTTTGCGCAATGCCCTGTTCCCATTGGAGAACATTCGCTCCGTTAGCAGTAGAAGCTCCATCAACAGCTACCGACAATCCGGTTGATTTAGGCGCAATCCTGAAAGTTTTGCCCGAAACAATGGAGCCAGTGGTTGTTTCCGTACCTGTCAGCTTCAACATAACCGATCCATGTGATGGGATGTTAACCGTATAGCTGTTTGTGAAAGTTCCTTTATTCGTTTTTGCCCACAAATCTCTAACAGCTAATGTAGAACCCAACCCTAAGCTCGAAAAATTTACGGTAATATTCGAATCTGAGTTCGTACGATTTAATAACACAACCGCTCGGGTTCCCGCAGTCTGCAATAGCTTAGAATAAACCTGCAGCCCTCCAAGATCACTTACTAATACACCTTGTCTTCCCAATGCATCTTGATCCACTGCAATCACTTCTGAATTCATCAAGGTATCTTTTGTAAATTGATTCATGGTTGTCAAGTTATTACCTGCAATTAGCGGGGATGCCATAATCGTCCACATGGACATATGCGAACGGTATTCGGTATCCGTCATCCCTCCTCCGGTAACAGCACCGGTTCCGTAATTGCCCACCATCAGCATGTCTGCGTCATTCCAGCCTTTGCTTGGTCCCGCAAAGTTGGCAAGCGGGGCATTCTGATCAATAATCCATGTAACTCGATTCCAGTAGTCAAATATATCGTCCGTTGTTCTCCACATATTGCCTGTGGCGGCACCCCAGACCCATGGTTTGTTTACTCCCCAATTGCAAATGCTAAACAAAATGGGTCGCCCAGAATTAGCTAATGCATCTCGTATGATGGTATATCGTGTTTGAGGATCCATGCCGCCGTTATCACACCAATCTACCTTTACATAATCTACTCCCCAGGAAGCATACGTATTGGCATCTTGCGTTTCATGATTGTACGACCCGGGCCTTCCCCCACAAGTGGTATATCCTGCATCCGTATAAAGGCCAAATTTCAAGCCTTTGCTGTGAACATAATTTGCTAGCGATGCCATTCCGCTCGGAAATTTTACCGGATCTGCGATGATAGTCCCGTCGCTGGCCCTGCCTGTTTGCCAACAATCATCGATAACAACATAATTATATCCGGCAGCTTTCATGCCACTGCTAACCAATGCATCGGCTGCTGTCTTAATTTTGGTTTCATCCACATTGCAGGCATAGAAGTTCCAGCTATTCCAACCCATTGGCGGGGTTATTGATAAGCCGTTGCTTAAAGCCAAAGCCTTTTGCGGAGCAATGGAAGCTGACATCGTTATAGGCAATGCAATAAAGAATACCAGCAATATTTGCAATACAAAATGAATTCTTTTTCGAGCTGCTGTTTTCATAAATACCTCCACAATGATTTGGATTTATATTACAAGCCATACATTTGGTCCACATTCAAAAAGTTGTTGTTGCCATTTGAATTATCAAACCTCAGTATAAAGCTTTTTGTTAATTTCACGTCCTTTCCCACATTTTTGATCACCTCCCTCAATTAATCAGGTTTCGTAAACGCTTTCATAAATGCTGAATTTAAAGATCAAAGCTCATTGTATAACCCCCTTTATTTGCTATCACTTCATATTAAAGATAATAGGAAAGAAAGTATTTAGAATAATAAGTTTTTTTGTGTATAATTCGGACTTTTGTGAGCAAGGGAAAGAATAAAACCCATACAAAAAAAATCCCAAACAACTATGACAGTGATCTGGGAACAAGTAATTTTATCGTGTCAAAAAGGATACATAACGCTTACTTCGTATTCAAGAGACTATGAATTTCGTTATTTATCGGATCGATATCAGCATGGTTTATTTTTTGATCCTTGAGCGTATATTTTTGCTTTAATTGTAAAATACGATAGACACTTTCATCTATTTTTTGCACTGAAAGGGTCCCATTTTCCGCATTCTTCTTCAGATTGATGAGGACTTCCAATTCTTTATTGTAATCATGCGCAACCATAACAATATCGCTGCCCGCATTAATCGCTTTAACAGCGGCTTCCTTCATGTCAAAATGGTCGACAATCCCGCCCATCGTCATATCATCTGTAATCACAACACCGTTGAATTTCAGCTCATTCCGCAGTAAATCGGTAATGATTTTTTTTGACATGGAGGCCGGGTTTTGCGCATCGATTTGCGGCAGCAAAATATGGGCTACCATCACTGCATCCGCATGATTTTTAATCGCATCGACAAAAGGCAGCCATTCAAACGTACGCAGTCTGTTTAAGCTGTTGTTCACCACAGGCAAATCCAGATGAGAATCGACTGATGTATCCCCATGCCCGGGAAAATGCTTTACTACGGGAATGACATGTTGGGACTGAATGCCCAGCATCGTTTGCACACCCAGTTTACGCACAATTTCCGCATCCGCACTGAAGGAGCGGTCTCCGATGACGGGATTTTTCGGGTTGCTGTTGATGTCCAAAACCGGTGCAAAATCCATATTGAACCCCAGCGATTTGATTTCTTCCCCAAGTATAACGCCGATTTTATGCGAAAAGTCCGGATTGTTTATTTTTCCAATCGCTTGATTCGTTGGGAGCTTGGCGAATTCATCAGGCAATCGGCTGACCCTTCCGCCTTCTTGGTCTACACTTAAAAACAAGGGAATTTTATTGCTTGCATTCAGCGCTTTTAACTCATTTAAAAAATCCAAAGCTTGCGGTACATTTAAGATGTTTTCCTTATATAGAATAATCCCCCCGACATGATACTTTTCAATTAATTCTTTTGTGTGATCATTTGCTGCAAGACCGTCCACACCAATTAGCACCATTTGACCCAGCTTTTCATCTAGTGTCATTTGCTTGATTTGCGCTTTAAGTGGATCTATAGGACTTATGCTGGGGCTTGGCGCTACACTTATCGTTGGTTTAGGCATAGGACTCAAGCTCGGAACAGTTGAAATGGTCGGAGAGGGGGAAATGACCTCCGCCTTTTGACTACAGCCAAAAGAAAGCAGCCCGACCAAAAAGAGCATAATCGTCGTATATGTGACTTTATTCATTTCTCCACCTGCTTTCTATACCACTATCCTGCCCATATGGGGACCACACTTATTAAGGGGACTTCATTAAAATATATCGCACACTTTTAGAGTGTGTTCAAAAAATGGCGACGAGGAGTAATGGGTGTGCTTGTAAAGTCGAAAGTTTTGCTTTAGCAAAACTCACTTCGTAAGCATGAGCTTAAAGCACATTCATTACGCAACAAGCTTTTCTTTTTAAACACATTCTTTTAGACGCTCCTTTAGAGAATTATGTTGCGTTGCAAAGATAAATGGCAATGCTTGAATATTTGTGGAAAAAGGAGACAAAATATGGGGGACACATTCCGAGGAGGACATAAATCTATGATAAAAATTGCCGTCGAAAAAACATTGAGCCCTGTAAAAGACGTTCTACAAAAAAATAATTTCGAAGCGGTAGATTTGGATTTCACACAACAAACGTTTATCCCGGACGTATATTGCTACGTTATTTCGGGTCAAGATAAAGACGTTATGGGGATCGCAGATAAGCAAGCCGATTTGCCTGTCATCAATGCGCATGGCTTGACTGAGCAAGAAGTATTAGAGCAAGTAAAACAACGAGTCAGCATCGTCGCTTCAACAAGAAAATAGCTTGAACAGCAAAAAGACAACCCCGTTTCTCTATCGGAGAATCGGGGTTGCGCTATGAACGGACATCTTTTCTTTTATTTATGCAGCATATTCATAATAATTGCCACAGCCTCAGCACGAGTAGCATTCGCAGCAGGCATAAATGCACCTTCACTGCCCTGGACAAGCTTCAAATCACTAGCCGCATCTACATACGCTAACGCCCAATCACTGACAGCTGTTCTATCCGTAAATGAAGAAGGTGCAGCTGAATGCTGACTCATGCCCGTTAACCATTCGTATGCGCGAAGAATCATAGCGGTCATTTCTTCGCGTGTAATTTTGTCATCCGGCGCAAATGCTTCTTCGCTTCTTCCGTTTATGATCCCATATTCGCTTGCCGCAGCTACTGCGGATGCATACCATTGTTCACTTGAAACGTCTTTAAACTTGGCGGCGCCTACCGCTGTTAAACCTAAGGCCCGGACGATCATGGCTGAAAACTGGGCGCGTGTCACTTGACCCGCTGGAACGAATTCTGTTTCGTTCACTCCTTCAACGATGTGCTTTGCGGCAGCTTCTTTTATCGCTTGCAGTGCCCAATGTGACTCTTCTACATCGGTAAAGGTTTTATTCATTTCCAGTACGGCATATTTACTAAAGTGATAAATTGATGCTTGCAGCTCATTACCGATTAATTTACCGCCTACATATTCCAGCTTGCCGTCATCCGAAATATAATAAACGCCCAGCAAAGCTTGATCTGCATTCGGATTGACTTTCAAGGTTAATGTAATGGGTTTGGCAAATTTGCTTAGCGTTTGAGTTTGACCGTCACTCGTTGTAATCGAAAGCTTAAATTCAAAAATATCCCCCGCGGCCTTGACTTGTTCGTTTGGCTTTGCTCCATTCGTTTTCTTCAACAACGCATCGCTATTTTCACTGCTAACTTTTATAGCTTGCAGAGAAATATGCGCGTCTTTCAAGCTTGCGGCAGGCACAAGAGCTTGAATGGCTTGCAAGACTTCGTGCGGCAGGGCGATGGTAACGTCTTTATTCTTCACAATTAAATTGTTTTTCCCGATAATACGATTTAGATCGGATGGTAATTCGATCGAAGCCGCATTCGTTTCCACAACAAAATTCTTGTTATTATCCACATGCATATCTTTTTCCTCCACCATAACGGCTGCAGGTGTCGGAAGTGGAGTCACATTAGGTGTGGGCGTCGGTACCAATGGCGGTGTTGGTGTTGGCGACGGATTTGAATGCGTTACTGGAGATGGAGTCGGCGTTGGCGTTGGTGTCGGTTCTGTATCTCCAGTCCTTGTAATGGTCATGGTGATGTCTTTTGTCGCCTGCGATTTCCTGCCTTGATCTGTATACCACGGCTGCGCTAGAGTTTCTGCCGTGGGTTCAATATGCAATGTAAATATGTTTTGCCCCACTATGAGCGGGATATTCGTTATATTCACATGCCCTGTAGCATCCATCGCCGATGTAGGAATTGGTTTCCCGTTGATCGTATAACTAACGCCGAATGGAACTACGCTTTGCAGATTAAAGCTGTTCTCCGCTGTGGTATAGCTTATATCGGAACCATAAGATGTTCTCGGCAAGCTGATCATCATCGGCATATCTACCCAGCGGAGTACATAATCGTTAATCAGCATCTTACTGTTCCCTTGGTTTGCAACCGTTAGATGCATATTGGTATCTGTAGAACTGTAAGCCCAATTGCCCGCATCCGTTAAATCATTAACGATACGTGAATGGCTGGTAAATGCCTCCGAGCTCCATGCTCCGCGCGTGTATTTATAATCAATCGACTTGCCTGCCATCATTTTGAACGTTGTTTCCACAACGGAGCGATCCGTCGCACCGCTTGGCACGGTCATTTTCCAGCCTGCCGCATTCCAACCGTTTACACTGCCCGCCAAGTAGATGTCATCTGAGGTCGGGGTATAGCTCGGCAAATGCAGTTGAATCGTCACATCGATCATAACTAATTTGGGAGTAACTGACTTCTCCACAGAAGAAGCACGGTTGTAAGCTTGATCAAAAGCAATCACTTTATACGTGTAAAGCGAGTCATTACTCACCGCAAAGTCAATGTAGCTGGTGCGGTCTTTGGCGAGAACGGCAATTTTCGCATAGCTGCTATTCGTTGTTTTACGATAAATCTCAATCCCTTTGACATCGGTTCCAGACAAACTCCAATTCAAAGTCGCCCGGTTTGACTCCACCGTGATATCATCCAAAACCGGATCGCTTGGTGCAACAGTATCTGACGTATCAGCGCTAAAGACTATCGATTTTTCCGCTGATTCTGTGAATGTTTCCCCATTATCCGTAGACACTTTGGCATAATATTGATAGGTGCCTGCTTCGGTGGGTTCAAATGTCGCTGTATATTGTTTTAGGCCACCTGAAACGTCTTGTTTATAGCGCAGCTTTGTTTCGGTAGCTGCTGACTTTCCATTCTCCACCTTATAGAAGGCGAGCTTAGAAACAAGGTTTGCCGCTTCTTTACCGGCAAGCGACGGATCGTCAGTCAAGCCTGAAATGGCCATATTCACATCGATTGCCGAGGTTTGAATGCCCACTCCCACCGTCATAGCATTAGCTTCCTTTACTACATTCACACTCTGAATTGGATAATACGGCGTAGTCGCAACCATATCTGTAATCATGCTTTCGTTTGTGCCCATTTGCGCGGTCACCGCATAATAATACTTCAAGCCATTAATAACATGAGCATCAGTGTATACGGCTGACGTTACAGTTCCCAGTCTCTCTAACGTTCCACCTTCAATTGGCGCACGATAAATATTATAGCTTGCTGCACCGGAAACAGGACCCCAAGTAAGAGCCACCTGCGCGTTTCCGCCTACAGCTTGTAAATTAGCCACTTGCGGAACTTGAGTTAATTCTTGCGTGGATACCATCATATAACCCGAACGCGCCGGTACGGTAATCGATACTTTGCCTCCGCTTACTATGGAGCTATAGGTGTCGAACAATTGATCCTGAAGTGTAATGCCATCCGGTAAAAATCCAGCCACATTCGCCTCAAAGGTTTGTGGAGTGTTTGCTCGATTGACAACAGATAAGCCTGCTTTATGATCGTTTTTACGCGCATA
>JAQBPR010000148.1 GCA_028287395.1 Bacilli bacterium
AATTTCACGAATCCGGCGGGTATGGTAACGGAAGCAATCAACAAATATTCGAAGATCAAGGCCATCGGATTATGCAATGCCCCAACGGGCGTTTATAAATGGTTGATGGAGCTTTATCAAGTATCGGTTGAACAAATTTATGCTGAATTTGTAGGATTGAATCATTTGCATTGGGTGACGGAAGTGAGAATTGACGGCGAATCAAAGCTGAAGGAACTATTGGATAACCGAAATGGTTATTCAGCGAAGAATGTGCCGCAATCCGAATGGAATGCTAACTTTATACGTTCGCTAGGCGCGATTCCGTCCTATTACTTGAAGTATTACTATCTTAAGCAGGAAATGCTCAAAGACCAGCTGGAAGCCTCTGCAAAAGAAGGTACTCGCGCGGAGGTTGTCAAACGATTAGAGGACGAATTGTTTGAGCTGTATAAGGATCCAAATTTAGCGGAGAAGCCGAAGCAGCTGGAGAAGCGCGGAGGCGCCTACTATTCGGAAGCTGCCGTTAATTTAATGAAGTCATTGTATAACGATACGCGGGATATTCAAACGTTGAACGTGCGCAATGGCACTATTTTGGACTTTTTGCCAGAGGATGCCTGTATTGAGGTCAATTGTGTGGTCACAAAGCAAGGTCCAATTCCGCTTTCGATAACCACGATTCCACAAGCCATTAAAGGATTGATTCATGCAGTTAAAACCTATGAACAATTGGCTATTGAAGCTGCTGTGAGCGGTGATCGCGGACTTGCGCTTCAGGCGTTAGCGCACCACCCACTCGTTCCGTCGGTTAAGATCGCCGAGCAAATGCTGGAAGAAATGCTGGAACAGAACAAAGCCTTTTTACCGCGGTTTTTCAAAGAATAAATCTAAAAATAACAAACGGGGCTGTGAGTTTAGCAGCCTCTATTAAGAGGATAGGCAGTCTGGCAGAAGCCGTTATAATCGTGTAGAAATATTTTACACGCAGAAAGAAATCGAATACGATATTTATATAAAGTATAAGCGTTTATATATTTTGGAAGGGGGAATGTGAGAAAATAAATGATAAACTATCGTGAAAAGGGGGATGAAACGTCAGACTGCTCCAGTGAAATTCAAATTCTTCTCGAAAATTATGCTGGATAGCAACGGATCTGAGGGATTTAGTGCAAACAATGGATATAACGGCGTGAATGTTGATTTTGAAAGCGTTATCATAACCAATTGCAGTGCATTAAACAATTTTGTTCGCGATTAATTTCTGTTCCACCTATTACTATTTCAAGGAGGACTTTTCATGAAATTTAAAAAACTAATAAAATTACTTGTTATTGCCGCTATGTTATCCGCTATGTTTATTTCCAGTATTTCGACAATCAGCGCAAGCTCACCAGTGATCTTAGGTTATTACACACCGGATCAAGCTTCGGATAATTCCCTATCCACGAATTACAGTTACATTACACACATGTCTACGGATACTTTTAACGTTAATAGTCAAGGAAATATTGTAGGAACAGCGCCCACCAATGCAATATCCTTTGCCAAGTCTAAGAACATTACGACTTACGCTTGCATATCCAATTTTGGTACAACTGATTTTGATTCGGCTTTAGCTCATACAGTTTTAACTAATACGACTGCTAAGAATAATGCAATCTCTAATTTGGTTAATCTGGTCAAAAATAACGGATATAAAGGAGTAAATGTTGATTTTGAAAGCGTACTCAAAACCGACCGCACTGCATTAAGTAATTTTGTTCGTGATTTAGCCAATAGCTTACGTCCATTAGGGTACCAAACCTTAATCTCTGCGCCTGCAAAAACGGTAGACAATCCAAACGATGATTGGTCCGGAGCTTTTGATTACGCATCTCTTGGTCAAAATGTAGATTACGTTCAAGTAATGACTTACGACGAGAATGGTCCTTGGTCAGCTCCGGGACCTGTGGCTGGAAAAGATTGGATGGAACAATCATTACAATTTGCTGTTTCCACCGTTCCAGCATCAAAAGTGCTTATGGGACTTCCGGCTTATGGGTACGATTGGAATTTGACAACCAATAACGCAAATGACGGCAAACAAATCGCTTGGAAGGATATCCCAGCCCTTATTTCAAGCACAGGAGCTGTTCCACAATGGGATACTGCAACCTCTTCTCCGCATTTCACATATACAGCAGGTGATGGATCGAACCATGTGGTTTGGTACGAAAACGTGCAAAGTATTACGGTAAAGTCTGGTTTATACAATACGTACCACTTGGGTGGTATTTCTATGTGGGCTATGGGCTTAGAAGATGCAAGTTTTTGGCAAGCGGTGTTATCAGCAACACCAACACCAACACCAACTGCAACACCAACACCAACGCCAACTGGAGCGGCTATTCCAGGAAAGATTGAAGCTGAAAGTTACAGTGCTATGTTTGGAGTTGTTAATGAGACAACTATAGATACTGGCGGCGGTGTGGATGTGGGCTATATCGATCCCGGCGATTGGATGGATTACAAAGTCAATGCCCAAACGGCAGGTAGCTATACGGTAGGATTCAGAGTAGCTAGTCCAGTCACAGGAGGGCAATTCCAATTAAAAAATTCTTCGGGTACTGTTTTGGGTTCGCTCACCATACCTAATACTGGCGGATATCAAATATGGCAAACTGCAAACCTAAATGTAACTTTGCCAGCGGGTAACCAAACGTTAAGGGTATACCTTGTTACTGGTGAACCTAACTTGAACTGGTTGAACTTTATTAAGATTCCTTGACATAATTAAGGTAAAAATTTAATCAATTTGGTAATCCACGGTTAAGTGGATTGAGGGATAATCATATCCCCCAATCCATTTTTATAGAATATCAAATATACAATGTCTTAGTTTTGTTTGTGTTTATCCCGATATTCGGAAGGTGTTTCTCCAGTATATTTTTGAAATACTGATGTAAAATAACGTCTTTCGTAAAAGCCAACATTGTTGCCGATCTGTGTGATACTTTTGTCGCTTAATATAAGCATAGATTTGGCCCTTTCAATCCGCTGCTTCGATAAGTATTCGACGAATGTCTCTCCATACTGTTGTTTAAACAATAGGCTAAAATAACTGGGACTGATGCCCAAATAATGGCATATCTCTTCTATGCCGAAATTTGAATCCAAATGACGATGGATATAGTCTTCGGCCAAATTCATAAGCAGCCGGCTATTTTTTTTCTTAAGCATCGCGTTGATGCTGTTTGCAATAATTTCTTTAATTAAGGCGATGTAGCCTTCGACGCCAATATGAGCACTCATGTTTTTCCATATCATTTCCTCTTCATGAATCGTAATCATATGAACTTCGCGCATTTCCCGCACCAGGTGAAGCACCAAAAAATACAAAATTTCTTCGGCCCGAATGAATGATTGTTCCGAGATGACGGCTAACTGGGCATTTAATTTCTCCAAAGCATGTTCTGTCTTCTCTTTATCGGACTGTTTTAATCCGCTAACCATTGTTTCAATCAAATGCCACAATGAATCGTTGTGATCTGTAGTATCCTTGCCAACGAGCAGCGATTCTTCTTTACTTGGACTGAGCTGCATCATTTGCTGCAGCTTCTTGTAAACTTTCGCTAACTCCGTGAATGAAACCAGTTGGGTGTAAATACCAATGCTGATTTTCAAATGGACATACTTATTTACTTCATATTGCATATGATCAGTCATATTTTTCGTTGTTTCGACGTCGAAATCTAGTATTTGCGTATCCTGCTCAATTAAAACACACCATTCGCCTTCACGCAGCTGCAGGATGACGAATTTCAAGTCTCGCTCCGTCAGAACATCCTGCAGTACATTACGGACAGCGAAATTCCACAGCTTCCGCTGCTTCTCACTCCAACTCAACGAGAGCTGCGTATAATTGTCCAAGTCGATAAACAGAAAAATATAGGAGAATTCCTCCAAATCCAATTCGTCTTCAGACAGCTCATATTTAGTGTTTACCGTTGTGTAGTCCATAATAGCATCATACAGAATCTTCTCATAAGCAAGGTTGATGACCCTTCCCCATTTTTTCTTTTTCTCGATTTCATCGCGTTTCTTGGCTCGTATTTTCAAAGCTATTTTCTCAGTGTTGCTGATCAGCTCTTTATAATTAATGGGTTTTAGAATGTAATCGTACACATCATATTGCAAGACAGAGCGTGCATATTCGAAATCTTGATAGCCGGTTATAATCATGACTGCAGCGCTTTGATTAAACTCGCGAAGGTGCTTCAGAAAAGTGATCCCGTCCATTATAGGCATGCGAATATCAATCAGGATGATATCAAGCAGCTGCTTCCGGGCTATGTCCAAAGCTTGTTGGCCGTTTTTGGCTCTACCGATGACTTCAATCCCCATAGTTCCCCAGGGAATAATACTTTCTAAATTCCGCAAAATATTTGGTTCATCATCAACTAACATTGCCGTTAACTTCATGTTATCCACCCCTATATTTTGGAATGATACATTTGATTGTGGTGCCCAGATTTTCTTGGCTGCAGATGTAAATGCCATAACGGCTGCCATATTCAATTCGGATGCGGTCGGCAACATTTCTCAGGCCTAAACCCCGCCGCTCGCCGTTGATTACATCGTTTTGATAAGAAGGGTTTAATTCCAAGCTATATTGGAAGCTGGCCAGCTGTTCATTCGTTAAACCGATGCCATTATCTTCAATATATATGGCTATGTTATCGTCTTCCTCCTGCGCATAGATACGGATTAAGCCCATATATTCTATGCCTTCAAAGCCATGCTGAATACTGTTTTCAACAAAGGGCTGCAGCGTTAATTTTAAAATATAATAGTCCAGCAGCATCTCGGGAATTTGAATTTCATATTGAAAGCTGTCTTCAAAGCGAAATTTTTGGATTTCCAAATAGCTTTGCAAATGCTCCAACTCGAGCCTGATCATGATTTCCTCTTTGTGGTAAATGCTAATTCGCATCATGTTGCCGAGCCGATAGACCATTTCACTCACTTTGGCCCCTTGATTTTGAATGGCTAGAATATTGATCGATTCCAAGGTGTTGAACAAAAAATGCGGCTTAATTTGCGCCTGAAGCAGCATAAGCTCCGCTCGATTCTGGCGGTTTTGCTGGAGCTTGCCTTCCACAAGCAATTCGTCGATGCGCGCGACCAAGCTATTAAAGCCTCTTGCGAGAGTGCTTGTTTCATCATTTGTTTGCACACTTACACGGGTGCTCAAATCACCGCGTTCCACCTTCTTCATGGAATTGACAATGCGCAGGATGAAGCTAATGATGCGGTTGACGAATACAAAGTTAAAAATCAAGGCAAAGATGAGAATAATTAAAAATATGGCGGCAATCACAGCCATCATAGTCTGCATTTGCCCGCCGACAATGTGCCAGGGAACGATGGATACGACGATCCAACCGCTGGCCCCCAAATCAACAAGCTCCAAGGGATAAAAGGACATAATGCTCTTAACATGGTTGAAATTC
>JAQBPR010000167.1 GCA_028287395.1 Bacilli bacterium
GTTTGAAGACGATTCGCATCATGAACGGTTTGAGCGATTCAAGCCAAACTGCCCTCACTCAATCATTGATCTACAGTGGTCGTATATTCAAGGTGAAGCAGTTATGCAACCTGACCATAACGAGTGCAGAGTATGCGGAAAGTGGGTTTAGTACTTGCGCTTGCGCCATCGTTCGACAGCATTACCTAGCGTAGCGGCAGCCGTAAAAGATGGTTTAAGTCTATATAGTAATGGAGGTAAGAAGATGATTGAATGGAAAAAAAAGCCCCGAAAATCTACCCAGCATTGGAGAAACTGTACTTGTGTACGTTCCTGATAATGAGGGAAATGATACTTTGATTGCTCTATATGATTTTTTCGGTTTTGAAGAGCCTTGCTACTGGGACCATCATGGTTCGGAGATACAAAATTTCACCCACTATGCTGAAATAAATTTGCCGACGGAGGATACCCCATGAGATTAGAGAACATTAAGGAGGAAATAAGGATGAATAATGTTCATTTTTTTAAAGAAAATGATTTAGTTCCGGAGTGGATTATCGCTGAAAGTAATGACAGCTATTTCAAGCAAGATGCAACGGTAGTTATTCTGAATGGATGCAATTATTTTATTTCTGCGACTTACAAATATTTAATGTCATATGATGGTACACATTCATGTGTAATTAAATTAAACCAACCAAAAGATGGGTGTAATATGACAATCCATAAATTTGGTGAGCTTGAGTCTCTTCTGAATTGGGCGAAAAAAGGAATGGAGTTCACCCCATGAACAGATTAGAGGAAATGAAAAAGTTGTTTTTACAGAATTGCGAAGATTGGGGCAGGGATGATATTGAATACCTCCTACAACGCCTAGAGAGGTATGAGAAGGCTTTAAATGATGTATCCGAACATTGTTATAGTTGCGGCGGAGATTTCGTTTCTCCTGAAAAATATTGTATAAAAATAGTTAAGGAAGCGTTAAAGGATAATGAAATCACGTAAATTCCCCACCTTCGATGAAGCCAAAGCCTACTTAGAATCACGCGGTAAGTTAGAGTTCTTCGGTAAAGTCGGGGATCGTGATCAGTGTTATGTATATACATTAACGGTAGGGGTGAAAGTTTACCTTATTTTTGTGTGGAATGACGGGTTGTTAGAGGTTACGCATGAGAGGTATGTATAAGGCCCCGCAGATTAATGTGAGGGCTATTTTTTATGTTTATTCATATCTTTTATGTATTGATATATGTTAATTAATCTAATTTTGATATGAATAGTAAATAATCGAGTTCGTTTTACATATTTCTTCATATTCCTATCTAATTCTGATATTATTCGCTATTGCTTATATATGATAAACTTGGAGGCAGGTCGGGCGGCTAAGAAAGTACTAGATCGTTAGATTAGAATTTTCTGTTAGAATTTAAAGATAATTAAAACATTGGTTTGATATCGTCAGATATCGAACTAGGCCAGTTTGCGCGGCTATGAGCGCAAGGTCTTATATCTTCGTTTTAAACGAATTAATAGAAAAAAGAATCAGCGTACATAAGACCCCGATTGAACCGTGCTTCCAACGGAAGGTAAGGTGAAAGAGTGGGTGATACAAGCAAAGCGCGTAGGCAATGGCGCGAGGATTGTAAGGAGAAGCCCCCAATCGATGGAGGCTATTTTTATTTATAACAAGTATTTACTCCGCATCATATCAGCTACTTCAAAAAAAGCATTGGCAGCCCAAGACGCATTACCGTCACTCTCTCCTTTTTTCATGATATCCGTAAGATAATTAATTTCGTTGACAATATCAGCTACACTTTTCATTTTAACTGCCCAGGTATCTTGCTTTTGTAGACTCATTTGCAGATTCTTGATATCGGTCCGCAATTGATTCATATCTAATAATCCTGGGCAGCTTGTATTGTTGTCGGGAAACTCTCTATGACCAAGTACATGCTCGGCTGGAATGTTAAATATGTTCATGAGCGTTAGTATACCGGCATATAAATTGTTTTTCTCATCCGGTGTAAGTGAACGCTTGGATAGGTCACCTGAAACTGAAATTCCCACTGTATAATGATTATTCCCCGATGTATGGTAACTCTTAGTGAGTAAGTCATTCGTTTGGTACATTTGACCGCCTTTCACAACAACATGATACCCGATATGATACCATCCAAGCGTTTTAACGTGGTAGTCAGCGTATCCTTGGATCGTGCCGCCTTCTACCGCGCTGTGATGGACTGAAATATAGGTTACGTCCGCGATAGCCTTACGCGGCTCCATATCAGGCGTTTTACTCGGGAGCGTATCCGTAATATCAATGATTTCGGGTACATTATATGGAAGCCCCTGAATCACCTTTATATTGCGTAGTGTTTCCATCTGTTTGACCTCCGTTCTGAACAGGTGCATTCTGCGCTTTCTTAGCATCAACATGCGCTATTCCGGCAATGGCTGTAGCGAATAATCCAAGGATGCCAAGAATAGTGCTGGAGTCAAGATGAACTCCAAACTCATTGTTTAACACTGGAATAATAGCTCCGATAATCGCTAACCAAAACTTAGTGCTTTTGAGTGCATTCATTTTCTTTTTCCTCCTCGATTGGTTTACCTGGTGGATGGCCCCCAGTGATAATAAATACAATTTCCTTAAGCTCTTTGCTTCCTCGCTCTGAAACGGACTTGCTTGTCCACGCCATTGATCACCAACTCCCAGCTTATCCATAATCACTTTTTGGTTGTGAAATATATC
>JAQBPR010000264.1 GCA_028287395.1 Bacilli bacterium
ATAAGCACATTTCGGCAAAATATGACATGAAATTCATTAAAAGAACGATCAGTCACTAAATTATGATGTGAAAACAATATATTTTTAAGCAGATCTGAATGAAGGTACGGGACGTTTTCTTTTAGATAAAAGTATTGACTAAGATGTTCATTTCCACCCGCTGTCATGTAATTTTTTGAATAATCCTGCATTTTTTTTACAGAAATGCGGCCCGACTTTGCCTGGAATATGATGCTTTCATTCATGTCAGTAGCATAAATACGGCAGCGATGATAGAGCCCCTCTTCATGAAGCAGAATAGCTAGGGAATACACTTCTTCCCCAGTTGAACATCCAGCTGCCCAAATTCGAATAAACTCCTGTTCCTTCAAATCAGGTATGACATGCTCTCTAAAATATTTAAAAAAATGGGGATTGCGAAACATTTCAGTTACATTGATTGAAAAATCAGTAATGAGTTGAAAAGCATAGTCGGGATTGTTTTTTATTTTATTAAGAAGCTCCCGCAGACTTGATATTCCTTCGGAAATCAATCTTCTATGTAATCTCCTCATGACAATGACTGCTGAATAATCCTTAAAATTATATCCGGTTATGCTGTAGATTTCTGTAAGGATTAATTCTACCTCTCCTTCTATGTTAGTCATATCACCCCTCACCTCCAAACTACGCATACAACCAAACCTTTAATAGAGAAAACAACTGATCAATATCTACGGGTTTTGTAATATAATCTGAAGCTCCAGCTTGAATACATTTATCCTTGTCATCCTTCATTGCTTTGGCGGTGACTGCGATGATCGGAAGGTCTTGATATTTAGGATTTTTGCGTATTTGGCGCATCGTCTCGTATCCATCCATTTCCGGCATCATGATATCCATTAAAACAGCATCGATCTTAGCATGCTTCGCCAACATCTCTATTGCATCTCGGCCATTTTCCGCATATAGAACAGTTAATCCATACGATTCAATTACATTGGTCAATGCAAACACATTGCGAATATCATCGTCAACAATAAGGATCAATTTATTCTCCAGGCTTCTTATGTGCGTGGATTTCTGATTAATGATTTGGTTTTCTTGGGTCACAGCAACCTTCGCATTTTCCTCTCGTGTTGGATTTATTGTTTCTACTTCTACCGGTATTACCAATGTGAAAGTGCTTCCTTTGCCATAAACGCTTTGCAGCAATACTTCACCGCCTAATAGACTGGCAAATTCTTTACTAATAGATAAACCTAATCCTGTCCCGCCATATTTCCTGCTTGTTGTTCCATCCGCTTGCACAAATGCATCAAAAATAATATCCCATTTAGCTTGTTCAATGCCAATCCCTGAATCTCTAATGATAAATTCAATCCATTGCATATTTGGTTTTTGCAGCAAGTCATTCTCTTTTCCATTACAAACGATTGAAAAAGATATGCTTCCTTGCTCGGTAAATTTAAATGCGTTCGAAAGTAAATTTTGCAAAATTTGTAGAAGTCTTTGTTGATCCGAATAAAACGCTGGGGGTGAACCTTTTTCAACAATAATATTAAATTCAAGCCCCTTTTGTTGTGCGATAGGTTCAAAATTTCGTTGAACATACTCAACAATTTGCTGAAGTTCAATTCGTTCAAAGCTGAGTTCAGTTTTCTTGGATTCCACTTTCGCTAATTCTAATATTTCGTTGATCAGCGTTAATAAATCACAGCCCGACGAATATACAATCGATGCATATTCCACTTGTTTTGTTGATAAGTTTTTATCTTTATTTTCTGCCAAGAGTCTGGCGAGGATAAGCATACTGTTTAACGGTGTCCTTAGTTCATGCGACATATTGGCCAAGAATAACGCTTTATAATTTATCGCATCGGTTAATTCTTGCGTTTTCCGTTCCAAATCCAGGGTGGTTTTTTTTAATGTGCGGTTCTGGTCTTCGAGATCGAGCTGCTGGAGTTGCAGCTGAGACTCAGACACCTCCAGTGCTGCGGTCTGCTCTTCAAGCTCTGCATTCATTTTGGCCAGTTCTTCCTGCTGCAATAAAAGCTCTTCAGATTGCAGGCGTAAATCATTGGCAATCATTTGAGATTGATCATACAAGGCTTCGATTTTAAGTTTATTTTTGATTTTATTTATATGTATCGCAAACAGAATGGACATCTGTGTTAAAAATTCAATTTGTATCTTAGTGAATTTTTTTAGATTGGCCAGCTCAATTACACCTTTTAATACACTACCGATAAGTAACGGGATTATGATTATTTCGCTAGGGGCGGTTATGCCTAAACCGGATTGAATTTTATAATATTCGGGCGGCACATCGGAAAGTTGAATTATCTTCCTTTCCATCGCGCTTTGTCCAACCAATCCTTCGCCAAACTGTACCGTATTTCCGTGCGTTTCAGCTTCCAAGTCGTTTGTTCCATAACCGGCCATTTTTTTCAGCCATTTGGTACCGTCTTCCGTCTCTTGTGTTAAATAAAGAACACCAAATGAAGCACCGAGCTGAGGCATGATCACAGATAGTGTACGCTCCGATGCAATTTGCATATCGTCAATTTCCTGAATTAAAGTGAATAATTTTGACATACTTTCGTGAAGCCATGATTCTTCTTCAATACGTAAAGACCATTCTTTCTCACGCGAAGATTGCTGTTGAAGCGAAGCAGCCATTTGATTAAATGCCTTAGAAACTGTACTGATCTCATCGTTTAAAGTTTCATCAAGTCTTGTGCTTAAATCATAAGTTCCTTTAGAAAAACCTTCCATAACACTTGAGACCTTTGTCAATCCTTGCGTTAATCGTTTAGTTAACATCATGGACAGCACAATTCCTAAAATCAAATAAAATATCGCAGTACTCAATAATTTGATCAATGCTTGGCGGTATGTGGCTTTTGCATCCTCAACCGCTTTTTTCATTGAAACTTTATTTAAGTTGATCAAATCTTCTACAAGATTATACAAATTCAGCTGGTATTTCGCCGAGTCTAGCGTTAACATATTGGAAGCTTCGGAAATGCTTCCGGCTTTTGCCTTATTAATAACGTCCTGCTGGAAAGTTAAATAATCTGCCCCTACTATTTTCAAGTGATTAATAATAAGTGTCCCTTGTTCGTCAGAGGTCATTTTTTCTAAATCAAGCAGCGCCTTCCCGCCATGATCTCGGTCTTGATTAATTTTAGTAATTTGCATTTCCTTAATGTTATCAGAATCCGATAAAATATAATTGCGCAACGCTTTTCCAAGGTCATTAACATCATTTCGAACCGTTGATGCTAATTCAACCTTTGCGTATTCCACGTTTACAATGTCATCAACAGAGTTATTAAGTTTTTTTATGGAAGAGATTGAATTCAATAAAAGAAATACGATTGTTAAAAAAATGATAGAGAAGGCGATCCTTAACTTCGTTTTTATTGTCATTAGTTCCCCCCATTTAGATAAGTACTCAAAACGAGAATCAACTTTAGTTTAATCCTGTTTCATAATTTTTACAATATAAATAGATTCATATATATTATAATTTGCACAATAGATAATTAGTATGAGGGGAAGCAAATCGTATGACTATTTTTGGAACAAGAATTAAGCAATCGAGAAAAAATCTTAAATTGACAATGGAGGAACTCGGAGTAAGGATCGGAGTAATGCAATTGAAAAAAGTGTTCATGATAAAGTTTTAAGCATCAAACAAACTTGAAATAGCAAAAAAAAACCGCTTCGATAATCGGAATTGGTTGCCTTTTCATGCCATACCGAGTTTTTACACCCGCAGCTTATTCTGTTTGTCTGCCTCAGATTATTCTTTATTTGTTTCCCACGCAAAAATGGAAATGCCTATAAGCATTAATAATCCACCAACAATGACCTTGCCCATTAACACCTCACCAAGTATAAAAACGGCTCCTAACACACCCCATAAAGTGGACGTAGACGAAACGAGACCTGTCCTGCCAGCTCCAATATGGCGCATTGCACTATAAAACAAGGCCAGAGATAGACCCAACGATACGGCTCCGCTTGCAAAAATTCCTGGTACGACTCGCAATGGAACTGCAAGGCTTTCACCAAAGCTTAGTGATAAAATTCCCATAACTACTCCAGCCACGAGTGCTTTTATACAGACTAATGTGACCGCAGGAATATTTTCACCTAAAAGACGACCTAAATTATTCTCTGTCGCCCATCCTACATAACCAATCGCAACCAGTAAATTACCCAAAGTATTATTCGAAAACAAGCTGTTTCCAGACCAAGACATCCATACAGCTCCGCTTAAGATCAACATACTGGCCCAGAAGGTTCCCTTGGTAAATCTCTCTTTGAAGAAAACAAATGCTAAGATGGCTGTGAAAACGGCTTCCGTATTGATAAGAAGGACACCTTCCGTTCCGGAAGTCAATCTAAGCCCAATAAAATATAAACTGGGACCAAAAACGGATCCAGCTAACAGCCAAGCGATGGTGATAAGCGGTTTTTTAAAATTCATTCCTCCTGCACGAATGGCCCATGGCAAAAGGACAAAACCTGCAGCAAGATATGTCCATGCTCCTGCTGTTAATGCCGGAATAAATTCTATTAAAAGCCATTTATTCAATACGGTAAACAATCCAACAAGGGCTGCAGACAATAATGCTGCACCATAACCTACTAAGAAACGCTTATTCATCGGAATCCTCACTCTTAACGAATATAGTTTTCTAATGCATGTTGAAGATCTTTTCCATCCAGTGGTTCCAATGATTCAAGGAAATCCGTTTACGAACCTATCGGCAAACGCACCGTCATTTGTGTGCCCATGTCTGGTCCACTTTCAACCTGTATCGTTCCTTTGTGCATTTCGATGATTTTTTTGACAATCGCCAGTCCCAACCCGCTGCCAATGGTGGAGCGATTCCGTGACTTATCCGCTTTATAAAAACGCTCGAAAATATGCTCTTGATCTTCCTCGGTAATCCCTATTCCTGTGTCCGAAATGCATACAATGACTTCCTGTTCTTTTTTATACATTTGTATGCCTATGACTCCAGGCTCCGTTGAAAATTTAATACTGTTATGAACTAGATTTACCCAAACCTGACTCAACAGATCCTCATCCGCATGCACATTCACTTCATCCAGGGAAATGTCCATCTCCAGCTTTTTTTCCAGCCATTGCGGCTCACAGGAAAGCACGATATTGCGCAGTTGCTTGTCTAACCGGTATCTTTTCGGTTCAAATGGATGATGCTCTGATTCCAAAGAAGTCAGCTTAAGCAAATTTTCGCTTAATTTGGCCAGTCGCATGCTCTCCGATTCGATAATGCCGAGATAATGCAGCCGTTCCTCCTGACTCATATGGTCATTCTGCAGTACTCTGGCAAAACCGCTGATCGAGGTGAGCGGAGACTGAATTTCATGCGAAACATTGGAGATGAATTCCTGCCGCATTTGCTCCATTTGATTAAGCTCTACAGCCATGTTGTTAATGCTGACGACAATTTCTCCGAATGGATTGTTCCTATTATTGTCATCCAAAGGCAGGGTCACGTTAAAATCCCCCTTGGCAATTCGTTTGATCCCGTCAATGATCGCTTTAATCACTTCCATACGTTTGGGTGCCGTTAATTTTCCAATGATCGCTATAAAGCAGCCAAATATAAAAAATCCTAATAAGGAGTTCATAATCTGCATGATAAAACCATTCGGATGCCTACCGATCCAGTGAAAAAAAACCGGTGAGATGTAAAAAGCTGCTGACCAGCAAAGCATAATAAAAACCGTAAAGCCAAGAATTCCAAGGATCCCTTTAGTGATTTGCCATTTACTGTGCGAGTGCCGTTCCGCCATCAAAGCACCTCCAAACGATAGCCAAGCCCGCGAATCGTACTGATTTTAAACGAGCTTTGATCATCTGGAAACCGTTCACGCAGCCGTTTGATATGAACATCTACTGTGCGTTCGTCTCCTTCATAATCATAGCCCCAAATTTGCTCGATCAGCTGCTCCCGGGAAAATGTTTTGCCCGGATAGCTTGCCAGTTTGAACATCAGCTCAAATTCTTTGAGCGGCAAGGTTAAAACCTTCTCGCCAATGGCGATTTCGTAGGTTTTGCGATTCAGCATCAGCTCGCCGATTTGCACAGTTTGCGATACGGCGATGCGATAGCGTTTTAATAAAGCCTTTACCCTTACAATCAGCTCAAGCGGCTCAAATGGTTTAACCATATAATCATCGGTTCCCAGATCAAAGCCCTTCACTTTTTGCAAGGTTTCTCCTTTGGCTGTTAGCATAAGTATCGGTAGATCATAGTGTTCCCTAAGCTCACGACACAAATGCCAGCCATCCATATTCGGCATCATAATATCAAGAATGACTAGATCGGCTTTGATCGATTCAAGTGATTTCAATGCTTCCAGCCCATCCGCAGCTTCATAAATTTCAAAGCCCTCATTTAACAACAGCACCTTAAGGAGCTCTCGGATATGCGCATCATCGTCAACGATCAATATTTTCGTCA
Organism: Bacilli bacterium; assembly: GCA_028287395.1. GTDB lineage: Bacteria > Bacillota > Bacilli > Paenibacillales > NBRC-103111 > Paenibacillus_AC. Next base: position 6,491 of record JAQBPR010000264.1, read on the forward strand.
TAATCAATATCAGCCCCTAATGGGAAGTATATAAAACAGAATACATCAGATTTCAGTAGAATACGAGAAGCGAATTCATAATCAAAACCTTAGGCCAGCTCTTTAATCCGCAGCTGTTGATTGGCAAATTCACGATACAGCGTATGACTTTGTAATAGCTCGTCATGCGTTCCGCTTCCAGTAATCTGACCCTTTTCGATAAAAAGAATTTGATCTGCTTCAACCACAGTGGAGAGGCGATGGGCAATGACAATGGTCGTTCTGCCCTTCATTAAATTCTTCAATGCTTTTTGCACGACAATTTCCGATCTGCTGTCCAAGCTTGAAGTTGCTTCATCCAGCATGAGAATTTTCGGATTGCGCAATAAGGCTCGGGCGATACTAATTCTTTGACGCTGACCTCCCGATAGTTTAATCCCGCGTTCTCCTACTTCTGTATCGTATTGTTCTGGAAGCTCATCAATAAACTGATCAGCATACGCCATTTCCGCAGCTTTTCGCAGCTCGCTGTCACTGATTTCTCTCTCTGTACCGTAGCAAATATTCTCTCGAATGGTGCCGCCAATCAACGGACTTTCTTGGGATACGTAGCCGATCTGGCTTCTCCAAGATTTCAGCGTAAATTGATCTATCGTATCCACTCCTAGTTTGATTGCTCCGCTTATCGGTTTGTAATACCGCTCAAAAAGCGAGAACATCGTTGTTTTTCCGCCACCGCTCGGCCCGACAAAAGCAGTTACCTTGCCTGGTTCTATAGTGAAATTCATATCTTTTAGCACTTCTTCTCCTGTATCATAGGCAAACGACATATTTTCCACTTTAATCGGTTGGTAAGCATTCTCTAGATTACGCCCTGTCGTATGATCCTCCTCATCTGAATGAAGGGTATCAATAATTCGTTCAGTCGCACCTTTAGCTTTTTGCAACTGGGTGAAGAAAGCAGCTAATTGGCCGATCGGCACAATAATTTGGAAGAGATAGAGGATAAACGCGACCAAATCTCCTGCCGTAAGCGCCCCTGAAGAGACACGCACCCCGCCATAACCAATAATAACAACAAGCAGTACCATGACTACGAATGAAATCGCTGGGGTAATTAAAGCTTGAACCTTACCTTCTTTTAAGCCAAACTGAAAAAGATTGGTGATCCCCTTTTTCCCGTTTGTGTATTCATTCGTTTCTGCATTGGACGCTTTTACTAGACGAATTTCAGATAGAACCTGCTCCAGTATGGTCGTGAATCGAGCGGTTTCATCCTGCATGCCACGCGAAATTTTGCGCATTTGCCTTCCCAAGGGGATAAGAAATCCCAGCATAAGCGGCACAACCGTCAACATCACCAAAGTCATTTTCCAATCCAGAAACAAGAGGATGGCGATGGAGCCAATAATCGAAATAATACCCGTGAAAAAGCTGGTTAGATGATCGGTGATCAAGCTTTTAACCACACCCGTATCATTCGTCATTCGACTGATCGTCTCTCCAGTTCGATGCTTGTCATAATAGGAAACCGGCAGCACGAGCAGTTTTTTCCAAAAGCGATCTCTAAGTCCAGCGACCACGCTTTGTCCGGCACGATTTAATAAATAAATCGAGAAACCAGCGGTTATTGCTTGCGCGATAAAGGTTACACCTAATATAACGATTTGCCCTTGGCTGATTGAGGTCAACGAAAAGCTATCGACCAGATTTTTTGTGAACAAGGGAACAATCAAACTTACAATGGTTGATATGACGCTAAATGATATAGCAACACTAAGCAATAGCTTGCTCGGCTTCGTTTGCCGGATTAGATTAATAAATTGCTTTAAGCTGCCTGAATTCTGTTTTTCGTTCATTTTTTTCTCGCCTCCTGCTTTCTTTTTTCTAATTATCCAAACTATACGATATTTTAATGAACTCAATATGAACGGAATTAAACATAAAAAAAACCGCTGCTATAAGCGTTTAATTACGCTCCGCGCGGGCTTTCTTATTTTCAGCTAATTTAGCCACCCATGTTAATGTAATACCAGGCACTTTCGGTTCCAGATCCTGCGGTTTTATCTTTGATAGAAGGGCCATTGTCTTCTTGTGACCATAGCTTGTAATGCGTTAATGTGAGGAATACATGACCTTGTTTATAGTCAAATACAATTTTACTATTGTGTATATCATTCATGATGCCGGTTCCAGTATATTCGGCGTATCCTACGGGCCCGGCTGCAACTATAGCGGCACCGGCTCCAGAAGTTGCCGTATAATGATCTTCCAACGGTTGAGCCTTTGCAGGGGTAGCCCCTCCGGGCGCTGTCGGCAAGCTTCCTTGTACATTGGTGTGCCAGCTGCGCAGTGAACCTGGAATTTTTGATGTGATCGTGCCACCGCCTACTTCAGCTTCGGTTCTTTCATCAATAAAGCTGCTATTTTCCCACGCAGCATAAATGTCCTTCATTTGTCGTATAAGAGCAGCGGGAAAGACCGCTATGGCATCTGATAAATTTATGCCATGAATATCCGGCATATTTAGAGCTGAAGGACCAGCAGGAGCAGCAATAAAATTTATAGCACTAACTGCTGTCAGTGCTGCTTTCGGATTCTCCCAACTGTCTTCTGCTACGTTGGAATACCTGGAAGAATCCTCGATTTCATCAAAATCCTCATTTATTTTTCTGACGAGCGCGTCAAGTAAAGTTACTACCTCATCCCAATTATCATTCGTAAATAAAGCATTATTGTATATGGGTAAAAACACTTCATAGAGTTCTTTTATCTCCCAATATAGATCGGCTCGCGGGTTTTCTGTCACTTCCAACAAACGCTTATATTCATTTAGAAAAAAAGAATTATAATAGCTCTTTATCCATTGCTTATTTGCGGCAGTTCCATCCAGCCAAGTCGTTGCATTTTGGGCGATCCTCCGCTGAATTGAACCATTTCCATTTATTGGAATCCACTTATCCGACCGTTGAACTGGTTGCAAACGCGATTTGAGCAACTGCGCCACACCTTGATTCCCTATAGTCTTTTGCAATTGCAAAATATGTGATTGCGAAAGTGGCAGGGTTGGGTCAGCTAATGCATTTTGTAGCTGAAGTGGTTCAGTTGTAGTGATAGATGGCGATGTTTGTTGTGCGGATTGACCTGAATCTGCGGTTTTTTGCGGAATTATAGGTACATGTGACTGCAATTTAAATACCACCTTTTTCAATAATTTCTTAAATACTTAAGAAGATTATTGCATTCTATCTCTATCCACCTTAAATTTGTTCAGGCGCTTCTAAGCCAATCAGCTTCAATCCATTGCACAGCGTGATTTGTACGGCTTGTACAAGCAGTAGTCTCGCGGAACGAAGCTCAGCATCCTCCACAAGAATCGGACATTCATGGTAAAAACGGTTAAAGCTTTGCGCTAAGTCAACCAAATAACGGCTGATGATCGATGGTTCAAGTTTATTCATCGCTTGTTCAATTCGTTCACTGAAAAAGTATAATTGTTTGGCAACGAGCTGCGCTTCTACATTTTGCAGTAATGACATCTTAATGCTGCCCAAATCCGTCTGCCAGTCTGCTCCGTTAGCCGCTTTTTTCATTAAACTGCACGTTCTCGCATGGGTGTATTGGACATAAGGACCCGTTTCTCCATCAAAATTGAGCGCTTCCTCCCAAGAGAAAACGACATCTTTGATCCGATTCGTGCTGAGATCGTTAAAAATGATCGCTCCTACGCCAACCTGACGAGCCACTTCAGCTTTATTGGGCATTGCAGGATTCTTCAGCTCGATAATTTCTTGGATTTTTTCAACCGACTGACGAAGCAAATCTTCCAGCATAATGACATTGCCTTTGCGGGTAGCCAGCTTTGCGCCTTCAAGACTCACCTGTCCAAACGGAACATGCACTAAATCCTCTGCCCAAGCATAACCCATCAGCTCGATTATTTTAAACCATTGCTGAAAATGCAAATTCTGCGTACCGCCAACTACATAAATCACTTTGGCAAAATCATAGGTTTTCTTTCTATATAGAGCTGCGGTGATGTCACGAGTATGGTACAAAGTACTGCCATCTTTCTTAATCATTAAGGCTGGCGGCATATTGAATTCGTCCAAACGAACCAGCATCGCCCCATCATCTTGCTCCAGCAAGTTCTTATCCTTGAGCTCTTGAACTACTGCTGCCATCTTATCGTTATAAAAGCTTTCACCGGCAAAGGAATCAAATTTCACCCCAAGCAGCTCATAAATCCGATTAAACTCTTGCAAGCTGATTTCAACGAACCATTTCCATAACCGCTTCGCTTCCGCATCGCCTTGCTCAAGCTTGACAAACCAAGCCCTTGCTTCGTCCTCCAGCTCCGGTTTTTGCTCTGCTTCCTCATGAAATTGAACATACAATCGCTGCAGCTCTGTCACACCGTCTTCTTCAACGCGGCTTTGCTCTCCCCACATGCGATAAGCGACCATCATTTTGCCGAATTGCGTGCCCCAATCACCAAGATGATTGACGCCAACACAATCGTAACCAAGAAAGGAGAATATTTGATATAGCGCATTGCCGATCATCGTCGACCGCAAATGACCTATATGAAAATGCTTGGCAATATTAGGGGAGGAATAATCAATGACGATTTTACGCCCTTGTCCCAAGTTTTGCGAGCCATACCGTTCCTTTGCAGTAATAACCTCAGTCAGCACATTTTTTGTAAAAGCGGTCTGCTCTAAAAACACGTTCACATAGCCTGCAGTGGCTTCAACACGTTCGACAGCAGGATGCAGCGGCAGTTTGCGCTGTATTTCTTCAGCAATCGCTTGCGGCGCTTTACGCAGTGCTTTACTTAATTTAAAACAAGGCATCGAAAGGTCGCCCATCTGCGGGTTGGGTGGATATTCTAATAATTCCAACACCTCAGCAGGTTCCATGCCTTCTAGTTGTGACGCAATAAGCTCTGCAACCGCAGCTTTGTAATTCTCCATCTATATCTTCCCTCTCAGCTCATTTATAGAATAAAGCACCCCTATCGGGGTGCCCGCTCGAATGTAAATTGGTGCGGTCGAGAGGACTCGAACCTCCACGGGGGTAAGCCCACACGGACCTGAACCGTGCGCGTCTGCCAATTCCGCCACGACCGCGTTCCGTAATATATTATCACGATGTGCGTCTTAAGGCAATAATGAAGAAGCTTATTTCTTCTTTCACTTAATATCCCCATGCTTTTTAATGGCATCTGCAATCTTACTGGTAATACTGTCCGCTACATAGGTTTCAAGAGCGGTTTGAAGTGCCCCGCTTGCTGCGGCTGAGTCACCCGAATAACGGCTTCCCCCCTGAAACGTGTTATAAAAAGCGCCACCCCAGAAATAATGCGGGTTTTTATAACCATTGTCGCTTCCAAGA
>JAQBPR010000172.1 GCA_028287395.1 Bacilli bacterium
AGGAAGCGAAGAACGCTTTTATTGTGGCGCAGGATGCAAAAGCTTCGGACAACCTTTTCGATATGTTTAAGACGTATTACGAGAATGTGCCGACGCTTTATAAGCCGATGAAGAAGAAGGACAACGCTAAGGTATTTACTTTTGAGAATCCGACATCGCTTGAATCGTATCGGCAGAAGAATCCCGGGTTAAAATCGAAGATCAAGGTCGATATGCTGCAAATCGCTTTGCATCTGATTTTACAAATGCTTACTTCAGAAATAGAAAAAGGAGATCCCAACGTCCAAATCCCAGTGGAAATAATGGATGTTTGGTTTTTATAGTTGTGGTGATAATAGTTTACTTCTTCATTCAAATTTTTAAATAATTCTGCAGCCATAACCCGTGCATTTTCTTTAAGAGTGAAAATAATATTAAAATTTGAATACATCACGAGATGAGTTTGAAGGCACTTTTAAGATGCGTTCAGTTTTGGAGTACAATTGCAGGCTCGAATACCAATTCGCTTAAAATAACCCATATGAACGAAGTGTGGGATATACTATAAGGGAATGGGTGTTCTATCGTTTTACCATTGGCGAGTGTCAGGACTATTTATACGGCAGGAGAGATCGTTAAAAACGGGGGGTTTTCTTTATTTCACCTGGGACATTAGTGGGAAATGAGTTTCATGACAAACTTAAATACCTAAAGTGAACGTGCGAATTTGTTCCCGTTTAACAAAAATCCGTAAGGTTGTGTAAACTGCCATATCACGACCTTTAGAGGTGATATAAATCACAATATCGATTCGATATGCAAGTCAGGTTCCGTTTTCAAGTTGACGAATCCGTTTCCGATCCGAATTAGAGGAGTGGCCGGACTGTCCCGATGGACCAAGATAATAATCCCTTGCCTGCCGTCGGACAGTGATGCCATGCAGCCAAGAAGACTCTCCATGATTTTTTGCATGAAAGTCGTCACAATGATCGGATCAAAAAAGCCAAACGCATTATCACTCATCTGCTTCAGTACCAGATAAAATGGTGTAGAGTTTTTATAAACCCTTTTGGATGTCATCGCATGAAAAACGTCGGCGACCGCAACAATTTTGCTTAACGGGTCGAGGTTGGCCCCTTTTACTCCGAAGGGATAGCCGCTTCCGTCTTCCCGCTCGTGGTGCTGAAGAGCCACATAGGCCATGTGACACGTCGCTTTGTAAGAATTACGGATCATATCATATCCGTAAATGGTGTGTTTCTTCATCAGGGCATATTCATCGAATGACAGCTTACCGGGCTTTTTGAGAATTTGTGTGGGGATTTTCACTTTACCGATATCGTGAAGGCAGGCCGACAAGGATAACAAAGATAGTGTCTTCTCATCGCAACCGAGCCATTTGCCGATCAATGTGGAAATGATCCCAACGGCTACATTATGACGGTAAGTGTAGTCGTCCAACTCCTGCAATTTCATCAAATGAGAAAATAGTCTAGGGCTGTTTGCCAACTCCGTGATCCGGGGCACCAGATCCCGTTCTACTTTCTCTATAGGTATCCGTTCAGTTTGGCTAGCTGTTTCAAAGATTCCTTTCACTTCCGAAACGGCGCTCTCGATCAATTCCTTACTCCGATTCTCTACCGGTTCCAAATCATCGATTGAAAGACATATTTTATGCTGGACCATATACTGGATATGTTCGTCAGTTAAAAACGTGAATGCCGACAACAGGAGGCTGCCGTTGCAGGAATAGATATTCCGGTTCAGCTTATGGCCGATGATTTTCTCCATTCCCGCATCGTTACACATGTCTCAACTCCCTTTCGACGGTTTGATTTTTCATAAAATTTTCGTCAAATGTCGTATCGGCAAGACTTTCAAAGATATCTCTGCAATATTTCCCAATGCATACTCGGCCGGAGTGGATGTTCTTGACAACTATTTTTGTGCCGGCTTTCAAATATATCCCCGAGCATGTCTGACCCCCTACGTTCATGGCGGAGATGATGCCGCCAGCCTCCAGCCGCGACCCTCTGCACACTGATCTATCTTCGTAAAAGACGATATTGTTCTTGCAATACAAATCGCTTTTTAAAACCCCTTCTCTCCGGATCAAGATATCGCCATTCGATTTCAGTTCGGAGAGATGGCACTGTTGAATATCGATTTTGGACGGTGTCTCTTGCATCCTGTTTATACTTTGATACGTTTCCTCCAACAGCTTTTGTATATAGATGAATACATCCAATGAATCGATCTCAACTAACTTTAAAGGGTATAAAAAACACTCTAATTTATCTTTAAGATCCACCAGAGATTCCCTTTCAATGTTCTGGATGTTTGCAATGACAGTGAGAATTTCCTTGATGGTTTTTGGAATATCGGTAAATTTGCTTTCCAGAAGCAGGAGCATGATTCTACCGGGATTCACCTGCTGTTCTTTTTCCGCAATCCGTGCCATTAGTGTCTGAGCGGCTTCTGTCAATAACCTCATTTGTATTAACAATTGACTGGTCGCGTGGAACAGGCGGTTATAAATAACGCCGAAATATCCAGAGTACAATCGGCTGTTCATGATATTTCCTTTGATTATAATGCTTCCGGTTGCCGTGATTGTGGCGCCGAAAACGTTCCCCTGCACATAGACGTTGCCGAGTGATTCAATGATCATGTTTTCGGTCACGTCACCGTATACTACAATATCACCTGAAAAAACGATATGCCCCGTTCCCATATCTACGTTACCGGCAATGACATAAACGGTGGAGATTTCGACAAATTTGACGGTTGTGCCTGTTATTCTCGGCCGTCCTTCCTTGAGGGCGATGATTCGGCCTTGACCGTCTATCTGAACGTTATCTTCTGCAATGATACTAATGTCTTTCGGATGGTTTGGCTGAATTATAGCACCAAAAACGTCATAGCCGGGTTTCCCTTCGACCAAGAAAAATTTACGTCCAATGATCTCCCCTGCCTTAACCGTAGGAATATGGAGATGGTCACGATAATCAACTACACCCGAAACCTCCATATAAACGTTTTCCACTTCTTCACTGAAATAAAACTCCAATCGAGCGTCAATCCCTGGCTTCGGGGGTTTTCCTACCGCAAAAACGATCGGTTTACCCGTGAATTCTTGATGTTCCTGATAAATAACCGAATAATTCAGATTCCTATCTATACCCATATCTTTAATGGAGTCCATAATTACGGGAAACGAAATAGAATCGATGACGGTATCAAACTGTTCGATAGCCTCCAAAAATATGCGATTTGATTTTTCAACATCTTTTAAACGCCATTCGTATCGTTCTCTCGCATGTATTTTAAAGATTGCTTGCATTCTATCTTCCGAAACGGAAAGTGTAAACAGCTGTTCATTCACCATGCTCCACTTGATTTCATCATTGGCCCTTACCGGTGTTTCCCCGGTGACGATAATCCCATTTACGTATAACACTAGCGGCGGAATTGGTGTCACGATAGCAACCAGCCCCATTCCTACGGGATTGTTTACAATGATTTTATTTCTTTCCACGATTACACTACCGTCGGAATTGCTGCTCTCTCCATCCGATAAGGGTAACAAGCTTTCAGACGGGCAACTGGTAGAGACTGTTTCATCCAATTGTTTAATCAGATTAAGCAAATCATTCTCGGATATGTGACTAGTCATGAAAAGGGCCTCCTAATGAAAAATATTGAAAGTTATACCGACGATCGGTTCCTATTTCAAAAAAAATACATTAAAAAACCATCCGCCGAAAGGAAGATGGTTTCAACCCATTCGGTAACCTGGCGACCTTAGACATATGTCCTTAAGGCCCATGGCTTTGCGTCTCGGTTTTTCAACCGATTTGCTAGTATCGTGGAAATATTATGCAATTACTTGTCTGATTTTGTCGAACTTTGACTTAATACTAAGTCTATTTACTTATAGTGTCAATATATTGTCCGTATTTCAAATAGGACATGGGCTCACTGAGTGCCTTTGATGTGCTGCTTGAGGAAAGACAGACATGTGGACGCGTAAAGGGCATCGCCCTGCATTCGTTCTTAATAAGCGTGCCCCACCGGATTAAATACTTAGAGCGAGAGCATTTTCTTACCTCGCTTCATTCAACAAGGACGTCTAATTTGCAACAGGAAGTGAAATATTAGCCATTACGATAAGTATGCCAACGTTCGTTTCATAATGACAACTCAGTTCCAGAAATCAGAGGTTGCAAGGCTGGCTTTAATTGGTCTGCATAACTTCGGACAAGCATACACTAATTTAAGCGATACGCAAAAGGTTGCATCAACAAGGTTCGTGGTTGATTCGGTTCCGAAGGAGTGGAGTATAAATGATAAAACGGTTATTGAAGTTTTGGCGTAAACAGAAAAGGCGGTTGATTATTTTGGAAGTCTCGAAATCGTGAAAGCAGCAAATATTTTCACGGAAGCACAGAAGGCCAGTTTGGTAAGCACAGTTCCTGCATCAGTATAATAAAAAAGTCCATTCGCTATTATAGGAGTGGGCTTTTTTATTTAAAAATTTACGGTAAAAGCCGAGTTTTTATAGATGAAATACCCTATATATTATATCAGTATTATTTTTCTTGCACTTGATGGATAATGAAGAAAAGACGATTTTTGTTAATTATTTCAATTATATTACCGATATAAAATATAAATAGGAAAATTTTTGGAATTGAAACATATGTTTGGGGGGAGTTTTGGGAAAACTAACGAATAATATATTTGTCAC
>JAQBPR010000002.1 GCA_028287395.1 Bacilli bacterium
AGTAGGGTGAATATCATCGGAATTTTATTTATCTTCGTTTACTTTATTTTAATATTGAATTCATGAGCTGCCCGTTCAAGAGATCCTTTATATTAGCGAAGATGATTTATTTGTCGGGATTCAATTCGATAAAGAATCACAATATATTCATAAGAAGTTTCGAGAAGTCGTTTCTTCAGAAGAAGATATCCAATTGCTTTATTTGCGCAGAGGCGAAGAGAAAATGAGAGAAAAGATGCAGAGCTTAAGTATTCAAGATGGGGATATTTTATTTGTATATGGCTCCAAGAAGCAGATTGAAGCTAAATTTGACACTGAACTCACCAAAATGAGAATAAAGGAGAAAGATGAGCAGGAGGTCGCCGCATTATAGCATGGGAATAAAGTTTGGCGCAGCAGGAAATAATTTAACCGCACACGGCAAACACGCTGTCATTAGGCTAGGCCCATCGGGTGTCTTTTTCCAAAGAAGGAGTGCGATAATGCATAACCGACTTAAGTTGGATCTAATGGCCATTGCAACGATTCCCTTAATTATGACACTGGGAAATTCGATGCTGCTTCCCATCCTACCGGATATTGCCAAAAAACTTCATATCACCTCACTTGAAGTAAGCATGCTGATCACCGTTTATTCTGTTATAGCCATCATTCTGATCCCTATCGCCGGGTTTTTATCAGACCGTTATGGACGTAAAACCGTCATTGTACCTAGTTTAATTATTACGGGAATAGGCGGATTAATTGCTGGCCTGGCGGCCTGGTTCCTGGAAGACAAGTCGGCCTATTGGATGATTATCGGCGGCCGCTTTCTGCAGGGAATAGGAGCAGCGGGAGCTTTTCCAGGCTCCACGCATCTAAATAAATAAAAGCGGACTAAACCCAATTGAGAGTAGGGAAAAGAAGACAGTGTCGAAAAATTAAAAAATCCAAATTGATCTGGGAATACAAGCAGGAAATGGAAAGCAAATAAAGAAACCTCCTTTAGGGTCAAAACCTAAGGAGGTGATTCCACTGTGAACAGACAGTGGGCAAGAGATTTAGTCTCTCACTCCTCCAAGATATACCAACTTAGAACGATGGTCAAGCAGGCAAAAGACGGACGGAAATCCCCGAATATCCATTCTGCTACTATATTCGTGGTCATGTTCTTTTTCTTTTTGTTTCGCTTGCAAAGTATGGAGGAGTTAGACCGAAATGTGAAAAAAGGACGTTTTCGCCAACTCATACCAGCAAAAGAAAAAATGCCTTCGCACGATGCAGTACGGCAAGCACTAATGAAGTGGAATATGGAGAGTCATCGTATGAACCACGCGTTATTTATCGCCAGGTTCAAGCAGAACAAAGGGCTACGCCAAGGGATGATCGATGGATGGCGAGTGGCCGCGATCGACGGGGTAGAGTTATTTGCGAGTCAAAGCCGCTGCTGTGACGAATGCCTTACGAGACAATTGGCGAGCGGGGAGACGGAGTATTTTCACCGCGCCGTATTTCTGCAAAAGGTAGGCGGGGATCCGCGGATTATCTACGAAACCGAGTTGCTGAAGAAGAAGGATGGATCGGAGAAATCGGAAGGGGAAACGGCAGCAGCAACGCGTCTCATCCAGCATGCGGCCCAGCGACACGGCGTGTTGGCGGATGTGCTTACCCTCGACGCACTCTATGCGAAAGCTACGATCATTCATGAAGCGGTGGATCACTACCAACACGTGGTGGTGCGGATGAAGGAAGAGCGCCGACGGATCATGAAAGATGCCAAAGGGTTGTTTGACAAAAGGCCACCTGATGTCGGTTGGCTGGAAAAAGACAAGTGGGGAAATACCATTACCGTACAGGCTTGGGATGAGTCGGACTTCACGAGTTGGGAACAGCTGCGAATCCCATTTCGGATGATCAAGATGGTGCGCACCGTAGAGCGAACGGTGATCACGGGAGGTCAGAAGCAGATCCAGACGGATGTACTGGAGCGTTGGGTAGGGACGACGATGGAGCAAGGCGCAGCGGGAACGGATACCGTGTCCCGGATAGCCGCAGCCCGATGGGATATTGAAAACATGGGCTTCCATGACTTAAAAACGTACTGGCACATGGATCATCCTTTCGTCCATGATCCAACAGCCATCGAAGCCATACTCGGGTTTATGATTCTGGCCGTGAATTTGTTTTACGCATTCTTGTTTGGGCATCTGCACCATTTTCGGAGGTGGAACATTCCGCAATCCGAAGTTGTGGAGGAAATGAAGGAAGAGATCCGGTGGTTGGCGATGAACCTGCTGGCTTTCCTTTGGGATGACAGTTAGGTACAAGGGTCGTCAAATCCTAAGAACCTGAATACGACAACACGCGTTGGGTAAGGTATGTCTCTATTTTGCGAAGCGTGAAGAAACCTGACGGTATTTGCAATTCGCTTTTAATCAGAGCTCGAATATGGGCGAATAAACCGTTTTCTGGAAATTAGATGCGTGGAGCCTGGGAAATAAGCATATTTATTTACAGTTTTAAACAATTATATTATAATTTAACCAAGCGGAAGTACCGCAGAATCCTAGGATTATTTCTAGGCATCTGTGGTACTTCTTTTTTATTTCAAAAAAGGGAGGGGAACTGATGACAAGAATAAAATGTATTTCTGATTTTGACTTTAGGCGTTGCATGGTATTCCAGAGAAAGTTGGAAGTTTGGATTGACATGGAATTAGATACGATTGGCATAATTGAATGACTGAAAATTCTGTTAAGGTTGATGGAAATTATTATCTTAGAGAAACATGCGTGTTTTTTATGTTTTAATGAACTCCCTCGGTAAGATGAAAAAAACCATGGTTAAAATAAGAAGACCAGAATCAATTGATCTGGTCTTCATTGCATTGTTGTTAATGCTCAGGGTGTTCAAATTCAATTTCAATTAATCTGATGAGATCTGAGGGCTTCATTTTAAAAGCTTTGGCTATATCAAAAAGAGAAGTTAAAGTTGGCTGATATTTGCCATTCTCTAATAAAGAAATATAACTTCGGTCAAGTTTACTGTCAATTGATAGTTGTTCTTGAGTGATCTTTTTCTTAATTCTTAAACTTTTAACGACTTTACCAAAAATCAATTCAAGTTGCAAAGGAAAGTCTATAGATGGTTTCAATTTAGCCCCGTAGGAGACTTGGACAGTACACCCCTTAATCAAATATACTAATATTAGACGGAGGGGAACGTTATGAAGCGTACACAGTATGATCTTAATTTTAAAATGGATATTATTCGAAAAGGGAAAGAGATTGGGAACTTTACAGCCATAGCAAGGCAGCACGAGCTGGATCCCAAGATGGTATTGAGATGGGTACGGGAATTAAATCGTAAGGATGTGGATAAGTTAGACGGGGCTAGCAAGAGACAAGCCCAGTTTATCCCCACTGCTGATGATTATAAACAGTTAGAGCATGAGAATGAAAAACTGAAGAAGTTATTAGCGGAACAAGCTCTGGAAAGAGAAATTCTCAAAGACCTACTAAAAAAAACGAACCCAAGCTTGCGGATAAAATAGAGATTGCCCACAAGTATATTGTTCGAGGACACTGCATCGCCTTCGTGCTGCGTGTAGTGGAAGTGGAACGCTCGACGTATTATGCACATGTGAATAAAGTTGAAATTGAATCGATCCACAGGAGCGGTCGCCCCGCACCTGGTTTATCATATAACGTAAATGGCAAGCCCGTAAGCGATGAGGAAATCTGCGAATGGCTTATGGAGTTCTTAGCGGGTGAGGGAGCTGCTTATGGCTACCGCAAGCTCACCTTGTTGCTAAGAAGACGCCACAAGCTTGTGATTAACAAGAAGAAAGTGTACAGGTTATGTAAGCTTATGAACGTCCTACGTCCGCAACGCAAGCTGAAAATGAAGCATCCCAGAGTACTGGCTAACAACCGTTTAATCACGGGTTCTAA
>JAQBPR010000007.1 GCA_028287395.1 Bacilli bacterium
TTTTTAAATTGCATAGAGAGCGACTGGGCAAGCTGAGTATATTTAGCGACGTCGATTTTACTCATGGAGTAAAGGATGATAAAGAAAATGAGCAGCAAAGTAATCATATCCGCATAAGTAAGCAGCCAACGCTCATGATTTTCATTATCATGCTTTTTTTTATTTCTCCTCGCCATTGTCCTCACCTTCTTCCACTGAGGTCGTCTTTTTCTTATTTTGATGGAGGAATGAGGTTAATTTTTTCTTGATTAATTGTGGGTTTTCCCCAGCCTGTAAGGCTAGAATACCTTCAAGCATCAATTCCATTTCGGAAATTTGTTCTTTACTGCGGATTTTGATTTTGTTGGCAACAGGTAGATAAAATACGTTCGCACTTGCCACACCATATAATGTTGCTGTAAAAGCGCTCGCAATCGCGCCGGACAATGTACCCGGATCAGATAAATTTCCTAAAACGTGAACAAGACCCATAACGGTACCGATAATACCCATCGTAGGTGCGAAACCGCCTGCAGCTTCAAATATTTTAGCGTAATTTTCGTGATTGTGACCAATTGCGTCCATTTCCAGCTCGAGAATTTGTCGGGTTAGGTCTGGATCTGTACCATCCACAACCATCATTAATCCTTCCTTCAGGAAAGGATTGGAATGCTCTTGCGCACGCTGCTCTAAGGCAAGTACGCCCTCACGACGGGCAACAGTGGCCATATCAACAAGATCGCCAATAACGACAAGCGGATCACGCTTCGGTTCTTTAAAAGCTAATTTAAACGCCTCAGGCAATTCTTTCAATTGGGACATGGGTATTCCGACTATAACAGCGCCTATCGTACCGCCAAAAACAATTAACATTGCACTTGGAACAATGAGTGCCATTATTACACCGTGCTCTAATATATAACCGCCTAGCAAAGCAACTATTCCCACTACTAAACCGATAACTGTCGTCAAATCCACGAAACTACCACCCCTAGGTCAACTTATATATCTTCATAATTTATCGGTGTGAAAATGCCATTCTTTATTTGCAACAAATATCGAAAAGAGGTATAATTAACGAACAAGTATTCCTATTTCTTAATTTGTTACACAGCTATATTTTTATATCGGAAAATGACTGCCAAAAGTTTAGTTAAAATCAAAATAGCGCCTTACAGGTGAGTAAAGGTGAGTGAAATGGACAATATCATTTTGAGTCAAAAGAAGTTTGAGCTGGTTTCGGAATTTGAACCGCAAGGGGATCAGCCGAGAGCCATTGAACAGCTGCTTAAAAGTATTAGATCCGGTCAGAAGCAGCAAACCCTACTCGGTGCGACAGGCACAGGAAAAACATTTACGGTAGCTAAAATTATTGCTGAATTAAACCGACCGACTCTTGTGATTGCGCATAACAAAACGCTTGCGGCGCAGCTGTGCAGTGAGTTTAAGGAGTTTTTCCCGCATAATGCTGTGGAATACTTTGTTAGCTATTACGATTACTTTCAACCTGAAGCGTATATCCCTTCTTCAGATACCTTTATCGAGAAGGATTCAAGCATTAATGATGAAATCGATAAACTGCGTCACTCGGCAACGAGCTCTTTATTTGAAAGACGCGATGTGATTATCGTCGCGAGTGTTTCCTGCATATACGGTCTCGGTTCTCCGATCGCGTATGGAAATTTGTTGCTTTCTCTGCGAGTAGGTATGGAACGATCGCGTAATGAAATATTGCATAAATTAGTGGATATTCAATATCAGCGAAATGATATCAGCTTTACACGCGGCACCTTTCGTGTACGCGGTGATGTGATTGAGATCTTTCCTGCTTCGAACAGTGAGCAAGCGGTACGTATAGAGCTGTTCGGCGATGAAATCGAACGGATTGTTGAGATAAATGTATTAACGGGTGAAATAATCTGTGAGCGTGATCATATTGCGATTTTTCCAGCCTCGCATTTTGTAACGCATGAAGATACGATGAAAATTGCTATTGTAAATATTGAAAAAGAGTTGGAAGAACGATTAATAGAATTACGCGGAAATAACAAGCTGCTTGAAGCGCAAAGACTTGAGCAGCGAACGCGTTACGATATCGAAATGATGCAGGAGATGGGCTTTTGCTCTGGGATTGAGAACTATTCAGGACCACTCACGTTCCGCGAACGCGGCGCTACACCGTATACTTTGTTAGATTACTTTCCTAAGGACATGCTGTTTGTGGTGGATGAATCGCACGTGAGCTTGCCGCAAATCCGCGGGATGTACAACGGTGACCGAGCGAGAAAAGAAATGTTGGTTGAACATGGCTTTCGCTTACCTTCAGCACTGGATAACCGTCCATTACGAATGGAAGAATTTGAACAAAAGGTCAGCCAAATCGTCTATGTTTCCGCTACTCCGGGACCGATTGAGCTTGAACGATGCCCAGAAATGGTGGAGCAAATTATTCGACCAACGGGGTTGTTGGATCCGATCATAGAAGTTCGTCCTACAAAAGGACAGATCGATGATCTGATCCATGAAATAAACGAACGAATTCGTAAAGATGAGCGTGTGCTTGTGACGACGCTGACGAAGAAAATGTCAGAGGATTTAACCGACTATTTGAAAGAAATTGGGATTAAAGTTCGTTATTTGCATTCCGATATTAAAACATTAGAACGGATGCAAATTTTACGCGATTTACGTTTAGGTGTTTTCCACGTTCTGATTGGGATTAATTTATTGCGTGAGGGCTTGGATCTACCGGAAGTATCATTGGTCACTATTCTAGATGCCGATAAAGAAGGCTTTCTTCGTTCGGAACGTGCGCTGATTCAAACCATTGGCCGTGCGGCAAGAAATTCGGATGGTCGCGTCATCATGTATGCAGATAAAATCACGGATTCCATGAAGAAGGCGATTGATGAAACGGATCGCAGACGTTTGTTACAAATGGCGCATAACGAAAAGCATGGCATTACGCCGACGACAATAAATAAAAAAGTACGTGAAATTATTGAAGCAACCAAGGTTGCAGAACAAAAGGCAGATTATTTGACCAACATACATGAAGGCAAGCTTTCTAAAAAAGAACGTGCCACGCTCATTGAGCGCTTAGAGCAAGAAATGAAGACAGCCGCCAAAAACCTGCAGTTTGAAAGAGCGGCAGAGCTGCGTGATGCGGTCATGGAACTAAAAGTACAGGATTAGTACAAACCATTTCGAGAGGATGATTTTTTTCGTGGCAAGTGAACATATCGTTATCAAGGGAGCACGGGTTCATAACTTAAAAAATATTGATGTGACGATCCCGCGTGATCGCTTTGTCGTACTAACCGGATTGAGTGGTTCAGGCAAATCATCTTTAGCGTTTGACACAATCTATGCGGAAGGGCAACGACGGTATGTAGAGTCTCTATCTGCCTATGCACGTCAATTTTTAGGGCAGATGGAAAAACCGGATGTTGATTCAATCGAAGGGTTATCGCCGGCAATTTCAATTGATCAAAAGACAACAAGTCGAAATCCGCGTTCGACTGTGGGAACAGTAACGGAAATCTATGATTACTTAAGACTTTTATTTGCGCGGATTGGACGTCCGCATTGTCCAGTGCATGGGATAGCAATTACTTCGCAGACGGTCGAGCAGATGGTTGATCGGATCATGGAATTTCCAGAACGTTCTAGATTGCAAATATTGGCACCGCTCATTTCCGGACGCAAGGGCGAGCATCACAAACTATTTGCAGACATCCAAAAGCAAGGCTTTGTGCGTGTTCGTGTCAATGGTGAACTCTTTGAGCTAGCCGATAAAATCGAGCTGGACAAAAATAAAAAACATAAAATTGAAGTTGTAGTCGATCGAATTGTCATCAAAGAAGATGTACAAGCACGGTTGGCTGACTCTTTAGAAACGGCACTGAAGCTAGCCGATGGGCGGGTCATTGTCGATGTAACGGATCACGAGGAATTATTGTTCAGCCAGAATTTGGCTTGTCCGGAATGTGGTTTTAGCATCGAAGAATTGGCGCCGCGAATGTTTTCTTTTAACAGCCCTTACGGGGCTTGCCCAGACTGTGACGGCTTAGGGAGCAAGATGATTGTCGATTCAGATTTGTTGGTTCCCGATCGCAATCGAACCATTCAGGATGGCGCCTTTGAAGCTTGGGCGGGCAGCACCTCCAACTATTATCCGCAATTTCTTGCTTCCGTTTGCCAGCATTACAAGATACCGAGAAATGTGCCAGTGGAGAAACTTACTGCTGAGCAAATGAAAATTCTCTTGCATGGTACGGATGGAGAAAAAATTCGCTTTCGTTATGAAAATGAATTAGGGCAAACCAGAGATGCGATGGTGCCATTTGAAGGTATTGTGAAAAATCTCGAACGAAGATACCGCGATACCTTTTCCGAGGGCATACGCGAGCATATTGAAGCTTATATGAGCTCAAAGCCATGTGATAAATGTAAAGGCAAGCGCTTGAAAGCGGAGAGCTTGGCAGTTACGATTCAAGGCAAAAATATTGCTTATTCAACAGGACTATCTATTGGAGAAGCACAACAATTTTTCGCGGATTTACGTCTTACGGAACGTGAAATGACGATTGCTAATCTTATTTTAAAAGAAATTAATGCGCGTTTGGGTTTTCTTGTTAATGTTGGGCTGGATTATTTGGCTTTAAGTCGTGCGGCAGGAACATTGTCGGGCGGGGAAGCGCAGCGGATTCGTTTAGCAACACAGATTGGATCAAGCTTGATGGGTGTGCTTTATATTTTGGACGAGCCTAGCATCGGATTGCATCAACGTGATAATGAACGTCTTATTGAAACTCTGGTGCATATGCGTGACTTAGGTAATACATTAATCGTTGTGGAGCACGATGAAGATACGATGCTGGCTGCGGATTACATTATTGATATTGGACCTGGAGCAGGTATTCATGGCGGAGAAGTTGTATCTCAAGGCACCCCACAGCAAATCATGGATGATCCAAAGTCGCTTACTGGGGAATATCTCAGTGGTCGTAAATTCATTCCAATCGTTGCAGAACGGCGTAGACCGAATGGGAAATGGCTAGAAATTAAAGGGGCTACGGAGAATAACCTGCGCAATGTGCATGCTAAATTTCCTTTAGGTGTATTCACATGCGTAACAGGTGTTTCAGGCTCAGGAAAAAGCACGTTAATTAACGAAATTTTATTCAAAACCTTGGCGCGCGAATTGAACGGTGCCAAAACCAGACCGGGCGAATACAAGGAAATCATCGGTTTAGAGCATGTTGAAAAAGTAATCGATATCGATCAATCGCCGATTGGTAGAACCCCTCGTTCTAATCCGGCGACGTATACGGGTGTGTTTGACGATATTCGTGATTTGTTCTCCGTTACATCAGAAGCCAAAATTCGCGGCTACAAAAAAGGTCGCTTTAGCTTCAACGTAAAAGGTGGCCGCTGTGAAGCCTGCAGAGGGGACGGAATTATAAAAATTGAAATGCATTTCCTGCCAGACGTTTATGTCCCATGTGAAATTTGTAAAGGCAAACGTTATAATCGGGAAACATTGGAAGTGCGTTATAAAGGACAAAATATTGCGGATATTTTAGAAATGACTATCGAGAATGCATGTGAATTTTTCAAAAATGTACCGCGTATTCAGCGTAAAATGCAAACCTTGTTTGATGTAGGACTTGGGTATATGAATCTTGGTCAACCTGCTACGACGTTATCCGGCGGTGAAGCGCAGCGAGTCAAGCTGGCGGCTGAACTATATCGTCGCAGCACAGGTAAATCGATCTATATTCTCGATGAGCCAACGACAGGATTACACATCCATGATATTGCACGATTACTGGAAGTGCTGCATCGTTTGGTCGATAACGGAGAAACGGTGCTTGTGATCGAGCATAATCTCGATGTGATTAAAACTGCGGATTATGTCATCGATTTGGGACCTGAAGGCGGAAGTCGCGGGGGTCTGGTCATTGCGGTGGGGACACCTGAGGAAGTTATAAAAGTAAAGGGCTCTTATACCGGGAAATACTTAAAGCCCATTCTAGAACGTGATCGTGCGCGAACAAAAGCAGAATTACAGCTGGTTTTAGAATAAGGGAGCATCCCAATAAACGAACGAAAAAGCCTCCGAAACTACTATCAAAGTGGTTCGGAGGCTTCTTTCGATGACCAAATTCAACTAAAAGGAATCACATTCTGAGTTAGTTTTTCTTCGCTCTCTACTTTTTCATTGTGTGCTGCTTTTGCTTCCATTTTGCTTGCACCCTGGAATATACCGCCTTCTTCGATCATCAATGAAGCAGCAGTCGTATTACCGTAAAGTTTACCCGTTGCAGTGATTTTGAGAATTCCTCGTGTCATGATGTTTCCATGTACCGATCCTGCAATAACGATATTGCGTGCAATAATATTTGATTTTACAATGCCATGTTCGCCTATGGTTACATCACCGCTGCATTCGACGTCTCCCGTAATATGACCTTCGACACGAATACCAGCCTCTGATTTAATCCTGCCTTCGAATTGACTGCCCTCCCCGATTAAGGTATCGGTTGTATTGGGATTGATATGTTTCTTTTTGCTTTTAAACATGTTAATCTCCCTTTCTGGATGCTTTAAGATAGGGTGTAGGATCTACACTTACACCATTTTTTTTCAATTCGTAGTGAAGATGAGCTCCAGTACTGCGACCCGTTGAACCAACCAAACCTATTTTTTGTCCTTTGGTTAGTTTATCTCCTTTGGCTACAAGAATTTTGCTCAAATGCAAATACAAAGTCCGAATTCCATTGGTATGGTCAACTATTATATTATTGCCACGCTGTGAATCATAATCTGTAGAGACGACCGTTCCGTCTGCTGTAACAAAAACAGGATCTCCTGTACTGGCAGCAATATCTAAACCGCTATGGTAGGTTGGCGCATAAGTAAAGGGATCTATGCGATATCCAAAACCAGATGATATGTATCTTGCATCCACAGGCCATATGGTTGGCGTAATTTGTAGCAAGTGCAACGATTCTAAAGCTTTTTTCTTTGTATCTTCCAGACTGCCGAACATTTCAGTCATTTGTCGAGACAAATTCATATAGTCCGAGCTGGTTTGATCCGCTAATGTACTAATGTCTTCGTCTGTTACCGGGATTAAAGTGCCGCCTTTTCCTTGAACGAGAGGATCTCCATTCTTATCCGTAGGCGGAGTTATGCTAGCCTTTGCTTTTGTGTCTGTGCCGGTGAGAGATTTTACTTCCGCATCCAGCTTTTCCATTTCACCCACTTTACTTTTGATTTCATTCGCTTGTTGTGAGAGTTCAATGACTTTGTTCTGCAATTGTTCTATCGTTGTATCTTTTGCAGTCACGGTTTGCGTGAATTGCAGCTCTTGCCCTGAAAGCTTTTTTTTGAGGAAGCTATTCACTCCTGTACTTTTCCAATGTACAATATATAGGATTGAGCTAAATATGAGAATGACAAGTAAAATGAAAGATAAAATATACAATAGCAAACCGTGTACTCGAAAACGTACTACTCCACGATTCCCGTCAGCATCGGGAATAACCATAAAGGTAAACTTTTTTCTCATCCATTTCAATTTCATGATTGTTTCCTTTCTAGCGGAATTGGAACAATTTTCAGATTTAGTGATTCTACATAATTCGGCATAAATCGTCAAAAACCTGCAATAGAATGACAAAATATTGTAGATTGCCGCATGTTGAAGAAGGAATTCGAAGAAAAGAGTAGAAATCAGTAATATACGGAATTGTTCACTTAGGATTAAAAGGGGGAAATTATGGTCAAATTAGCTGGAATTGATATAGGGAATGATAGCGTCAAGCTTGTAATAGATGGTGGCCAGGACACTATTGTCATACCGAATATTGTAGCTCCTGGTTACGAAAGATCTATTTTACAAGAAGAAGACTCACCGCTTAAAGGCTTGGATGTGATGATTCATAGTCCAAGACTCGCTAAGAGCAATCAAAGATTTTTCATAGGTCTGCTGGCAATGGAAAACGATGATAATGTTGAATTAGAGGATACGGACAATAAAGCATTGTCAGATCAATCTTTAATTGTAGCTTTAACTGCTTTGGCTTATGCGGGTATAAACGGACAAGCTGGTGCGGGTTCATCCTTTAATAGCACTTATGATGAAGTTGAATATGTAATCGGCACGGGCTTGCCCGTACGTACTTATGCGAAGTTTAATAAAAGCTTCGAAGAAAGATTAGTCGGCGAGCATGAAGTGACATTTTTAACAACGCCGCAGCTGCGTAATCGTAAAGTTAGAGTGATTGTTCGTAGAGCGATTATTTCAATCGAAGGCGCAGCTGCGTTATTCCATATGGCAACGCATGATAATCTTCAAGTGAAAGACGAAGAGCTGTATTATGGATGTATTGGCATTTGCGAAATGGGTGCGCTCACCACTGATTTTCCGGTATTGAAGCGAATGAGCATTGACAATCAATTTAGCACAGGCGAGCAAATGGGCTTGGCTATGTATCTAGACTTTATTATTCATGATGTCGAAGATTTGTATGGCTATCGTTTTCCAAGCCGAACGAAGCTGGTGCAACGGGTGAAGAATAGTAATTATAATATTCAACGGATTGGCGAGGGACAAGCAAACTTTAAACCCATCGTGGATGCTTATTTTAATCGTGCGGCACAAAGAATCGTTGATTTGATTAAAAAACGTTGGAATAAATACCCGGACATTGAATGCTTCTACGTGATTGGTGGGGGTGCATCGGCACTAAAGCCCTACATTTTAGAAATTGCCAATACGATGAAGCTTCGTTTTGCAGGTGACAGTGAGCTGCAAAATGTCTACGGTTACCTGAAGCTGGCGAAGAACAAAATGAACCAAACCTCGTCGATGTACGGCCAGGATAATACTTAAATCGATAAAAAGGGAAGCCGTCCGCTGGACGGCTTTTTTTGTCTAGGAAATTTTCGACTCTCTTTTGTCGGATGACATTTGTCACCTCCAAGAGATTACATTCGTGTGTACCCGAAGATCAGCTTGTGCGGTAAGATGGTTTCAGATCAGCAAGATGCAAGCGTATAAACTTTGTTGTTGATTTTCTTATTAAGCTCCCTCGGGCAGTTTTGTAGAATGGCATATTGGCATATGGTATTATGTGGATAACGGCTTTGGATTTTTATGAAAGGTTGAGAAAATGATGGGGATTATTCAGGAAGAAATCAAGAGACTGAACGTAAAACCCAAAAAGGAGGTTTGAAGTCATGACAAATGCATCGAGCAAGAAGAGAATTGACTCTGATTCGAGAGTCATCAAGGCATCACCGCAAACTATCTATAAGGCATTCGTGGACCCAGGGGCTCTGGTTTCGTGGCTTCCACCGAAGGGTATGAAAGGCCATATCTACGAGTTCGACGCTCGAGCCGGTGGAGCCTATCGAATGTCCCTAACTTATGTCGGAACGAACCATTCAACACAAGGCAAGACCTCGGAACATGCTGACGTCGTCAAAGGTAGATTCTTGGAGTTCGCCCCAAACGAGCGGATTGTGCAGTTAGTAGAATTCGAGTCCGAGGACCCCGTTTTTGCGGGAGAGATGATCATGACATGGACCTTAGCAGCCGTTCCGGAAGGCACCAAGGTTACCATCATTTGTGAGAACGTACCCGAAGGAATACGGAAGGAAGATCACGACGTTGGCTTGAGGTCCACTCTGGAGAATCTCGCCTTCTACACCGAATGATCTGTCTAGAAATTTATAGTTTCAGCAGAGCCTAATAAATAAAAAAAAGCTTAGCCAGTTTCGCTAAGCTTTTTAAATATCAAGTGATTAGGAAACTAAGATTTCAGTGAGCTTCTCTTGGAAAGCAGGTGCTCCGACGCGAAGGAAGTATTGATGGAATGTTTCGTCTTCGCTGCTGTTATTTTTATAGAATAGAATCAGTTGTTCTAGTACGGGTCCGACTTTATCACCTAATACACGACCTTTAAGTGTCGTATTAAATGTTGCATTTGGACCTAAGATACCGCCAACGGCGATATCAAAAGCATCGACCATTCCCTCAGGTGTTTTAATTAATGCGCCTTGCAAGCCAATATCCGCAATATGCTTCTGTCCGCAAGAGTTTGGACAACCAATAAAATGGATGCGTATTTCTTCGTCTAGTTCCAGGTTAGCATCCAAATATGCGGCAACTGTTCTTGCTCTTTCTTTGGTTTCAACAACGGCTAGATTACAAAACTCATTTCCAGTACAGGAAATCGTTCGGCTCATGAAAAGATTTGGATTTGGTGAAAGACGGTCCAAAACCTTTTCCTGCAGCAATGCTTCGACTTTAGCGTCAGGAATCCCGGACAATATAATATTTTGCGACATGGTTGTACGAACGTGACCGTCTCCGTATACATCAGCTAAACGAGCGAGTTCTTTAAACTCCGTTCCGCTTAAACGACCTACAGGAATATTCAATCCCGCATAGTTTAAGCCTGCTTGTTTTTGTGGATGTATACCGTCGAAATACGCGGCTGTCCAGCCTATCGTCTTATCATCGCCGCGAGTCGGCAATTCACCAGTCAATTCAATTAGTTTTTCTTTGAATTTCTCTGGACCCCAGTCTGCAACTAAAAACTTCAAGCGGGCATGATGACGCTTTTCACGATAACCGAAATCACGAAAGATAGTAGTTACGGCTGTTGCTACTTTTAGTACTTCTTCCGGACGAACGAAAATGTCCAAAGGCTTAGCTAGGTGAGGTTTAGCGGAAAGTCCGCCGCCGACCATAGCATGAAAGCCGATAACTTCTTTTCCCTCGATTATTTTTGTTGCAGGTGTGAAGGCGAGACAATTAATTTCTGCATGAGCGCTGTTATAAACATTGGTGGAAATGGACATTTTATATTTACGCGGCAAATTGGAGAAATCACGATTCAGTAAGAAAAAGCTGCTGACTTGATTTACTAAATCGGTCGTATCGAATAATTCGTCTTTATCAATACCTTGCAATGGATTACCGACAATAGTACGTGGACAGTCGCCGCATGCTTCGAAAGAATATAAGCCGACAGCTTCTAGACGTTTGAAAATATCAGGCATATTTTCAATACGCAACCAATGATATTGGATGGCTTGACGTGTCGTCACATCCATCAAGTCACGTCCATATAATTCAGCGATCTCAGCAAGAGCTCGCGCTTGTTCATTGTTCAAAACACCAGAATTAATGCGCACGCGCATCATAAAATGACCTTCATTTGGCTTTTGCTGATAAACGCCGGCCCATTTGAAACGGTTCATGTCATCTTCGGTAATGGCGTCGTATCCTGCTGTGGCATATTCTTCAATAATGGTGCGGATGACATCCAAGCCATCTTTTTCAAGCTTCATAATTTCTGCTTTATTCAATTTGGACGGGTCTGCCGCCCATATGGGTTCGTAAGACATGGTTTGCCTCCTTAGATTTAGTGAATTCCGACGAATTCAGTATGAATATCTATTATCTTATCATAATTGCTCTAGGCAAGTAAATGTGATTGCACCTGCAATCCTATAAGGTTTTATTATAGAAAAGTGAGATTTGCGTTATACTGGTAACGGGCAATAATGAAAGATTCATTCATCCTATCGCGAGGATTATCGCGGGTTTCTTCGAATGGGAATAGCGCAAGTTGCCCGTTAACAGTAAATATGAAGTTTGGCGATTCTGTGACAAACTAAGGATAAGTACAGAAAGCACTTGCATCCATTCGCTTCACAAGATAACATAGGAAACATAGGCGATTTTTTTGTGACAAGAGGAAACGGCTGCGCCGTCTTTTCAAAGACGGATTGCGTTTACCAGTGAAATATAAGATCAGTATAAGTGAAAAAACTTATACTTTCTTACATAATTTAAATAAAGGAGGGATCTCCATGTTAATAGCTGCAGAAGCTGCAAAAGAAGTAATATCGACAGGTACATTTGATTTATTCGGCATTACATTTGATTATTTCGATTTATTTGTCATTGCATTCACGATTCTGATTGCAATAGGCGTTATTCGTTCCTTGCTTGCAAAGGAACAAAATAAGGTTGCCATTGGCTTTGGCGGAGTTTCACTTTTAGTATTTCTATTTATGGATGTTATTATGGTGCAGCATTGGTTTTCAGCTTAACTTTTTCAGGAGAAAAGGCCCCTTGCCATTTTTTTGGCAAAGGGCCTTTTCTTGTGCATTTATAAGCATACGTTCTAGACGATTAAACCCACCACATTTCGCCTAATGGTTCCTTAATCAATACTTGCTCTAGGTTCTGCACTGCACGAGTGAAGCCTTCATCTACGGACATCAACCCGTCCTCATGCTCAATGCTAACTACATAATCGTATCCAACTAAGCGCAGCGCGCTTATGATGTCTGCCCATGTTTTTAGATCATGTCCATAGCCGACTGTACGGAATTGCCAAGCACGATCAAGCATCAACGAATAAGATTGCATATCGGTAACACCATGTTTGTTCACATTGATGGGATCAATGGAAGTATCTTTGGCATGGAAATGGTGAATGGCGCCAGCTCTACCTAAAACATGAATCGCTTGCACGGGATCAATGCCTTGCCACCACATATGGCTGGGGTCCAAATTAGCGCCAATCACTTCACCGACGGCATCGCGAAGTCGCAGCAGGTTGGCTGGCGTATGTACGGAAAAGCCGCCATGCAGCTCTAAGCCGAATTTGACATTGCGATCCGCGGCAAATTTTCCAGCCTCGCGCCAGTATGGAATGACTTTATGCTCCCATTGCCAAGCGAGGATTTCTTGATAATCGTTAGGCCACGGAGCAACGGGCCAGTTTGGATATTTGGCGTTCTCGTGATCACCGGGACAGCCGGAAAATGTATTCACAATCGGTACTTCCAATCGTTGTGCTAATTCGACGGTTTTTAAAATAATTTCATGGTGTTCTTGTGAAATTTGTTTTTGTGGATGCAATGGATTGCCATGGCAGCTTAATGCGCTGATGATTAAACCGCGCGATGCGATAGCTTGCTTGAATGCTTTGAGCTTCCCATCGTCATTTAATAAAATATCCGGATTACAGTGTGCATTGCCTGGGTAGGCTCCAGTGCCGAATTCAATAGCTTGTAATCCTTTCGAAGCGATATAGTCCAACGCTTCTTCGAAAGGTTTTTGTGAGAATAGAACAGAAAAGACCCCTAATTTCACTGTGACACCTCCAACGTTATATGATTCCAGCAGATTATAACATTAGTACGAGAGAAAATGAATTCAAGCAAAAATAAACAGCTAACGTCGTTTTGTAAAAGACGCGTCGCGTTTGTCCGTGAAATATAAGCTCCGTATAATCGTGAAACTGGATTCCTTACCTGCTTTTCTGATAAACTATAACGAAATAGCTTGCAACAAAGCTATGGTTAAACGGAGGATGACAATGAACAAGATTCGCAAGGAAGATGTTGAACTGCTGGCGCCGGCTGGCGACTGGGAATGTATGCGAGCTGCGGTGGCTAATGGAGCGGACGCGGTATTCTTCGGTGTGGAGAAGTTTAATGCCCGTGCACGAGCTAATAATTTTCGGATGGACGAATTGCCCGATATTATGTCGTATCTGCATCTATATGGAGTCAAAGGTTTTCTGACCTTTAATATTCTAGTGTTTGAGGATGAGTTGACTGAAGCAAAACGGTTGGTGGACGCATGTATTGATGCTGGTGTTGATGCAGTTATTGTCCAAGACTTAGGTTTGGTGAAAATGATTCGTGATATTTCGCCAGACTTTCCCATTCATGGTTCGACACAAATGACCATTACCTCACCGGAGGCTGTCGAATTTACGAAGCCTTTTAATTTAGAGCTGGTTGTGCTTGGGCGTGAAAACAATTTAAAACAAATAAAGGCGATCGGTGAGCAAGCAAAGCTGCCTATGGAGGTATTTGTTCACGGTGCGTTATGTGTCTCCTATTCAGGGCAGTGCCTAACCTCAGAGATGTGGGGCGGCCGTTCCGCTAATCGCGGCGAATGCGCGCAAGCGTGTCGGCTTCCCTATGATCTCATGGTCGATGGTGTGCAAAAGCCGATGGGCGATGTGGCCTACTTGCTGTCGCCGAAGGATTTGGCGGCGCTGGAAATTATGCCGGAGCTGATTGAGGCTGGGGTGACGTCTTTTAAAATTGAGGGGCGGATGAAAAGCCCGGAATATGTAGCCAATGTGGTCGCCAAGTATCGCAAGGCGATCGATCGGTATTTTGCCGGCGACAAGGCGCTGCCGGACAAGGAAGAAATGCGCGAGTTGGAGCAGAGCTTCTCGCGTGGGTTGACCTACGGCTTTTTCAAAGGCACCAACCACAAGCAGCTTGTGGAGGGAACGTATCCGAAAAGCCGCGGGGTTTATTTGGGCCGCGTCAAGCAGGTGCTGCGCGACGGCGTGGTTTGCGAGCTTGAGGCCCCGGTGAAGCGCGGGGACGGGATTGTGTTTGACGCCGGAGATCCTGCGAAGAAGGAGCAAGGCGGGCGGGTGTATGATCTTCGCCGCAATGGGATGAAGATTGAGGGCGAAGCGGCAGGCGGCAAATATGACATCGTGCCGGGACGGAATGATGTGGATTTAAACCGCGTTCATGTCGGAGACCGGATTTGGAAGACCAATGACCCTCATTTAGACAAACGATTACGTCAAACCTACGAAACGGAAAAGCCGTACCGTGTGTTCCCCGTGCATGTCAAGGTAGTTGGCGCGTTAGGACATCCGTTGAAAAGCTGGTGGACAGACACAAAGGCGGGCCATACGATTTTAGTGGAATCGGAACAACTGCTGGTGCTTGCAGAGAAGCGTCCGATGGACGAGACACTTTTTACGGAGCAATTCGGTCGTTTAGGCGGAACGATATACACTTTAGATGGTTTAGATTTACAGCTGCAGGGTGACTTGATTGTGCCGATGAAGGAATTGAATCAAATGCGTCGTATCGCGGTGGAAAAGCTTGAAGCCGAACGGCAAAAGCCGCGAGCCTACACGAAACGAATCATAGATGAGTATGCGGATGCGCAAACACCAAGCCAGCCGCGAGGAAAAGCGCAGCTGAGCGCACTTTGTCGCACTTTGGAGCAAGTTCAAGCGGTTGTTCAAACTGAAGTAGAATGGATCTATGCAGATTTCGAATTCATTAAACAGTTTCCAGCGGCGGTCGAAGCCGTTCGAGCAAAGGGTAAGAAAATTGCATTGGCAACGCCTCGCATTCATATGCCGGGGGAAACAGGGTATTTTAACAATATCGCAAAGCTGATGCCGGATGCCGTACTTGTACGGAATACAGGAGCGTTGTATTACTATATGCAGCAGCAACAGCTTCATCCAGAGCAGAAGCATCCGCAATTGATCGGTGATTTCTCACTTAATATTGCGAATCATAAAACCGTTGATTTGTTTCTTGCCGCAGGCTGCAGTCGTGTAACCCCATCCTATGATCTGAATATACAACAGATGGTCGATATGCTGCGGAAATCGAATACAGGCAGCCTTGAAATCGTGATACATCAGCATCTGCCGATGTTTCATATGGAGCATTGTGTATATTGTACTTTTTTAAGCGAAGGGACAGATTTTACAAATTGCGGCAGACCTTGCGAAGAAAGTCGAGTATCCTTACAAGATCGGATTGGAATGTCTCATCCGGTTCGTGTCGATGAAGGCTGTCGCAACACGGTCTATAATGCGATCGAACAATCTGGAGCGGAATATTTACAGCAGTTCATCGAATTAGGTGTTTCATCCTATCGCGTAGAGTTTCTTGAAGAAACATCCGAGCAAGTCATTGAGGTAATAGAGCTTTATAATAAAGCATTACAGGGTAAAATTAGCGGATCGCAAGTTTGGCGGACTTTGAAAGCGACGAATCAGCTAGGTGTTACTCGCGGGCAATTAGTAAAGTGATGTTCACAATTTAGACACAAAATATTAAGCCAATCTTAAGATTTAATTAAGGTTGGCTTATTGTTATATAGATATATTGAAACAAGAAAAGGAGGTGTCGAAGTGCTTCAAGTTCAGCAGGTTAGTAAATTATATGAAAATCATCGTGGGGTGGATCACATTGATTTTTCCATGAGCCGTGGAGAAATTGTTGGTTTTCTCGGGCCAAATGGAGCGGGCAAAACGACAACCATGCGAATGATTACTGGGTATTTGAATCCTTCACAAGGTCAAATCCTTGTCGATGGATTATCCATGAAGGATCATCCGCGCAAAGCACGAAGTAAAATAGGCTATTTGCCGGAGACGCCGCCGTTGTACCCGGAAATGACTGTGCAGTCTTACTTGAAATTCATTGCAGATTTGCGTGATATTCCAGTAAAGGAACAGAAGCACCGCATTGGTTCCGTTGTGGAAAAGCTGGGGCTTCAAGGCAGGGAAAAGCAAATTATCCGTGGACTCTCCAAGGGGTATAAGCAGCGTTTGGGGTTAGCGCAAGCGATTTTACACAATCCGGATTTGCTTATTTTGGACGAGCCCACCTCTGGTTTGGATCCCAAGCAAATCATTGAAATTCGTCAACTGATTCGTGAGTTGGGGGAGAAGCATACCGTTCTGCTCAGTACGCATATTTTACCTGAGGTGAATGCGCTTTGCGATCGGGTTTTGATTATCAATCAAGGGAAAATTGTGCTGGACGATAAGCCGGAGCAAATTATTAATACAATGGGTGAAACCTTCGAGGTTAGCATGGAGGTTAAAGGGCCGCGTGAAACCATAGTTCATGAAATTCAACAGATGGAAACAGTGGGCATGGTTACGGTAACGACTGAAAATCAAGAGACAGTCAACGCTGACCATGAAACAAGCCTCGAAGTGTCTTCCGTGAAGCTGCGTGTTTCCTCAAAGGATCGTCAGGATATTCGTGAAGCCCTGTTTTTCCGCATGGCTGAATTAAGGTTGCCTATCATCGAAATGAAAAAAGAAAATTTAAGTCTGGAAGAAATATTCCTTAAGCTGACAACGGATGAAAAAACGGAAACGTTTGAGGATCTTCCCACTGTAAATTCGCTCTTGGAGGTGGATGAAGATGCATAGAATGTGGGCTTTGAGCCGTAAAGAGCTGCAGCTTTATTTTTTCGCTCCAACCTCTTATATTGCGTTTGCGGTTTATTTTCTCGTAAGTGGATTTTTCTTTAATGGCAATTTTTTGAGCTCGATGACTGTGGATGTAAAACCTCTTTTCGGCACGATGATGTTTATTTATCTGTTCATCATTCCCTTACTGACCATGCGTCTCGTTTCGGAAGAATTACATCAAGGTACGGATGAATTATTGCTCACCTCGCCTGCAAGTATTACAGAGATTATCGTAGGTAAATACCTTGCAGCCGTCGTTGTTCAGGGTGTTCTTGTAGGCGGTTCATTGATTTACCCGCTGCTGATGTCTGCTTTTGGCAAGCTGGATCAGCCAGTGATGTGGTTGTCTTACCTAAGTTTATTCTTATTTGGTTCCGCATTGATGGCGGTCGGTTTGTTCGCTTCCACCTTTTCCGCGAATCAGATGGTTTCGGGTATCGTTGCTTTTGCTTTTATGATTTTGCTTTGGATGATTGAGTATATGGGCGGCAGCTCGCAAACGGCAGGAAAAGAATGGCTTACGCAATTTTCCATTGTCGGTAGAACGGCCAATTTGCAAAAAGGGGTCGTAAATTTAGCCGATCTATTATTTTATATCACTTTTATTGTTGTATTTATTATACTCAGCATTCAATTGCTGGATAGAAAACGGTGGAGATAGGGGGAGAAACGTTTGAAAAATTGGATCAAAGGGACCAATGCCGTAGTTTTGTCATTGGCTGTTATCGGTATCTTTATTGTTCTCACGATCTTCCTTCATTCACTGAAGGGC
Organism: Bacilli bacterium; assembly: GCA_028287395.1. Lineage (GTDB taxonomy): Bacteria > Bacillota > Bacilli > Paenibacillales > NBRC-103111 > Paenibacillus_AC. Next base: position 17,848 of record JAQBPR010000007.1, read on the forward strand.
GTCCAGTGGGATTTAAGCAAAAATAAAAACTATACATTGTCAGAGCAAACCACCACGACATTGAAGCAGTTAAATAAAGATGTTCATGTGATTGCTTTTACAGATCAACAAGGCACAGTAGATCCACAAATCACAGACATGCTTGCAGAATATCACAAACGCAACAGCAAGCTTACGTACGAAGAAGTTGATCCAACTAAAAAACCAACCGTTGCACAGCAGTATAATATCAAGGAATACGGTGCGATCATCTTTGAAAGCGGCGGCAAAACGAAAACCGTTTCCAGTGCTGACTTGTTTACACAAGGCGATTCGCAGAATTCCTATAATTTTAATGGTGAAGAAAAATTTACCCAAGCAATTGTTAACTTAATTTCTGGTGAAACGCATGCGGTTTATTTTGTGACTGGACATGGGGAACAAACCATTGCATCGGCGAGTGCTCTTACTTCCAGCTTAGAGAGTCAAGGTTATGGAGTGAAGGATCTCAACTTGTTAAAGGAAACGCAAATTCCTGCGGATGCAGAAACATTGTTTGTGTTATCGCCAACGAATGAAATAAGTGATAAAGAAGCGAAATTAATCGAGGATTACCTAAAAGGGAAAGGCAAGCTAATATTTTCATTAGACATTGCCAAAGATATGGAGACATGGAAAAATTGGGATACAATCTTGAAAAGTGTCGGAATCAAAAATCAATTTTCATTGGCGGTAGAATCGAAAAGTTCACTATCCAATGATCCATTTACGATTATTCCGGACTACGGGACGCATGATATTACAAGCAAGCTGCAGGAGCAGCAAAGATTGGCTGTTCTTCCGGGTGCACTTGCGCTTACTGCGGATACAGACAATAAGGATGTGCAATCCACGGTATTGCTCAAAACATCCGACCAATCTTACGGCATAACCAATCTGTCGTTGTTTACTTCCGGTAAATCATTGACTCAGGACGATATTAAACAAACAGCTGCGGATGTCAAAGGACCGCTAAATTTAGCGTTTGCGATTCAAGATAAAGACAGCAAACCAAAGGCAATTGTTATTGGGAATGGTATTTTCATGCAAAATGATTGGCTCGGACAGCAAGGCAACCGCGATTTTACGTTGAACAGCTTAGGCTGGCTGCAGGAGCAAAAAAATCAATTAACGATTCGTCCGCGAGTTGAAACGCAGGCGCAGCAAATTATTATCACTCCGGGCCAAGCAAGAACGATTCAATATCTTACGCTCATTATCATACCTTTGCTCATTTTGCTGCTTGGCGGCGGGATTTGGTGGAGGAGGAGAAAAGGATGAAGCGATTGCTCCCGACTCTGATCTTAGTGTTGGTTTGTATCGGTGGATTTTGGTACGCTTCCAGCCATTCTTTTTTCAAAGAGAAAGCGGTTGAGCCGCAGAAATTGACCACAGTGCAAAGCGCAGATATTAACGCAGTTCAATTGCAGACGGTTGATGCTGCATCCGGTACGGCTTCGTTAATCGAACTCACAAAATCAGGAACCGATTGGCAAATGGCGAAGCCTGCAACGTATACGGTGAATCATCTTAGCGTAGAGGGTTGGAATGATGCGTTTTCTGCCTTAACGTACGATAGCAAAGTCGGTGATAATCCAACGAACTTAGCTGATTTTGGTTTAGCCGACCCGAAACAATTTTTTAAGGTTACTTTAAAAGACGGAACGGTAAAAAACCTGCTCGTGGGCAATCCATTACCTGTTGCCGGACACGTGTATGCGAAATTAGCAGATGCTCCCGCTGTTTACGAGTTAAGTGATCAAGCTCTGCAATCTATAACGAAGCAGCCGCTTGATTTTATCGAAACAAATGCCGTACAGTTGAAATATGATAATGTCAAAAGCATTCAAGTGGAATGGAAAGGCGCGAAATGGCTTTTAGATAAGGCGCAAGCCGATAAAACCGTGCTTGAATCGACTTGGAAGCTGGATGGAAAAGATTTAAAAGCGAATGAGGGCACGGCGATTTTGGATAAAGTAGTAGCGCTTGCTACTGCACAGCTGCCAAAAGCAGCTTCTGATATTAAAATGGATGCGCCTGAACTGCGAATTACCGTGACTGAATCAGCTGCGGGCAAGGAAGCTGCAACCACATATATAGGTAAAGTGGACCAGGAGAATGTGTGGATCGTCAAGCAAGGCGATGCTTGGGCTTATAGTGTACCAACAGCCAATGTGCAAGCGGTTTACGATGCCAGTAAACCACCCGAACCTTCAGCTTCGCCCAAGTAAAATGATATTGTAGCCGTGCAGATAGCTTTATCTGTACGGTTTTTTCTTGCGTTTGCCGTAAGCAGAGAGGTATTATTGTCAAATATGATTGCAAAAATAGAACAAACCAGAGGTGTACATTGCAAACAACGACAAATGCAAAAATTGTTTTAATCGCGCTGATGATTTCCACGTTTTTGTCTGCTATTGAAGGGACGATCGTAAGTACAGCGATGCCTAAAATCGCCAGCGAGCTTGGCGGAATGCAAATGATTAGCTGGGTTGTTTCTATTTATTTGCTAACCACGGTTGTGGCGACGCCTGTTTTTGGCAGGGTTTCTGATTTGTTCGGTCGGAAAATTGTATTTACAGTCGGAACAATCCTATTCCTATTCGGCTCGATCTTGTCCGGGTTATCGCAATCCATGGAACAGCTCATTATCTTCCGAGCCATTCAGGGAATCGGTGCAGGCGCTTTAATTCCAGTTACTTATACGATTATTGGCGATATTTTTTCATTAGAACAACGCGCTAGAGTACAGGGTTACATTAGTGCAGTATGGGGAATTGCAGGTATTCTCGGACCGTTAACCGGAGGCTTGCTGGTGGATTATGTATCATGGCGGTGGATTTTTTATTTTAACATTCCGTTTGGCATTATCTCCTTGTTCTTGCTTATTTCCGCTTTGCATGAAAAATTTGAACGTAAGAGCAGGCACATTGATTACTGGGGCGTGCTTACTTTTACAGCTAGCATGAGTAGTTTTTTGTATGCGCTATTGCAGGCGGGCACTACTTATCCTTGGAGTTCGCCGATTATTCTTGGCTTGTTTGGATTTGCTATTATAATTGGCGCTTTATTTCTGTATATTGAGTGGAAATCTCCTGAACCGATGATCCCTCTAAAGCTATTCTCCATTCGGATCATCGCTATTTCGAATACGGCTGGATTTCTTGTCGCTTCTATTTTTATTGCGACTAACTTCTATTTGCCATTATGGATTCAAGGTGTTTATGGCGAGGGGGCTACAATATCGGGATTAACCCTTTTACCTATGACTATCACTTGGCCGATAAGTGCAGTGGTATCAGGAAGATTGCTCACCAAGCTAGGCATTCGAACGATTACTATAATTGGAATGCTTCTTCTTATTGTCAGTAGTGTCGGTATTGCACTCGCTTCTGCTTCCACTCCTACGCTTGGGGTCATAGCGTTATTTACAGGTATATTCGGTTTTGGCTTTGGATTCATCTTTACCTCGATGACCTTTTCCGTTCAGTCGGCGGTGGACTGGAATCTCCGCGGCAGTGCTGTTGCATCGAATCAATTATCGCGAACCTTAGGGCAAACCATTGGGATTGCAGCATTTGGCTTGCTGTTAAACAATGGAATTTTGAATCATTTGTCTCCCGACGTAGCGAAGCAAATCGATATGAATAAAGCGCTGAGTCCGGAATATGCTGCAGGTCTCCCGCAAAGTATTCTTAGCGGCTATCGCCACGCATTAGCTTCAGGTCTCCATAATGTTTTTTGGATGCTTGCCATTATTGCAGCAGTCTCCTTTATAATAATATTAGCGTTGCCTAAAGCTTCCAAAGCGAATTTATCTAAATGAATCCAGGGACTTGAAACATATTCAAATGATGAGGAGGCTCGATTCTTTGAGCTTGCATATAAAAGATTGGAAGCACGTATTTAAGCTGGACCCTGCACGAGAGGTAGATGATGATGCACTGGAGCGTATTTGCTTGTCGGGTACAGATGCGATTATCATAGGCGGTTCCTCTAATGTAACTTATGATAACACCGTAGATTTACTAGCGCGGGTACGTAAGTTTGTACTGCCGTGTGTGTTGGAGATCTCTACCATGGAGGCCATTGTGCCGGGCTTTGATTTGTATTTCGTGCCCGTCGTGCTAAATGCGGGTAATACGGACTGGATTGCGGGACAGCATCAACGCGCGCTTCGTGATTATGGCGCGCTGCTTCATTGGGAGCAAATTGTGCCTGAAGGCTATGTTATTCTAAACCAACAGTCAACCGTTGCTGAGTTAACAGAAGCGAAATGCGATTTAACAGAGGAAGATGTGATTGCCTATGCCCGATTGGCTGACAAGCTCTTTCAGCTGCCGATATTTTATATGGAGTACAGCGGTGCATTTGGTAATATGAGCTGGGTTCAGCAAGCAGCAAGAACACTGCAAGGCGCAAGGTTATTTTATGGAGGCGGAATTGATAATGCTGATAAAGCACGACAGGCCTCGCAAGCAGCGCATACGATTGTGGTTGGCAATGCGATTTACGATGATTTGGGACAAGCGCTTAGTACGGTTGCTGCAGTAAAATATAATTAAGATTTACAATCAAGTCGAGCTTAATAGGATTGTTTTCACAGTCTTTCTCCCTTATAATTAATAGAACAAATGTTTGTTTTTGATTTGGTTACAGTTTATTTATGAGAGGATATTTTATAGATGAATGCTCAAATTGATATATTTCAGTCTATTTCCAAATTAAATCCGGAGCAAAAAAAGGCTGTTGAAGCGGTATCCGGCCCATTATTAATTATGGCTGGAGCGGGCAGCGGCAAGACGAGGGTGCTGACTCATCGAATTGCTTATTTGATCGCCTCGGGTAAAGCGGCCCCGTGGAGTATTTTGGCGATTACCTTTACGAATAAAGCCGCGCGTGAAATGCAGCAAAGGGTTGAACAATTGGTGGGCAGCTCTGCCCGTGATATTTGGGTATCGACCTTCCATTCCATGTGTGTGCGTATTCTGCGGAGGGATATTTCACGAATTGGTTATACCAACAATTTTACGATTTTGGATTCGACTGACCAGCTTTCCGTGATTCGTTCTTGTATGAAGGAATTGAATCTCGACACGAAGAAATTTGAACCTAAAAGCATTCAAGCCACGATTAGCAGCGCCAAAAATGAACTCATTACTCCAGAGCTTTTTGAGAATAAGATTGGTGATTTTATTCAAGGGATTACGGCTAAAGTATATAAATTGTATCAACGCAAGCTTAAAAGCAATAACGCTTTGGATTTTGATGATTTGATCATGTTGACGATTCAATTGTTCAAAGAAGTCTCCGAAGTGCTTGATCACTACCAGCATAAATTCCAATATATCCATGTGGACGAATATCAGGATACGAATCGAGCGCAGTATATGCTGTGCAAGATGATTGCGGAACGTCATCATCGCATCTGTGTGGTAGGCGACGGCGATCAGTCGATTTATGGCTGGCGCGGTGCCGATATTACCAATATCTTAAACTTTGAAAAGGATTATCCGGAAGCGGTCACGATCTTGTTGGAACAGAATTACCGTTCGACCTCCAATATTTTGAATGCGGCAAATAAAGTCATCGCTAACAATACCGGACGTAAGCCGAAAAACCTATGGACAAGCAAAGAAGATGGCGCGAAAATCCAGCTTTATCAAGCGGATTCAGAGCATGAGGAAAGCTACTTTATTGCCTCGGAAATAAAAAAGGGTCAAGACAGCGGGAAAAAATTCGCGGATCATGCGATTCTATACCGTGCGAACGCTCAATCACGAGTAATTGAAGAAGTTTTGATTAAATCGGAGATTCCTTATAAAATTTTTGGCGGCATTAAGTTTTATGACCGTAAGGAAATCAAGGATATTCTTGCTTATTTAAGGTTAATTTCCAATCCGAATGACGATATTAGTTTAATGCGGATCGTTAATGTACCTAAGCGTGCAATAGGCGACACAACCGTTGATAAATTGACACAAATGGCGCTGCAGAACGATCAGTCCATTTTCGAGCTTTTATTAGATCATTTAGATGATGTGGATATTAGTCCTCGGACGAAGAAAGCTTTAAGTGAATTTAGCGAATTAATCAGTAATTTGTATCGTATGGTAGAGTATGTCTCGGTAACTGAACTGGCGGAACAGGTCCTTGAATTGACGCAGTATCGTGCTGAACTGCAGCGCGAGGGTACGCTCGAATCCAAATCGCGGCTAGAAAATATCGAAGAGTTCCTGTCCGTTACGCAAGAATTTGAAAAGCGCAACGAGGATAAGTCGCTGCTTTCCTTTCTGACTGATTTAGCACTGATTGCGGATATTGATTTAATGGGACAAGAGCCTGAGGAAGTGGATAATAATGCTGTTGTGCTAATGACGATGCATAGCGCCAAAGGATTGGAATTTCCAATCGTATTTATTGCCGGGCTTGAGGAAGGTATTTTTCCACATAGCAGAACCTTAATGGACAACGAGGAAATGGAAGAGGAACGTCGATTAGCTTATGTAGGTATTACGCGGGCAGAGGAGAAATTATTTTTGACCTGTGCTCGGATGCGTACCTTATTCGGACGGACGAGCAGTAATGCACCATCGCGATTTTTGCTGGAAATTCCCGATGAATTGAAAGAATCATCCTCACGAACCAAAGATGGTTACGGAAACTCGGGACCTTCATCATTCCGTTCCGGTCAAGCACGTTCGTTTGATCCGACTTCAAGACAACAACCAGGGCAATCTTTTGGACAGCCTAGTGGGGGCAGTAAACCTGTTACCTCGACGCAGCATGTTACATCAACGGTTAATGGAGTGACGGATTTTAAAAATGGCGATAAAGTAGTACACAATAAATGGGGGACTGGTGTTATTGTTGCTGTTAAAGGCAGCGGTGAAGACATGGAGCTTAACATTGCCTTCCCGGCTCCGGTGGGCGTAAAACGCTTGTTGGCGAAATTCGCACCGATTACGAAAGCTTAGATTAAGCTTCTAAAAATGAACGACGGAGTGTGTGGAATGGCGGATCAGTTGATGTCGGAACAGCAAACAGAGCGGATGAAACAACTTATAGCAGAAATTAACCAACACAATCATTTGTATTACACATTGGATCAGCCTGAACTTACGGATAGACAATATGATCTCCTTTATGATCAACTTGTTGCCTTGGAGCTTGAAACGGGCGTTGTACTTCCTTATTCCCCCACCTCAAGAGTAGGGGATAAGCTTTTGAATGGCTTTGATTCCTACAAACATAGGGCAAAGCTGTGGAGCTTGGACAAAGCGCAGAATAAAGCGGATTTGCTCACATGGCACACGCGAGCTGTAAAGCTGCTGGCACAATACAATGCGGCTAATCCGGATGATTTGCTGCCGCCGTTATCATTTGCTGTCGAGCTCAAATATGATGGATTAACCTTGAACCTGACTTACGATCAGGGCAATCTTGTCCAGGCTGCCACACGTGGAAATGGTGTTACCGGTGAAAGCATTCTGGCGCAGGTACGCACCATTCGTTCCATTCCATTGCAGATCCCTTATAAAGAAGGGATTATCGAGGTGCAGGGTGAAGGGATGATGTTCTTATCCGTATTGCGGCAATATAACGAAACCGCAGTTGAGAAATTGAAAAACGCACGAAATGCCGCAGCCGGCGCTCTGCGTAATCTTAATCCGCAAATGACAGCTGAACGTAAGCTGAACGCTTTTATTTATAATGTGGGCTACAGTGACCATTTACAGTTCACTAATCATCAAGAAATGGTTGGCTTTTTGAGGAGCAATGGTTTTAACGTAAATCCGTATGTTCAATTTTTTGATTCCATTGATGCAGTTGCGGATGAACTGGAACGTTTGGCGGAAAATCGTTTAACTCTGGATTATTTGATTGATGGCGGTGTTGTGAAAGTAGCGGATATGCGTACCCGTGAAGTATTTGGCTATACTGAGAAATTTCCGCGCTGGGCGGTAGCTTATAAATTCGAGGCGGAAGAAGCGGAAACCACCTTGCTTTCTGTGTCTTGGGAAGTCGGACGTACAGGAAAGTTAACTCCCGTAGCTACTGTCGAAGCAGTTGAGCTTGCGGGTGTAACCGTACAGAAATGCACATTAAACAATCGGGGCGATATCGAGCGTAAAAACCTCCAAAACGCACTCGGCAGCTTAGTGCTCATTCGTCGTTCCAATGATGTTATTCCAGAGATTCTAGGTAAAGCAAGCGAGGAGGAAGATGGCGCAGAAATTGCATATCCTCTTGCCTGCCCATCTTGCGGTTCTTCGTTGGAAGAACGAGGCGCGCATTTATTTTGCCCGAATCGTTTGGAATGTCCGCCTCAATTAATTGCGCGGATTACGCATTTTGCCTCAAGAGATGCCATGGATATCGATGCGTTTAGTATTGCCACCGCTGAGCAGCTTTATCACGAGCGTGGTGTTAAGGATCCTGCTGATTTATATGATCTTACGTTTGAACAACTGCTTAGCCTTGAACGCTTCGGTGAAAAAAAGGCTAATAAACTGCTGGAATCATTCGAGAAAAGTAAAACGCCAGATTTGGCAGCTTTTCTATTTGCGCTTGGGATAGCGAATACAGGGAAAACGACAACCAAGGTTTTAGCCGATCACTTTGGCAATCTGCAAGCGTTAATGGCTGCTCCGGTAGAAGAATTGATTCTTTTGCCCGATGTCGGCAGTATTGTTGCGGAGAGTATTGTCTCCTTTTTTGCCGATCCAAGTATGAAGCATAGTATTGAGCGGATGCTTGCTGCAGGAGTTCAACCTATGGCAACGGTTAAAACTGCTGTTGCGGATGAAAGCAATATTTTTTACGGAAAAACCGTTGTTCTTACAGGAACTTTACCGACACTAAGTCGGGACGATGCTGCCAAAATGCTGGAAGCGGCAGGCGCTAAGGTATCGGGCAGTGTTTCGAAAAAAACGGATTTTGTCATTGCTGGAGAAAGCGCCGGAAGCAAATTGACTAAAGCGCAAGAGCTAGGGATTCGTATCATCGATAGTGAGGATGAGCTTCGTAAGCTTTTACAATGATTAGGGAAATGTAATGGATGAAAACAGTACTTGCTCAGTTTCGTAACATTCCAGGTGTGGGTCCTTCGATTGCGCAAGACTTAGTTGGCAAGCTAATAACCATTATGAATAAGTGAGCATAAGATGACTGATATACTAAAATGGTAAAATAAAATAGTTGCAAAGTGTTTTCCGCTGTGGTAAATTATCTTTTGCCGCCTTAAAGCGGAAAGGCTTCGACAGCAGCTGGGAAAAGAAAACAGTTGCTTTTCTATAATGAAGCTGTTAAGATATTTTCTTGTGACGACAAACTTCACCTCGTAATTTGAAGTGTGCAAAATTTGTCGAATACCCAAAAAGTTCTTTGAAAACTGAACAAATGAATTTCGAAACAGCCAGCGCAAAGCTGACCTTCGGGTTAGTTATGCAAATAAGTTTAAAAGAATGAGCAAAGAAATCGCTCTGAAATAAGAACGGGTTTCGGCCCGTTTCAATTATGGAGAGTTTGATCCTGGCTCAGGACGAACGCTGGCGGCGTGCCTAATACATGCAAGTCGAGCGGAGTA
>JAQBPR010000019.1 GCA_028287395.1 Bacilli bacterium
GGGGTCAAATGCTGCTCCAGTTGTCCGTTTTCTTCCCGGAACGGATCGGACAGCATCTTAAATAAATTTTTCTCCCCTCGGGGAGAAGTCTTTTTTAAAGAGTTTACACAAAATTATTGACAGACCCTATTCCGGCTGATCCGGACGGCGATTCCGGAAGTATCCGGACACTAAACCGGAAACATCCGGACACCTTGTCGAGTGATTTGATCTTACGATAATGCCGTATTGTTTTCAATAGATTTTATTGTTTTTTCGGCCATGACTTCCCGCATGGATTTCTTTGAATCCAACGATAAGACATATGAGTTGTGGATAATTCGATCCATTATGGCGTCAGCTGTCGTTGGATCCGGGAATAATTCATACCATTTCGAATGAGCCATCTGTCCTGAAATTAATGTGGATGCTTTGTTATACCGACTCTCCGTTATTTCCAGAATGTCACGACTTTCTTCCAAGGTGTATGCCTTAAGCCCGATGTCATCCAGGATTAGTAGCTTCACACCTTGCAACTGTTTCATAAAAGCTGTGTACCGGTGTTCGATTTTAGCCGTTTGGATTTCAATAAGGAGTTCAGGAATTCTGTAGTATTTGACGGTATAGCCTTTTCGGCAAGCGTTATTTCCGAACGCACATGCAAGATAAGATTTACCGCTTCCTGTTTTCCCGGTGATCACAATGTTCAGTTTTTGCTCCATAAAAGCACAAGTGGCCAGAGTTTGTATCGTCTTTTTATCGATGGTCCGATCGGCGGCATAATCGATATCCTCCAGGCATGCATTCAACCCTAGAGAGGCACTGTATAATTGCCTTTTAATTCTGGCGTTCTTTCTCGATAGCCATTCTTTTTCTACCATGATGCCGAGTCGTTCTTCAAAGGAGAGTTCTCTCCAAGAGGCGTCAGATTCGTCGAGCATTTGAGCCATGACCTTGAGTTTCATATCTTTTAATTTTTCAATGGTGGGGTTATTAAGCACGGAAACCACCCCCTGTGTAAGCACTGCTTCCCCGTACATTGTCATGTTGGATGATTTTCTCATCGCTGATGGTTGTAACCTGTACCGCCATTTGCTTCAAGATCATACTGAAATATTTAAAAGAGCAGGTATCCTTATCCAGTGCATCCCGGCTAGCACGTTCCATGATTTCGGCAGAGTAACTCTTACCGAACCGCATAATTCCCATACAAGCCCTATAGGTCTGCATGGGATATTCCCGGCTCTCCAGCAATTGTTTGATCAGCTCACGTGTATGGGGTCCTGTTTTCTCTGCCCATGACAGGAAACGCTCCGAGCTCCATCCGGATACCGCTTTGTGTTCCTCAGGCATATGTTCCGGCAACGTTGTATACCTTTTTGATGCGTTGTAATTTCTCGGGTAGGCAGCAATCCTTTCATTGCCGACATAGACTTCTACCACTTTGGTAGTCGCTCGTATGGAACAGGATTGGTTGACATAAGCGTAATGAACGCTGTAAAAGAAACGATCATATTCAATATGGTAATTGAATTGAATCTTGCCTTCTCGCCAGTCGGAATATTCGTACTTTGTGGCAGGCAAGGGCTGTAAGCAGGGTTTATCTATCTGTTCAAAGGCTGTCAATCGATTGCCTTGCATCTTCTGAAAGGGTCGGAGGATCAACTTTACCAATTCTTTTGACAGAGCTTGGTTGATCTCATGGAGGCTGAAAAACTGGAAGTTTCTCAATGCAGCGATGATTCTTCTTGACACAATGCCTACCATATTCTCATCTGCCGCTTTATCCTTTGGTCTACCTGCTCTCGCAGGAACAAGGGTTGTTCTGTAGTGTCGGGCCATTTCGCTGTAGCTCTTGTTCAGGACAGGATCGACCAGATCGGCTTTAATTACGGCTGTCTTGGTATTGTCGGGAATCGTTACCTTTGGAACGCCGCCGAAATATTCAAAGGTCCGCACATGAGCATCGATCCAGTTTGGCGTTTTCTGATCACCATATGCATAAACAAAAGGATATGAACTTGCCGGTAGAACGGCCACAAAGAGGTAGGCCTTCTTTATTTCTCCTGTGCTCGGCTCGACGAAGGACATGGTATCTCCTGCCCAATCGACCTCGACTTCCTCGCCAGCTTTGTGCTCTTTATGCATAGAAATTTTATTGTGCTTTTTAAAGTTCCTGTAGCGGTCACAGAATTGGGTATACATGATCCCGGCGGGATTCTTTTTCTTGTACTCTTCCCATAGCAGCATTAGCGTGACGTTTTTTTTCTTCATTTCGCTAAATACGTAATCCATATCTGGTTCGACGGAGATTGCCTTGCTTTCTGCGGGGGGATACAGAGCGGACATCAGTTGCTTATCCGTAAGCTCAATTGGCCATGTAAGTCCTGCTTTTTCAGCCCGGGCTAATGTTTCGGAAACTGATGACTTTCCGCAGCTGCAGGCTTGTCCTATTTCTCTCAGGGAAAGGCCAATCTCATGTTTTAATCTTAAAATCTCTCTTGCCTTTAACATTTCCAGCCTCCTCATCGATTGGCCTCCTTAATCTGTCTGATTAAAGAGTACCTGTTATTTTCATAACTCGACAAGGTGTCCGGATCATTCCGAAATGAGTGTCCGGATGTTACCGGAACGCTGTCCGGATGTTACCGGAATGGGTGTCCGGATGTTACCGAAATACGCACTTCCCTTGCAACATCGAATTTAACTGATAAATTCCATAAAAAATAGGCTCCATTTACCCAAACATCCATGTGTTTTATCTTGGCAGAATCAACAATTGGTACAATATCTTCCGTAGAAATCTCATCACTTTCGATAAGTTTATTATAAACTTTACAAACATTTAGCAAGAGTTTTTTATGATCTTCATTTTCAACATTACTTTCAATCCAGTGTTCTCTTGATGATCTCATTACAATTCCCCTTCCCTATTCTAATAAATGCATTCTTTCATATGCATCATTGGATTATTAGAATTAATATTCATAATCTATAGAACTCATAGCATCTTTCACAAAGATATCACGCGTGGTATTATCTATCGTGCTTCTTATCCACCATTTATTATCTTTAACGATTAGTTTTGGAAAATTTATTTTGTCCGGGGAGTAACGATAACTGGTTCTTGTATAATTTTCTTTATATATTATCTCATTTCCCCAATAAGCAGTTAATATTAATGATTTTGCGGCTCTTGACTTGGTATATAGATCCTCAGGTATATAAAGAATTAACCTTATACACTTAGCGAATCTATCAGGATCTTCATATTCCTTATCACTAATGAACCCTTCAGGATTTAAGAAAATATTCAAATCCAAGTGTTTTGTTGCTGGGTTAAATTCCGCAGCATGCTCAAGATTAATATCTTTGGGATCCAACTCTTTCGAACCAAACGTACCTATCCTTTCAGTATTAATTAAATCTAGTACCATTTGATTGTTTGGTATAACCTGCTTTAAATCATAACCAGGTTTATAAAAGACTAAATAGCAAAATCCCATAAAGTATAGAAAAAAGATTAACGCCATAATTCTTTCTTCTGATAAAAAAGGTCGTTTTTCCATCATTAATAAATATGAAAAAACGATGGATAGAGGAAATAAAAATATAGTAAAAAAAACAGATAAAAAAACAAATCCCAGACTCGACTTTGAGGTTAATAACGCTAAAAAGAAAAGTATAATCCCAATGCTAATGACAAGATAAGATAAAACCAGTAAAACCCCACGTTTTTTATTTTTAAATGCCAACAACAAGCTCTTCAAGGTTTCACTTCTATTCAAAACTTTCACCCAATTTCTTCTTTCAATAATTTCCCCATAAAAGCATTATTTCGTTGGGTGAATCATTCGACTTATAACAAAATCACCTTTTAAAGGAACATTAATGATCTCTCTCAAGTACATTTAATTCTTCATTAAATTTCATACGTAAATATCTAATTAAATT
>JAQBPR010000020.1 GCA_028287395.1 Bacilli bacterium
CCGCCCTTAGAGGTTTTCACTCCCATGTCTCAACGGGTCTATGCCCTTTCATTCCTTCGTTACGCCTATCCAAGGGGTGGAGGCCGGTCTTGCTATCGTTACGGGTCGATGCCCTTTGGTTCAATACATCCGGTACTCCGTGCTTTCTTTGAAATCCTGCGAATAAGACAAAACTCGTGCTATGAAAAGATAAGTATAGGTTAAGCTGCTAGCTGTTTTGGCATCGTTTTAGGAGGGTTGTAGGCTGCGCCGCTACGAGCCATTCCAACTAAAATTCTAGCTAATTTGCCACACAGTTTCATAATGGACCTCATTTTCTTTATCTTCTTTACTTGTACATTGTATGCATGCATAGCTTTAAACTCCGGATTGTTCGCTACTAAACTCATCGTCATCATGAAGATAAAACGTCGGAGGCGAGAGCGCCCACGTTTGCTAATCTTCATCTGTCCGGTCCATTTACCTGAGCTTGCTTCTGCGAGATTAAGACCAGCATGACGCAGCAAAGCATTACCGTGCACAAAGCCACTTAAATCCCCTGCCTCACCGAGAATGCCAGCTAGTGAAATGGCATTAATCCCTTTGACAGCAAGCATGAATTTAGCAAAAGGAATTCTCTCTAAAACAGCAATAATCTCCCTTTCTACGGCTTGAAGCTGCTGGCAAGCAAGGTTGTACTATCGAGAAGTTGCTTCAAGTGAAGCTTATAGGCATACGTTGCTTGTTTAGAACCAACAGAACAGCTAGCAAGAGAGATAAGAGCTCGAGCTTTTCGCTCGCCAGATTGCCGTTGCATAAGCGATTTCCAACCTTGCACGATGTCTTGAGGCCGTAATTTACACAATTCTTCAGGGGTAGGGAAAAGTCGAAGTGTAGCCAAGGAACCCGTACACATGATGTTCTTGAAGACTTGTCGAAGCTCAGGAAAAACAACGTCTACCCAACGATGGATTTGGTTCTTTGTACTAACGAGCCTCGTTACGACAGAGTCGCGGTTTGAGAGAAAGACACGCAGTTCTTCAAATGCTTCTGGTGTATTGCGCGTGAACGAGTAGTAGCCGTTTTTGACCATATCTGCGATGACTAGGGCATCCTTTTTGTCGCTCTTGGATGGCGTATTGTCGCGGTTCTCCTTATTTTTTTTCACAAGATGTGGATTGACTAGAACGACTTCAAACTGGCGATTCGATAGCCACCTGGAGAGATTGAGCCAGTAATGTCCGGTAGGCTCCATTCCAACAATGGCCGCCGTTAAAGCGTGAGCAGATTGCAGCGACTGGATCCACCGAAGGAGAGTGTTAAAACCCTCTTCGTCATTGGAGAAGGACAAGGGGTTACCGATTACGATGCCGCGAAAGTTAACAGCACGCGCAACATGCATCTGTTGGGCGATATCGATCCCGACGACCATGTGCTGAGCGGTAATTTTTTCAATGAGTTGATTTTGTCTAGCCTGAGATTTAAACTTCATAGTAGAGCGCCTCCTGGATGATGGGATTAAAAGGGCTATGACCCGTTGCATACTCCCATCGTACCGAGGTGCTCGTTTTTTTGCAAAGCTTAAAATTAACGCTCTACAGGAATGCTATCGTTTCCGGTTGTTCAATGGCAAATCAGACCACCTTAAGCCCAACGAGGCGACTGCGACGCGGTTAGGTGTTGGGATATGTTCGGCTGAATCTACTTCCCTGCTGTTGGAATGCATCTTCGAATCCACTTCTAACCTCGGCCTGACCGAGGGGCGAATGCCCCGAAGCGTGAATATGGTGTTATCAGAAGTGACTGACTTCCTTGAATTACTTACTTTCTTTTACCGGACTTTCCCAACCATCATAATTTCCACCAATTTCTATTGTTTTCTTAAGTAGTTCTGTAGTAATTTGATAAATCGTTTCAAATTCAACAGTACTTGTGTGTGAAATTATAAGTTGAAGAGGAAATTCAGAGTCATCTTTGAGTTTTTTTTCTTCAACAATTCTATAAATATTCGAGTTGAGATTTCTTTTAAAGTCTTCTCTACTCTTATTGTCTACAAAATAAATCCAATGGTTTATTTCACGAGGAATTTGATGATTATCATTATTTGCTTTCAATTGTTCAACAACTTTTATATCTAATATCATCTGCCTTTCAAAAACATCTGGATAAAGATTATTTAAATAATATTCCCATTTTGGATCATCCGCAACTGAGATTTCACATTTTAGCTTTTTATATTTGGAAAGTATTTGTTTTAGCAGATATACTAGTATATTTTCGTGCATTGTATAGTAATAAAATGACTTAGAATCAGCATATGTAATAGCGCCAACTACATAATCATATTCTGTCAATTCTCTGTCTATTTCGTCTTCAGCTGTACCAAGAAGTTCAAAATTTAATTTCTTTGAGAAAAAGTTCCTTGATTGCATATTTACTTCTATTAATGTGTTTGCTCCATTAATTGGGACATTATGAACTATACCTAGATCAACTCTTACTAATGTTTTGTTTTTTTTGAAATATACATCCCAATTATCAGACATGTTATTGCTCCCTTAAAATTTATAGTAATTGCAGTCATTTCTGATAACGACTTATTTACAAACTTCGTAAATTAATTCCCTACTTGAGTTATTCACGAAGTGATTAAAGAAACCTGCCAGTTAGCTTAATGCCACAACCAGTTTAATAACTTTATTTTCTCAAGACAACAGAACTTAAAATACTTCTATCATTGTTGTTTGGAATTCATTTTTTATAGCTTTTTTCCTGTTATACAGTAGTAATATGAAAATTGTAATTAGGCATATCCCTAAAGAATTTCTTTATAAAGGTTGATGGAATTACTATTCGCTTGATATCCTGTATTTCGAATTCAATCCTTTCAAGTGATCTCCATTCTCTCTCCATATAAAAATTATCAATATCATCATCTATTTTATTATGATCATAGAATTTAAAAAAACTTAATAACTGCATATCAATGAAATGAAATATATCATGATATTGGTCATCTATGTTACCCTCTTGTGTAATCATATTTGAAATTTGTTCCATTGATGATTTATAATGCAATTCACCTATTCTCCTAACATTTTTATTAAATAACTCTGAGATATTTTGATTAACAGTTAAAGCATCCTTTGGAATATAATAAACAGGTCTTGCACCTTGCCTTATTAAAAAATCTTTAGAAAAGGCAATTCCGAAATGACTGTACTTACTCATATGTATTTTAAAATCATTAACTGGAATATCACAAAAACACACCATATTCACGTTATATGAGTCATTACTACTAAAATCATTGTTGGGATCTACATTAACCAAAGTCGATCCCTTTCCATTATCAATCTTCCCACGTAAAAGTCCTGTCTCGATAATGTTAACAAATAAATTATATCTATCATCATCACTAGATAATCCACGACCAACAAAATGAGTCAATTCTGATGAAACATAATTCTGTCTATTATCCATAATAATAACCTACCTTAGTTAATTTTATCGCAATTTCCATCACTTGAAAGCATTATTTCGTTGGGTGAATCATTCGACTTATAACAAAATCACCTTTTAAAGGAACATTAATGATCTCTCTCAAGTACATTTAATTCTTCATTAAATTTCATACGTAAATATCTAATTAAATT
>JAQBPR010000058.1 GCA_028287395.1 Bacilli bacterium
TGTTGCCCCAACAATGGTTCTCCCCCCCTTCTTAGGAACAAGATAGCAATGGGGTCCAATCACCACAGAGCTCAGTAAGGGTTTGGGACTAATAACCGAAAAGCATTCTCCTTTAACCGGATAAAAAGGCATAGGATCACCTATCTGTTCGAGTAATGAGCCGCTCCACACACCTGAAGCAATCATCACATGCTTTCCTGTTATTGCACCGTTCTGTGTCGATACTCCGCATAAGCGTTTTTGATCAAAAAGCAAGGAATGAACCTCAGTGGATTCTCGTATTTCGGCACCAAGCGCTTTAGCGGAACGAGCGTAAGCCAGAGTCAGCTCCGGCGCCAAAACATGACCCTCTTCCGGCATATAAACCGCTCCAAGAACATCAGCGGTCAAAGCCGTTTCCTTAGCTTGCAATTGTGCTGATGAAAGCCATTCCGCCTGCTCACCCAATTGGTGCTGCATTTGCATAAACTGTTTTAATTGAACAGCCTGTTCAATGGTTATAGCAACCTTCATCGTCCCTTTGGTTTCAATACCAATATCCATGCCGCTGTATTCCAGCAGCTCCTCTGCTAAGCTCGGAAACATCGCTCTGCTGCGACGAGCCAATTGAAACAAAGGACCGTCCTGATGCATCTCTGCTTGTGCTCCCAGCATACCAGCGGCAGCGCTTGAAGCTTGCGAGCCAATCCGCTGCTTCTCCAGCAAGACAACTTTGCAGCCTCTTTTTGCTAACGAATAAGCGATCGAACAACCAATAACTCCACCGCCAACAATAATCGCATCATATGAATCCGCCGCCATCTTTAGCACTCCTTCTTTAACAAATGGCTATATTCTTTTACGGCTTGGAGAGGGTCGGAAGCATCTAAAACGCCGCTTATGACGGCAATTCCTGCCACTTGGCAGCGCACTAGATCAGTCAGATGCTCCGGACGTATACCTCCAACCGCAATAACGGGAATCTCTACATTCTCGACAATTTCTTGCAGCTGTTCGATCCCCCGAGGAGCTAAGCCCAGTTTCGATTGCGTTGGATAAATATGGCCAAACATGACATAGCTGGCTCCTTGCATTTCTGCATCCTTTGCTTGTTGAAGCGAGTGTACGGAGCAACCGATCCGAAGCAACGGAAAGCATTGCTTCACCTGCGATACCGGCAAACTATGATTAGCAAGCTGCACACCTGCGGCACCAGAACATACCGCAACATCCACACGGTCATTAATCATGATTTTGTCTATCGGCACGCCTGCAGCTAACAGCAATAAGATTCCCGCCCACAATTCCTCAGCCGTTTTAGCCTTTTCTCGCAAGTGTATTGCTGTTACATAGGGATGAATTGTTCCCGCGATCGTGGAGAAATCGACGAATGAACGTTTACCATCTGATATAACATGTATTTCTCGGCTGTACATTCTCGACTTCTCTCCTTCCCACAAGCAGCAAAAAAACCACCTTTTCGCCGCATTAGCGTAAAAAGTGGTTTGGTTATCTTAGGTATTAAACATACAATGGTGCATACCTTCGCCCACTTCCCTCCGCTAGTACGAACTAGATCAGGTTCAAAGGGTCTGGAAACACATCCATCTCAGCCTATGCAATAAGGCTCCCCTAGTGACAATACTTCGTATTCAATTACTTATGATCTTAGCATAGTTGTTAAACATTGAAAACAAAATTTAAAACACACCACTTAAGAAGAAGCTTTTGCTGGTAACGCAGCCAAATATTTGAACGCATCGTCCATTGTAGCTATAGGGACGATTTTCATTTTCGAATGAATTTTTTGCGCTTTATTTTTAGCGCTCGTGTAGTTTAATATCGGCTCAAAGGTTTCGCCTTTCGTTTTATCGGGAAGTAAATCTTGCGGAGCAAAAAATATTTCCGCCCCTTCTTTATCCGCTGCGACAATTTTATGTTCAATTCCGCCGATCACGCCAACGTTGCCTTGATCATCAATCGTTCCTGTTCCAGCAATTCGATATCCTTTTGTAATGTCTCCGGCTACCAACTGATTGTAGATTTCAAGAGAAAACATCAAGCCCGCTGAAGGTCCGCCAATTTCACCCGCATTCACTGTGACCTGCTTGCTTTCATCATCGGAACGAACGGACTGTACATTAGCGGGAACAATCCCTAACCCTGCTCTCGGCGGGGCCTTTGGATTATTGGCATCCACAGGCAGGTTGGCAAGCGTTAGACTGGTTTCCTTGTCTTCGGAGCCACGTTTATAATTCAATTTAATTGTATCGCCTGCTTTTTTATTTTTCAAATAATCCATAAGGTTTTGGGCGGTTTGAATGGGTTGATCGTCGACCTTCTTCAGTACATCTCCACTCTTTAAAACAGCCGCAGCCGGCATGTCCTTCAAGGCCTGAAGCACAATGACTTGATCATTCTGGATATGATAAGGAATACCCGCTTTTTTATACGCCATCTGCATGGCGCTGCTTTGTGAAGTTTGCATAATATAGCTTTGTCGTTGGTTGTACTCTGCATCCGATTCATCTTTTTGACGAATCGCAGTCGTTTTGTAAAGCTCTTCGTTTGGATTCACTTTGGCTAATAAATAACCCGCCACATTCGCACTACTGACACTAACCGTCGTCAGCATAAAGGTCCCCTTCTCGGGAAACCCCCCTTGCTTCACCTGAACCATCGGACGAATTTGTTCGGCTGTGCCGGGTGCGAAAATATAATAGGGCAATGGCAAAAGAACAAGCAGATAGAAAACAACCAGAGCAATGACAATTGGAATAATGAAACGAGCTATCGTTTTGGGGCGCAAAGCCTTAGGCGAGAGATTACTTGGTGAAAGGTAAGGCTCGTTTATAAATGGTTCTTTGGATTCGCTCATCTTATTCTCCTTTTTTGAGTTTGGTCTAAATATAACGGTACAAGCGTACATATGTAGCATTGATTTTAGAAGGAGGAGCGCTCAATGCTGCACATTCGGATTGGCGTGCAAAGCCGCGCGATCACCTTGTTGCTTGGCTGCATGGCTGCTATGCTTGTAATATGTATTATTATTTATCCAAGTCCTGTTTTTCAATCTTCCTTAAGCGGAATGACCCTTTGGTGGAAATATGTTTTTCCGTCACTTCTGCCTTTCCTTATTCTATCCGAAATAGCCATCGGAGCCGGCGTTATTCGTGCCCTCGGCACGCTGCTCGATCCTCTGACACGATGGATGTTTGGTTTCAATGGAAATGGCGGGTGGGCCTTTGCAATGGGCCTCATCGCTGGTTTTCCAGCAGGAGCGAGTACTGCCAGTACATTACTAAAGCAAAAGGCGTTTTCTCCACCGGAAGCTGAACGAGTTCTTGCAATCAGTCACTTGTGTAATCCCGTTGTGATGGTTACAGTAATTGGCATCGGCTTTTTCCACCAAGCCGCAGTCGGAATCTTTATTGCTATCATACATTACATTTCCGCATTCTTGCTGGGCTTCATCCTAAGGTGGCGTTCTCATGCGGCAATAAATCCTCATATGATCCTGATTACGGACACCCAAAATATATTTATTCGCGCATTGAAAAGTGCAAAACAGGCGCAAACGGAAGATGGAAGAACCTTTGGCAAAATGCTCGGTGACTCCGTCACGGGTTCGATTCAAACGATTATGGTTATTGGCGGCTGGATGATGTTTTTTTCTGTACTCATTCAAGTGATAAGCTTACTGCTGCCGATTGTATTTTCCCAAAGTCATTATTCTAATGTAATATCAAGTTTATTGGAGCCACACCTTGGAGCCTATGCCATCAGTCAAAACACAACGCTGCCTTTACTCTCAAAAATAGCTTTTGTTGGTGCGATACTCGGTTGGAGTGGTCTTTCGATTCATGCTCAAGTCAAAAGCTTCGTTCAGTCAAGCGCCATTCGCTATATGCCATTTCTGCTAGCACGTCTGCTGCATGCCGCACTTGCGTTTATTTGTAGCGTATTATTATGGGCACCTTATAATGCTTTTTTCGGTCAAGTCAAGCTGAGTATGGCTTTCGTTACAGCACAGCCTCTATTCTTAACTTCAAGCTTGTGGCCTATGTTAGGAAGCAGATTGTTTTCACTGCTTTCTTTACTCCTGTATTTTCTGCTTGGTGCTTTGTTTATTTCCCTTGCTATCCGCTCTATTCAGCTTTGGAGCCGAAAACGAAACTGATCTAACGCTTAACAAATTTCTGCACAAGCGCTTTTTCCACCTCTGGCGGCACTAAGTCGCTGATCGGCCCATTAAATTGAGCGATTTGTTTGACAATACTTGAACTAAGGTAAGAATACTGCGTGCTTGACATCATAAAAAAGGTTTCGATTTTATCACTTAATTTGCGATTTAATGAAGCCATTTGCAATTCATATTCAAAATCAGAAACCGCGCGCAGTCCTTTGATAATCACGTGTGCTTTCTTCGCATTCATATAATTGATCAATAAGTCGTCAAAGCTGTCCACTTCTACATTAGGAATGTCACTTGTTACCGATAGGATCATTTCCTTGCGTTCTTCAATAGTAAACAACGGATTTTTGTTCGCATTTTTCAGCACAGCAATAATCACTTTATCAAATACGCTTGCCGCCCGATGAATAACATCCAAATGCCCATAGGTAATCGGATCAAAGCTGCCTGGACAGACAGCGATCGTTACTTCATGCGATTTTTTCTGCATCCTATTCACCTCCTATAAAGTCATTCCTGATAAAATCATAGATTGTAATAGCCGTATCTCCATATACCGCATGTTTGCGCAGCCTACATTCACCGATCGATTCCGCATAGGTATGAACGGCTTCATGCTCAACCAAAACAATGGCATCGTTCTGCAGCAATTTCAGCTCTTGCATTTGTAATAAAATATCATCTACTGACTTCAGACGGTAAGGAGGATCGAGAAACACGAGATCAAAGCGAAGCTCCCTTCTCGCCAATACCTTCAATGCTCTTAACGCCTCATTCCGATAAACCTCTGCTTTCTCAGTTAATTTCGTCGCCTGCAAATTCTCCTGAATCACTTGAATACTTGTGCTCTCCATATCGATGAATATAGCGCGATCTAATCCTCTGCTCAGTGCTTCGATACCTAGCCCACCCGTACCGGCAAATAAATCTAAACCGCTTCCGCCATCAAAGTAAGGACCGATCATACTGAAAATCGCCTCCTTCACCTTATCCGTCGTAGGTCTTGTACCCGTGCCGGGAACCGCTTTCAGTATTCTTCCTCTCGCTGTACCGGAAATAACTCTCACTTTGGTGTCACCTGCATGTTCAATTTACTGCTATCGTATCATATTCCAGAGCAAATTCACAAAATCTTTGCAGTCGAGTGTATATTTTCCCATGGAAAGGCAATCCTTATATTATCGACATCAACCATGTCGTAGACAACCGCGGAGAAGGCTTACGTTTCCCCATAAGTTCTTCATCCGGTTTCTCCTCTCCCATTAAGGGGCCCAGTAATGGGCCCTGAATTAATTTATCCAGTGAACCCTTGGTATATAAGGGTTTATTAATATAAGACCACAAGCTGATTTGTAAAATAATTGATGTTGGGCACCGATTGGGCACCGATTTTTAAAAGTGGCTAATTGCGTTCCTTCATTGTACACTACACTAAGATGAAAAAAGCACCGGTTAGGGTGTGTAATCTTCCAATTCATCTTCTTCAACATCATTTAAAACATCAAGGACATTAAATAATATTTTAGAGAAGTCTTCAAAATCTTTAATTAAACTAGCGCAATTATCAAGATCGATAATATACGCATTTATTTCATGAGAAAATTGTACGCTAATATTATCTCTAATTTCGTTGAATAAATTCTCTTCAAATTCTTTGCTACTGTTTTCATGAGCTATCATATTCCTAGAGAAGCAGCCATATCGAATTATGCTCAAAGACGAGCGAATATTTTCTATGGCCGGATTATGGGAATCATGGGTCTCGCCTGAAGGTGAAAAAATAAGCAGCTGCACAATCATTACGACAACGCCAAATTCACTTATGGAAAATATCCATGATCGTATGCCGTCGATTCTCCGTCCAGAAGACGAAAAGTATTGGCTGGATAAAGATCAGAAGTCCGAGGATTTGAAGGAACTGCTGCGGCCATTCGAAGCTGAGCTGATGAAAGCATATTCGGTAAGTAAGGCTGTGGGGAATGTGAAGAATCAAGGATCAGAACTCATTGAAGAATTAAAATGAAAATAAGCCCTCAGTCTATCAATAATGAAGGGTCGTTTTGGGGCTTCTATATTCTGATGCTTTCGAACAAGCTTAATATATCATATAATGGAATCCTCTTTAATAACAAAAAACATCGGAGTTGATTTGTTTGAAAAAGCTTCACCTTATAATCCATTTCTTTGTCATCACACTTTTACTTTCAGCGTGTACTCAAGGAAATGTTTCTTCCAGCGCCAACAGTACATCAAATCAAACTCCCATCAATTCTGCTCCTTCGCCATCAGCAACCACCGTAATATCGCCCTCACCAACACCGAATGCAACTAATAACCAGTGTCGTCAGGATCCGCTAGCTGGTGTATACAACCCGCAAAGGTTAGAGATTAAAGAGCCCTGCAAAACAGTCACGGGTACCGTTGATAAGGTAACTCATGAAAAAGATGGCGATTATCATATTAACTTAAAGCTGGATCCTGAATTCGCGGATTTAATAAACGACAAAAACGTTTCAGGCGAACATGGAAATCTAGTCGTAGAAATCATTCCGCTGGATGAACCGAAGATCCCTGCTCCGAAGAAAGGGCAACATATTAAAGTAACTGGATCTTATGTTTTAGATAAGCATCATGGTTGGTTGGAAATTCACCCAGCTTGGATTATCAATGATAAAGGATCTGTTGATTTTAAAACGGTCGATGCTAAAATTTCAGCTGATTCTCCATCGGATGAAGATGATACTTCAGATCAGCCAAAAACAACTGAAACATCGCAATCAATCCCAGAACCAACCATAGTTAAATCTTCTACAAATGATCAAACCGTCTATTATCAGAATTGTACTGCGGTAAGAGCAGCAGGAAAGGCACCACTTCATAAGGGAGATCCGGGATACAATAGTAAGTTGGATCGAGATGGAGATGGAATAGCT
>JAQBPR010000102.1 GCA_028287395.1 Bacilli bacterium
AGTAGAAAATGATAGACAGTGTTTCGCGAGAGTGAGAAATGAGGGTATCTGAATGCTTTGGATGAAGAATTTAAAAATTAACAGCAAGCTGATGGTGATGGTTTTAATTCCCATGATAGGATTGCTGTATTTTTCAATTACAGCGGTTATTGCCAAAATAAACGATCGGACTGAATTAGGTCAATTAGAAAGCAAGACCAAGCTTGAGGTGAAAGCCCTAGACGTGATCCACGAGCTCCAAAAGGAACAAGGAATGGCAGCAAGTTATTACGCCGGTCAAACAGAAATCATGCGGAATAATATGCTGGATCAACGAAAGAATTCGAACCAAAGTATAGAAAATCTCAAGCAATATTTGCAAACATTTTCGAAAAATGAGCTGGATGCGACTTTTGGGAATAATTTGACGCTTGCCAATGGGATGTTAGATAAGCTCGATATAGAACGGGAATTAATCGACAAGCAAACAATCGATGAGAATACGATCCTTACGTACTATAATGATACGTTCGGATCTTTTTTTAATTTGATGGATCATATGAAATTAGCGAGTTCGAATATAGAAATCGCAAATATGCTTTCTGCATTTCACAATTTTTCCAAAAGCAAATCTGTGCTGAGCCAAGAACGGATGCTCATCAGCAGCATTTTTTATAAAAATCAAATACAAGCGACGGATACCTATAACTTAGGTTTATTGGAAAATGAGCGTCAGCTTTATTTCAACAGCTTTGCTTCGTTTGCGAAGCCAGATTGGCTTAGTCTATATAAGTCGATAGTTAAAGGGCAAGTCGTTGCTGAGGTAAACCGTATACGACAAATTGTATTGGACGGGGACAATGGAAAGAAGCCAAGCGTGGACCCGGAATACTGGTACCATCAGTCTACGGATGAAATCGATTTAATGAAGCAAGCGGAAGATCAATATGCATCCGGTTTAATTGGCCAAATGGGTCAAAGCAGGGGTGAAGCTTTAAGCTGGCTCATCTTTATGCTCCTATTCAATCTTCTAATTATTATAATTTCCCTCTCTCTGCTCATTCAAGTATGGTTTACCTTCCAGGAAACGATGGCCGAAAAAGAGAGGCAATATTGGTTAAAGACTGAATTTGCGCGTCTGACGGAGCTCTCCTTAGGAGTGACTGACCTGCAGCAGTTGGTGAAAATGCTAATTTCTGAAATTTCCAAGCTAATCGAAGTGGGTCAAGGTGCATTTTATGTGAAAGATTCTGGAAAAAACTCTGAGCACACGGGTGACTTTTTATTGCTAGGCAGCTATGCCTATACCGAGAGGAAAAATATTTCCCATCGATTTCGTTTGGGAGAAGGTTTGATTGGTCAATGCGCATTGGAGAAGAAGCCGATTTTGTTAACACAGGTACCTAACGAATATATTCAAATCAGTTCGGGGCTTGGGGAAAGCAAGCCGCTGACAATTCTTGTGATGCCTATTTTATTCGAGGAAGAGGTTGTGGCGGTGATTGAACTGGCTTCCTTCAAAGCATTCACGCCTACACAGCAGAATTTGCTGGAATTATTGTCCACGCCGATAGGTGTTGTTATTAATAGCGCCGCCAGCCGTCAGCGTACGGAAGAATCCCTTTTGGAATCACAGCTTCTTGCCGAAAAAGCGCT
This sequence comes from Bacilli bacterium, assembly GCA_028287395.1. Classification (GTDB taxonomy): domain Bacteria; phylum Bacillota; class Bacilli; order Paenibacillales; family NBRC-103111; genus Paenibacillus_AC. The sequence continues at coordinate 1,636 of JAQBPR010000102.1, forward strand.
ATTATTAGCTGAGGAAGCACAAATTCAACAGGAAGAGTTAAGAGCATCGAATGATGAGTTGGAAGGCCAAACCCAAATGTTGAAACAATCTGAAGAGAAGCTTAAGCTGCAAAGTGAGGAACTGCAAGCTATTAACGATGAGATGGCGGTTAAGACAAAGCGTTTGGAAATGCAAACAATCGATATCGTCAAACAGAACGAGATGATCCAATTGTCCAAGGACGATCTTGAGGTGAAAGCCAACGAATTGGAATTGGCAAGTAATTACAAGTCGGAGTTTTTAGCGAACATGTCTCATGAGTTAAGGACTCCGCTTAACAGTCTGTTGATACTAGCAAAGCTTCTAGCTAATAATATGGAGGGGAATTTGACGGGAGATCAGATCGAGTCGGCTCAAATCATCTATAGCGGCGGCTTGAATTTGTTGACACTGATCAATGATATTTTGGATTTATCCAAGGTAGAGGCAGGAAAATTAAATGTTGTGCCGGAAGAAGTAAAGCTTGAATCGATTGTCCACAACCTCAAATATCAATTCAATGTTATAGCGCAGGATAAAGGGCTGCAGTTCGAACTGCAAATAGAGGAAGGAATCCCGTGGACCATCATAACGGATGGTCAGCGAACTGAACAAATATTGAAAAACTTTTTGTCAAACGCATTTAAATTTACTTCCATAGGAACGGTCTCCTTAAGAATCTGCCGACCTCTATCAGATGTTCATTTTATCAACAAGAATCTCACGGTAAGCAATACTGTGGCTTTTATAGTAAGCGATACGGGCATTGGAATCGTGCCGAATAAGCAAAAGGCGATATTTGAATCTTTTCAGCAAGCTGACGGCTCCACTAGCCGCAAATATGGCGGAACCGGATTGGGTTTGACGATATCTCGGGAGCTCGCAAAGCTGCTTGGCGGCGAGATTCATCTGGTGAGTCAAGAGGACATAGGGAGCACTTTTACATTAATCCTTCCGCTCGACATGGAAAATGTCTCATCAACCTGGGATCCAATGAACGGGATGGCATCCTCTAAGGATATCGTTTCTTCTTCGGTGCATTCGTCAGAAAGAATATTATCGGAAGATCATGCTGAGCAGGCGCTTCTCGCCGCAACGGTGGAAACGATATTGACCCCGCAATCAATTAAATTTTTTATTGCTGACGATCGCGATGAAATTCAGCCTCACATGAATGAGAAGGTTATCCTAATTGTGGAGGACGACAAAAGTTTCGCCAAGATCTTATTGGACCTATCCAAAGCAAAAGGCTTCAAATGTATCGCTGCAGAAGACGGGTTCAGTGGTCTTCAGTTAATAAAGAAGTATATGCCTAGCGCCGTATTGCTGGATCTGGGTCTTCCCGATATAAATGGACTAAAAATGCTCGACTTGTTAAAGCACGATAGCGAAACGCGGCATATTCCTGTTCATATCATTACCGGCAAAGAAGAAAGACAAGCTTCGCTTGAGAGAGGAGCAGTAGGTTTCCTCGCGAAACCTATTAGTATCGCGGACTTGGATTCTGCTTTTACTAGGATTGAAATCATTTTACAAGAACGCATTCAACACGTGCTTGTCATTGAGGATGATGTCCCTAATCAGAAGGCGATTTATGAAATGCTCAAGCACAAAAAAATCGGGATTCATTGTGTCAATACAGGCATGGAAGGATTGGAAAGATTACGATTGCAGGACTACGATTGTATGATTCTGGATTTAAAGCTTCCTGATATGACAGGGTTTGAATTACTCGCGCGACTGGCTGAATTTAAGAAAACGCAAGTGCCTCCGATTATTATTAATACCGGCAAAGAATTGACGCAAGCGGAATATAAGGAATTAAATCATTTCACTGACAGCATTGTAATCAAAGGAGATCATTCTCCGGAGCGTTTGTTGAAAGAAGTCTCTCTGTTCTTGCATAACGTGAATAGATCGCTCCCGTTTGAACAACGTCAGGGGGTCGGCATGCTGCATGATGCCGATGAAACTTTAAAGGGCCGGAAAATTTTGTTGGTGGATGATGATTTACGCAATACGTTTGCTTTGTCCAAGGTGCTGCAGCATTACGAAATGGACGTGATCATGGCGGATAATGGCAAGCTTGCTCTGGAAATGCTGGATCAGGAAGCAGGGATTGAGTTGGTCATTATGGATATTATGATGCCTGTCATGGATGGCTACGAAGCGATGCGGAGAATACGCGAGAATCCTCAGTTCAATAAGCTGCCTATTATCGCGTTAACCGCTAATGCGATGGTGGGTGACCGCGAGAAATGTATTGAAGGAGGCGCCAACGATTATATGACAAAGCCGATAGATACGGACAATCTTCTATCCTTGATCCGAGTATGGCTGTTTAATTAAGCTTATGCTTACGACGCTGGCTTGCCAAGGCAAGCCCTCAGGAGGACACTTATGATTACTATAAAGGAAAAGTTAATAGCCAATATACTTGTCGTTGATGATCGAGAAGAAAATTTGTTTGCGATGGAGAAAATATTAAAAACGTTAGACTGCGAAATCTACAAAGCGCACTCGGGAAATGAAGCCATGGCATTTACGCTGCGCCATGATTTTGCGTTAATTTTACTCGATGTGAATATGCCGGAAATGAACGGATTTGAGCTCGCCGAGATTCTGCACGGCAATAAGAAGACAAAGCTCATTCCGATAATCTTCGTGACGGCTATCAACAAAGAAGAGGCTAGCGTATATAAAGGTTATGAAACCGGTGCAGTTGATTTCCTATTCAAACCGGTAAACACGGATATTTTACTGAGCAAGGTAAAGGTGTTTATTGAATTGGATCTGCAAAAAAAAGCGTTGGAATCGATCAAAGCCGAGCTGGAAAGAAGCAACAAAGGTCTGGAACGTTTCAGGGAGGCGGTAACTCTGTTCGAGCATCATCCGGATCTTATTTATTCTTTGGATTTATCTGGGAATTACATATCGGTCAACCCAGCCTTTGAGAAAATAATGGGGGTAAAAAGCGAAGAAATCGAGCAGAGGCAGTTAAATTTCCGTACTTTTACCTCCCCAGAAAATTTACTGAGCATCGAACACCATTTTAAACAATCAGCGAGCGGGATCGTACAACGTTATGAAACAATCAAGATGAATCCAAATGGCGATGCCCTTATCTATGATGTAATTAATATTCCTATCGTACTGGAAGTGAAAATCGTTGGAGTATACGTAATTGCGAGAGACATTACGAAACGGAAAAATATGGATCTTGAGCTATTGCAAGCTAAGGAAGTGGCGGAAAATGCCCTGCGCGTCAAATCTGAATTTCTGGCCATGATGAGCCATGAAATTCGCACACCCATGAATGGTGTTATTGGGATGACCGACTTGCTTCTTGAATTGAATCTTGAATCGGAACAGAGAAAATATGCTGAGATTATACGTAACAGCGCGGATGCCTTAATGTCCGTGATCAACGACATCTTGGATTTTTCAAAAATTGAGTCAGGTAAAATGGAACTGGAGCAGGAACCGTTTGAGTTGCAATCCTTGGTCCAAGAAACGTTTGAATTATTTACGGCCGCTACATTGGAACGAGACCTGAATATGGAGTATTATATCGATGAAGAGCTTCCTCAGCTCATTGCCGGCGATGCCACACGACTTCGCCAAGTATTGATTAACTTAATTGGAAACGCGGTTAAATTTACGAAAAGCGGCGGAATTTATGTGATTGTTAATCAAATTTCCCTTCATGGCGACTCCCTTGAGATTGAATTTGTCATAAAGGATAGTGGAATCGGAATTCCTCCGCTTAAGATGATTGACTTGTTCAAGCCTTTTTCTCAATTGGATTCGTCGATGGCGCGTAAATATGGAGGTACTGGGCTTGGATTAGCGATTTGTAAAACACTTGTTGAATTGATGGGTGGAAAAATTCATGCGGAAGAAGATGTTGAGCATGGGGCAATCTTTATTTTTACGATTCAAACAAAGTCCTTTTACATTTCAGAATCTACTCCCCGGTTTGAAAAAGCGGTAGCGGAAATAAACGATAATCGCACCCCCATGACGGCTAAATCACACATTCTGGTGGCCGAAGATCATCCGATAAGCCAGATGCTGATGGAACGTATTTTACAAAAACTAGGGCATACATTTGATTTTGCGAAAAATGGTTATGAGGTGATGGATTTATTGAGGAAGAAGTCCTATGATCTCATCTTTATGGATCTTCAAATGCCGGAAATGGACGGCTTTGAAACGGCACAAACCATCTTAAAGGAAATACCGGAACAGCTCAGACCTTACATAATAGCCGTTACATCAAGTTCTTCACAGATCGATAAAGACCTTTGCTTAACCTTAGGAATGATAGATTTCGTCAACAAACCGATTAAAATCAGAACGATTGAAAACGTATTGGAGCGCCACTTCTCACAAAAAATAATCACTTGATGGATCGCGATGTTTGGGAAGCCAGAAAGTTGGAAAAAGGAAAAGCCGTCCCAACCATGTACGCGCAGTCAGACTTAATTAGCGCTACATGGATTAGAGCGGCATATGCTTATTGAGATTTGGGACTTTGCAGATCAATACAAGGGTGAGACTAACGACTTCTTCTTCCGCTGATTAAATTGAAAATCAGTGAAATCAAAGCTATCACAAGCAGAATGTGTATCAATCCACCTGCGATATGAAAGGAAAAACCTAAAACCCATAATAAAAGAATTACAACAAAAATGGACCAAAGCATAGAATCACCTTCCTTCAAAAATAATTTTAAAATCAATTTAATATCAATTCCTCATAACCATCATCCATCATAGCTCATTTTTATCAAATAAATTGAGCAGCGAGTTGTTCTGCAGAATAATCAGAATTTATAATGAAGGTTACGTGAATTTTTTCTTTATCAGGCTTGGTGAAATAGTCGTTCTGTAAGTAATAACCATTCTCTTTAGCGATTGAGTATATCTGAAAAAAACGTTCTGCAGCTTGAATCGCCATTTGCTCAGAAGTATACGTTTCTAAAATATTTCCTAAACCAAGTGGAGTCGTGGTAGAATTGATACTTACTTGAAATGAAGTATCGTCCCTCGCATAAACAATTATTTCACTGTCAAAAAAATCAATTCGATGTCTCACTTCCATAGTGTAGACCTCCTTTGGATTTGTATACATGTCACAGAGGACAATCATTAATCCAATGTTTGATATAGTATATTTAAACAATTTAATGAAATTTGAATCAGTTCGTTCTTTACCTTGAGTTAAGAGAAAATAAAAACTGCCTGTTCCTGTTCATCGTAAGGGAAGGCAGTTTTTCTCATTCAATGGGCTTCTAAAATAATATGTTTGACTATTCCGAGTTGTGTTTAATTAGGGATAGAGCAAATATATTTTAGTAAATGTGGAGAAAATAATCGATAACACCAGAGGAACTAGATGAATTAGATGAATATTCTAGACTAAAGCGGGGATGCATTCGATGAACGATAGAATTGAAAAAGATACAATGGGTGAAGTTTATGTGCCCGCAGATAAATTATGGGGTGCGCAAACTCAACGAAGCTTGGAAAACTTTAAGATAGGTAAGGAAACCATGCCTATTGAACTTATTTATGCCTTGGTCATTTTGAAAAAAACGGCTGCAGCAGTAAATCATGGTTTAGGAAAGCTATCCATTGAAAAGAAAAATGCAATTGCTAAAGCTGCCGATGAAATAATAAGCGGTAGCTATGACGATCACTTTCCGCTTGTGGTTTGGCAAACAGGGAGCGGCACGCAATCGAATATGAATGTCAATGAAGTGATTGCCCATCTTGCGAACGATCATTTAACCAAGGAAGGGTCAGCGCTTAGAGTTCACCCAAATGATGACGTGAATATGTCGCAAAGCTCTAATGATACCTTTCCAACTGCTATGCACATGGCGGCAGTAATTGCTTTGGAACGGCAGCTGCTACCTGCAATCGAGCAATTAAAAAGCACGATGGCTATGAAAATAAAACAATTTGAAGCGATCATCAAAATTGGAAGAACTCATCTGCAGGACGCTACACCATTAACATTAGGTCAAGAAGTAAGCGGGTGGCATCGCATGCTGGAGAAAACATCTGCCATGATCTCTGAAAGTATTCATAGCTTAAGAGAGCTAGCGGTTGGCGGAACCGCGGTAGGAACTGGCTTAAATGCGCATCCCAGATTTGGTGAGCTCGTCGCGCAGGGGCTTGAGTGTCAGCTTGGAACCAAATTCACATCCGCTCTGAATAAATTTCATGCGTTAACCAGCCATGATGAACTTGTGTATGTGCATGGCGCTTTAAAGGCATTAGCAGCTGATTTTATGAAAATTGCAAACGACGTACGCTGGTTATCAAGTGGTCCCCGTTGCGGTTTAGGGGAATTACATATTCCGGCAAATGAACCCGGAAGCTCGATTATGCCAGGTAAAGTAAATCCGACACAATGCGAAGCGGTTACCATGGTGGCTTGTCAGGTGATGGGAAACGATGCAACCATTGGATTCGCCGCCAGCCAAGGAAACTTTGAATTGAATGTTTTTAAGCCTGTGATCATTCATAGCTTTTTGCAATCCGTGAGATTACTTTCGGATGCCTTAATCTCTTTTAACAAAAATTGCTTTATGGGCATAGAAGCGAATGAGGCGGTCATTCTCAAGTATTTAAATCAATCTTTAATGCTTGTTACCGCATTGAATCCTTATATTGGCTACGAGAATGCTGCGAGAATTGCTAAGCTTGCTTATAAAGAGGGCATAACTTTACGTGATGCCGTGGCCCAAACTGGTTTATTAAGCGAAGCGGAATTTGACCAAATTGTAAAACCGGAACATATGATTTCTGCAAATTCGTTTGAAAAAAATGTCTGAACAAACATAAATAAACCGGCACTCGATTTGGTCGAGAGTCGGTTTATTTAAGGTTCTTATAGCACCGTCGTTTTTTGGTCCGCTAGTGTTTAGCTTGACTGGCCAAAAACTGCCTGCTTATTATCAGCTATTGGAGAACGTGAAGCATCAGCTGCCTGGCCCGTTCAATCGTCTTTATTCGTTCCCACTTTACGCTGGCACCAAGCATATAATGCATCATACATGGCACTTTGTAACTGTATTTTTTCATGATCATCGACTCCCAAATAATGAAAGCCAAAGGCTATCGCTCTTAAACCGGCCGAGTCCGGTGTAATATTGATGTCAATAGGAATATCAGCTCCATGTATAACCGACCCCATTAAAACCAATGCAGGATCGCTATCCAATTCATATTTCAACAAAAAGGATTCAAAGCTGCATCTACCGTTATGATGACCCATTTCAACACCTTTCATATCATAGGGAATGCCATCGACTATTGTCGATGGATTAGTGTGCCCTGGTACAAATTCAAATGTTGCCTCTGGGTCTATATAACGCTTGATCAACCATGGACATGCTACTCGTTCTACATTCGCATGTTCTCTTGTTACCCATTTCATAGAAATTCTCTCCTCTGATTTCTCTAAAAATGATGAACCAAACGTTTGCGATACTGCTCAATCATCAAACGCAACTCACGTCCGAGATTAGCTTCAAAATAATCCCTTGCTTCGATTGTCTGAAATTGTCGTAATAACTTTTGAAATTCTTCTCTCACTTTATTCGCTTGTTGTTCGCTAAACTCCCATTCCTCCTCTTCGTCAATGTATTCCTTCATACGATTTATCCACGAAATTACCTCCTTATATTCTTCATTCCTTGCATCATTGAATTGACTTATCATTTCCTGATCCTTTTCTTTAGAAAAAGTAGAAGATTGAAAAGTAAATTCTTGACCTCCCCACTGCTGTACTTTTTCAGCTAAAGAGCCAATAAATAAATGTACATCATCCGAATCGGGAACAATACACACACCATCCTGTAAATACAAAGCCCCGAGTTTTTTGATATCACGCCAGATGGAAGCCCTATATTTTGTCGGTTCTGATGGTACTTTATATATGAAAACAATCCAATTCAGGTTCAACACCTCCAGAATGTAACAACAGATACAAAATAACAGTTGTTATATTTTTCTGTTTATAGTATTTTAAATATTAGATGAATTTATTATAGCATCTTTATATATGTAACATAACAAATTCTAGCCGTCCATAAGAACAAGAGACGGTTATTTATATTACTAATAATTTACATATTTACCAACCAATTTAATAATTTCTTAACATGTTTATGCATCTCGCTTTACATTCAACTCTTATAATTTGTGATGAAGACAAATATATTAGGAGAGTGGATGTTAATGAGAAATTTAAAAATGGTTGGAATGGTTTCGATAGTCGCAATGACTGCAATACTTGCTTCAGGATGCGGTGTGAAATCAAATGTTTCTACAGATTCATCTGCTCCAAGTGCATCTACATCTTCTAATATTTCTACTGCTTCTACAGCACCGGCACAAAGCTCTGCTGCACCTAAAGACAAAGAATTGGTTTTCTATTCAGCTGAAGGCTTCGACAAAGACATTGCAGCTGCTTTTGAAAAGAAAACGGGTATTAAGGTGAATTTAGTGGATGATTCAACTGGGCCGCTATTAGCCAAAATTCAAGCGGAAAAATCGAACCCGCAGTGGGATGTCGCTTGGTTTGACGGGCCTTCTTCCATGCAGGGTCTTGATAATCAAGACATGTTAAATAAAGATTTTGTACCATCCAATACAACGAATTATACCGATCTAGGTAAAAAATTATTGCCAAGCGACCATGCGTATTTCCCGATAACTGTAACTGCAGCAGCGGCAATTGGTTATAATACGACATTAATAAAAGACTCAGCGGCACTGCCAAAGGATTGGTCGGATCTTTTAAAACCAGAGTTTAAAGGTACCTTTGCTATGAATAATCCAAGCATTTCTGGTCCAACTTATACAACAGTATTAGGACTTATGCAATTACAAGGTGGAATTCCTCAAGGGGAAGACTTTTTCACAAAATTAAAAGGAAATGGTTTAACTGTATTTGATTCCAATGGTCCAACGCTGACAAATTTGTCTAAAGGAACAATGAAATTTGCTTTTGCTCAGGATTCAGCAATCATTGATAAGATCAATAAAAAAGAACCTTTTAAAATCATTTATCCTGCATCCGGTGTTTCAACTTTGAGTAGTAATGCCGCGATTGATGCTAAAGCTCCACATATGGAAGCAGCTAAACTGTTTGTAGACTATCTTTTAAGTGTAGAAGGTCAAAAGGTCGCTTCCTCATCTGATGATGGCGATGCTTACTTCCAATCTATTATTCAAGGAGCGCCAGGAAAAGAAGGCATACGTCCTGATGGAATCAAGTGGAACACAGAAGATCCTGTTTTTGGTGCAGAGCACGAAAATGAAGTGAAACAATGGTTTACAAAAAACATTGTTCAAAAATAGTTTAAGTAAAACCCAACTTCAAAAGCTTTTATTAATCTGGCCTAGCATATTCGTGCTGCTGGGCCTTATTATTTATCCTTTGGGTTCTATTCTTCTCCAAAGTGTATTTCCTAAGCTGTTTGATGAGGGCTTTAATATATTCTCGTTACAATCTTTCATTACCACTATACAAGATAGCTATACCTATAAAGCGATTTTAAACGCACTGCTTTTTGGTGGAGGAACTGCTATTTTGACTGCAATTTTTGGAACTTATTTTGCAGTGTTAGTGCATCGAAAAAGGATACATGGAGAAAAAATAATTAGTTTATTTATTTGGCTCATTTTTTTCACACCTTCTTATCTTGTTGCTGAGGGATGGGTGTTGACGATGCAGCATAAAGGAATTTTGAGTGAAATGTTCGGAATTCCGGATGGTCGGCTCGACTGGTTTTTCACTTCAGGCGGCCTTGTTTTCGCAATGGCATTCCGACTTTTTCCTGTTGTTTATTTATCGGTATTAAACGGACTGCGCGGATTAGGTTCAGACTATGAAGATGCTGCAAGATCGCTGGGTGCTAAATCGTTCTTCGTGTGGACGAAAATAAATATACCCCTTTTATTTCCTGCCATTTTAGCTGGAGCAACATTATCCTTTGCAGAATCAGTCAGTGACTTTGGATTTGCATCTGCTCTTGTCCCACAAGCTCACATTCCTTTGCTCACTTATTCAATTTTTACAGCACTGAATCAGATGCCTGTAAATTTTTCACAGGTAGGCGCATTGTCATTCGTCTTAATCGGGGTCATTGCACTTGCATTATGGAGCCAAAAGTTGATACTTGGCAAGGGTTCTTATAGTATAATTCAAAATCAAATACGTCCTTTCCGTCAGGTGAGTTCAAAGTCTATTATTTGGACAATTGTTGCGTATTCGTTTATCTTCGTTGCTTATTTTATACCTTTGGGTGGTGAAGTCCTAAGCTCCTTCATGAAAAACTCAAATCATGGATTTATCATTTCAAATTTAACGCTGCAAAATTACGGTGATGCATTGAGACACGGTAGCGAATCTTACCAAGCGATTATCAGATCATTGCTTCTTGCTTCGGGCGCAGCTATCGTTGCTACTTTCATTGGCATTGGACTCGCGTTTGTCATTCAAAGAGATTCGGGATTTAGCACAAAAATTTTATATACGATTACAATGTCGACCCTTGCGATTCCGGGTATAGTTTTAGCCGCAGGATTTGTGTTTGCCTGGAACGCACCCTATTTATTACCCCTGCATTTGAATCTATACGGGACATTATTTTGCGTTTATCTAGTATATCTCGCAGGCTCATTGCCGAATTCCATTCGCTTACAGATTGCGGCTATTACACAAATAAGTCCTTCTTTATTAGATGCGGGTAAAGTGAATGGCGCAGGGATATTTACACTGTTTCGCAAGATTTTGTTGCCTTTGGTTTCAGGAACTAGCATTTCTGTCTTGTTTCTTATATTTAGTCATCTGATGTTCGAATTGCCTGCTTCTGAGCTTCTTTATCCGCCAGGTCAAATGCTTTTGCCTGTTGTTATTGTAAAATTCTATAATGAGCTAAGGGTGGAGAGCGGTGCAGCACTTACCGTTCTATCAATTATATTAGTTTTGGTTATATATGGATTAGGGCAGCTTATGATTTATGGTTTGAGGCGAGTGAACAAGTTTATTTCAGAACGATCTGTACAAGACATTTTGCTTGTTGAAAGACAAGCGTCACAGGTGCAGGTGTCTACCCAAGGTCCTGCTAATCAATTAGAAACTGAAAGGAGGCTATAAGATGGGATTACAAATTCAATCCGTCCATAAAAGTTTTGGGGAAAAGCAAGTCTTATCTGGAATAAACATTTCAATTAAAAAAGGTACTTTTTTAGCGTTATTAGGTCCTTCTGGTTGTGGAAAAACAACACTGCTACAAGCCATAGCAGGTTTGGTTTCGATTGACGGGGGTAAGATAATTATTGATGACATTGTAGTGTCAGAATCAGGAAGAGAAGCACCCCCTGAGAAACGAAATATAGGGATGGTCTTTCAAGATTTTGCATTGTGGCCACATATGAATGTATTTGAGAATGTTGCATTTGGGCTTAAGCTTCGTGGAATAAAGGGAAACGAATTAAAAAAACGTGTCGTTGAAACGCTAAGTATTTTCCATATGGAGGGGTATCTTACAAGGTATCCTCATGAATTATCCGGAGGACAGAAACAAAGAATAGCAATGGCTCGTGCCATTGCACCTAAGCCGCACTTAATTTTAATGGATGAACCATTATCTAGTCTGGACGCAGGTCTTCGGGAAGAAATGCGCTATGAATTGGTCCGAATCTTTAAGCAGCTTGAAATGACGGTCATCTATGTAACCCATGATCAAATGGAAGCCATGAGTATGGCAGATCAGATTGTTCTACTGAAAAATGGTAAATGCGAACAAGTGGGTATTCCCGAAACACTTTATAATGAGCCTGTTTCCGAGTACGTCGCTAAGTTTATGGGGTCTGCGAATATTCTTCGTA
>JAQBPR010000150.1 GCA_028287395.1 Bacilli bacterium
GAATGCGGTAAAAAAAGCAACGGGGAAACAATTGTCTGAACAAGCCGTAAAAACAATAGCAAGTGGAATAAACAAAAAAACGATGCAGGATGGAGCAGAACTTCGAAAGCAGATTGACAAGGTTTCGAAACTCGTAAATATCCCGGTCAGCAATGAAACCGCCAACGAAATTATTAAAGCCGTGAAAAAAACCGGTAATATTGAGCAGCTTGAAAATATGATGAAAATGATGATGAAAAAGTAGCACACAGACATTCATCCACACAAAAAATTGACCATTTTCTATCGCTCAAAGATGGTCAATTTATTGACTTTTAGGGGACATTGCGGCTGTTTCGGCCAAACTTGAAATGTGTTCCCTGAAATGAATTGCCGTAGCTTCTTTTCATAAATTGACAGGGCTTATAACCAAGGCTTAAAATCTAATTTTCTAAGTTTGGTCATAAAATTAGACTTTTAGTATAGCGTTTACCCAAGCATTTCCAAAATAAAAAAATAAAATATAGTATCTCGTTTGAAGGAGTGAATACGAATGAGCGCAATTGCCGGATTTGGACGTCATATTGGTTTTATCTTGGTTCTCTTTATTCTTTTAGTCATCATTCTTGCCAGCGGATTCATAATTTAATAGGGTCTTGTCATGAAAGGTCCGAATACAAATGACCGCAGTTGTCGGATTTGGATCGCGTATTATCAGGTCAGCCAGTCAGTTCTGGTTGGCCTTTTTTTGGCCGTTTCTATCTAGTTTTCTATGTTTGGTCATAAAAATAGTCTTTTAGATATAGCATTTACCCAACCATTTCCGAAATAAAAAAATATAATATATAGTATCTCGTTTGAAAGGAGTGAATACGAATGAGCGCAATTGCCGGATTTGGACGTCATTTCGCCTTTGTCTTGGTTATCTTTATTCTTTTGGTCATCATTCTTGCCAGCGGATTCATAATTTAATTGGGTCATTGTCATGAAAGGTCCGAATACAAATGATCGCAGTTGTCGGATTTGGATCGCGTATTATCAGGTCAGCCAGTCAGTTCTGGCTGGCCTTTTTTTGGCCGTTTCTATGAGCTGAGCGGCTTATTCGCAGCCCTATTGTCGTGCCATGAATCAAATTGTTGTTGGATTACCAGAATGATGATTAACCTCTATTCGGTCTCCTACATATTCTGTAATCAGAGTGATGGTTAGATGAAATATAGCCCGAAAGTAGCCGCCAGAACATTTATAAAAAAGCATTTTCCCAATGCATGTGTCGTTAAGTTCAGATACGCGGGGTGAAATCGAATGGAGAAATAAAACGTAGCAACAACCGTCGTAGGTGGGTCGGCGGAGCTGTTCTATATTGCAACGAAGACCAAGAGTATTCTCGCTGTGCTAAAATTTTAGTAAAATCGGCTCGACCTTGATCAGCATGTTTATCACAGTTGGAGCCTACGCTGTTGTTTTTCCTGTTCAGTTTGTCTTCTTCAGTATTGTTGAGCGATAAACACCAGGACATCTGTACAAAAAACGATATATATTTTGTACAGATGTTTTAATGTTAAATCCGTTTCCAAACATGCTCAGGAGCATGCTCTGGTTGGTTAACAATTTTCGTACCATCATCCAGACGGATCCACGATTTATAAGAGTCTTCTCCCTCTTCTAAACGAATGATCCGTGCTCCACGAGGAAATCCTTCTTTTCCGTAAGTGTTGTACCCTGTCGCCCTTCCATAACAAAGATTAATTCCGTGTAACTCTCCCCAAAAATCATTAATGTGGTCATGACCAACAAAGATGCCTTTGACATCGTCCATTTCAAGAAACGCAGCAAAAAGACCTGAATTGACTTCAGGACAACCCATTCCTTCGTAGTTATCACCATAGCACGTATGGTAGTTCCATACTTCGTTGTATTCAGGAAGAGGAATATGGAAGAACGCTAAGGACAATAATGGAATCCCCTTATTGTATTCTGTTAATTGCTTGGATTTTTCCTTATACCAACCTATTTGCTTATGCATAATCCATTCATAGCCACCCACTGGATGATCTAAGTAGCTTCCTGAATCAAACATATACAATGCAGCAAGTGGAGTATTGTATTTTTTGGAGTTAATTCGAAACATATAATTTCCAAATCTATTATCTAATTCAGGACCAGTTTCTGTTAAACAATATTGATGTTCTTGTTGCAAACGAATCAAATCTTCTTTTGTACATTTTTCTTCCGCATCATGATTTCCAAAAACAGCTGCCCACGGAATATTAAACTCCTCTACTACTTTGATAGCATTTCTGTAAGAATCAAATGGATCTTCACATTCCTCACTAATGACATCCCCTGTAAAAATAACTAAATCGGGCGATTCCAGCTGCAAAATGAGTTTCATTAGCGAGTATGTCCGAAGATCTTCAGGTTCACCATTTTTCCAATGTAAATCCGTAAATTGAACAATTGTAAATGTCCCATTCTCTCTAAAGAATAAATCTGTCATGTCTCCAACTCTCCCGTTTTCTTATTTCCAAATATTACATTTCTGGTCAATAACTTCACCGCTAAAATGAACCTCAGTAACGGTCGGTGAGGAGAAGGTGGTAATTGGCGTAGGGAATCCTCCCATCGACGACGATACAAAAAAACCGTCGTACCGGAAATCCCTGTATCCGAACATTTAAAAGTTGTTGTCACCGTATTAGAATCGATTTGATCCATGGTGATTGACAATAGATCTATGGGAACTTTTGGACCAAACGTGTTAGGCTGGGATGGATGTATAAATGTTGTAATAGCCGGTCCGCCAGATATCATACGATCAGGAACTTCTATGAAATCGTACCACTTGAGCAATCGCCCGGGTCCCGGGGGCCGGTTTGTCCTGTCAGACCGGTTATTCCATCTGCCATATTCGTTTTCCCCTTTCATAAGAAACTACTAAAAGTATATGTAGGTTAGATTTCATATGCCACGGTATATGCCACGGTATATGACTCAGTCTATTAGCATATAAGGCTCTTTATAAAAATCCGCCGGTAACTCTGCTTTAACTCTTTGTATGCGCATGCGGAATAGTCCCCGGTATCTGGCTGTGTCAATTACCGTGGAAACTTTTCAATTCCGCTTGATCCGTTGGAAACACCAGCGATGCGCTCTCCCGCAATGGCTAGTTACACTGCCCATAATTTTAAGAGATGTTTTTGGAACAGAGGAATTAATCACAGTGAGTATTAAGTTATTAATTTGGAATGGACCATTCTAGAAAAAGTATCACTTATATTTACTTCGGTTAAGATGCGATCTAACCATATATCCTCAACCCTCTCTCAGTTATCAGGTAACGATCGAACCGCCATTCACGACAAGAATTTGGCCTGATATGTAAGAAGAATCATCCGAAGCTAGCAACACATAGGCAGGTGCCAATTCAAACGGTTGCCCTGGTCGTTTCATAGGTACTTCTGTTCCAAAGGTTTTTACCTCTTCAGCTGTAAATGCGGATGGGATCAGCGGTGTCCAGATCGGACCAGGCGCTACCGCGTTTACACGAATTCCCTGGTTGGCAAGCGAAAGGGATAAAGAACGGGTAAAGGACACAACAGCTCCTTTCGTAGCTGTATAATCAATCATATGGCTTGATCCAGAATAAGCAGTGTCTGAAGTCGTATTAATGATAGAGCTTCCTGTAGTTAAATGAGGTAAAGCTGCTTTATCGTCCAAAAGTTTTTAAAGTTGCCTCCACAACGTAATGGCAAGATTCCTCCTTTCTTAGATCTACCGCAATGGATAGACAATGACGGCCAAGATTGCTTATGATTTGCTTCGTTTCGGCCGCATCTTGGTGTTCGTCTAGGTAGGCAATTGCAAGATCAGCCCCTTCTTTTGCAAAGGCAATGGCGACAGCCCTCCCAATTCCGCTATCCCCGCCTGTAACAATTGCTACTTTATTTTTCAACTTTCCGCTTCCAGTGATGCGCTCTCCCCAATGTTTGTTACAATGCCCATAACTTAGGATCATGGCGTGCAAAGACGTTTGAAAAAATGCGTTTCGTTTCCCCTTTTTGTCAGCCAGTACATCAAAAAAGGCAGCTAGAGTCTTATATATGGTGGAATTGTCCAGGGCATGTATGAATCTTTGATCTGAAGGCTAACGACGTTTTCTCACAGGTGATTTTAGCGTTAGATTCAGACGCCGTGCTCCTCCACCTCTAGTTCCGTCCGCGCGCACGAACCTCGGGGTTCAATCCCCCTAAGAGTTTCCACCAAAACAAAAAGCCACATCCGTTGGATGT
>JAQBPR010000154.1 GCA_028287395.1 Bacilli bacterium
ATTTGTTCAGCTGGAATATTTTGTCGTATAATGTCCATTATAGTCGATTTTTAATAATTGGAATAGCCAAAAGCGCTTAAAAACAGAGGATAAAGCCTCATTTTTATGATAAAGGTGATTGACAAGGCAAAAATTACCATGGTAGATTCATAGGGTAAGATTTGTTATTCAAGAGAGGGCGTGGCACATGAGATTAGTCAGAGTTGGTCGTACAAAGAAATTAAGTATTATGGTATTTGTCTTAGCTGCTGTTTTACTATCTTTTGTATCATTACAATGGAATAAATCGGCCTATGCGGCAGACAATTCAAGTGGATTGACCGTACCGCAAGTGATTGCGAAGGCAACCCCTTTTGTTGTAGCTATCATTGGCAAGTCGACAGAAGCGGGCAGTAACAGCACGGATAATTCGAGCAATCGTTTTGATTTAGCGCATGGTACAGGCGTGATTGTGGGTGCGGATGGAGTGATTCTGACCAATGCGCATGTCGTTAAAAATATGAAGAGTATCACTGTAGTGACATCAGACGGTAAATCATATCCAGGGAAAACGACACATTTTGATGAAGAAAGCGATTTAGCTTTAGTGAAAATTTCCGCGACAGGCTTAGCTGTGGCTACTTTTGGAGTTCAATCCGCTATTCAAGTGGGTGACCCGGTATTGGCTATAGGTACACCGATTTCATTTGCACTGCGGAATACGGTGACTCAAGGTATTGTCAGTGGGATGGAACGTACGGTTAATTCGCAGTATCTCTTGCTGCAAACGGATGCGGCCATTAATGCGGGTAACAGCGGCGGCGCTCTGCTCAACATGAAGGGCGAGGTTATTGGAATCAATGCTTTAAAATACAGTGAGGTTGGTGTCGATAGCTTGGGCTTTGCGATTCCGGTGGATACGGTTCAATACGTGTTGAAGCAGTTTCTTGCTTATGGCAAGGTGAAGCGTCCTTATCTGGGTATGGAATTGGAAGAGGGCTGGGAAGCAGTGGTTGGTTTGCCGACCCAAGCGGCGTTAAAGGTATCCTATGTTGAACCGGATTCGCCGACAGCTAAAGCTGGGGTTAAACAAGGGGATACATTATCCTTGTTAAACAATATCCCCATCAATACAATAATAGAATTGAATGAAGCATTGAAACAGTTCTTACCAGGCGACATCGTGAAGCTGACGATGAAATCGGATAATGTAGACATAGTTCGCGAGGTGACCTTAGGAGAAGATACAACGGGGACAGTATATAAACAGGCTCAAGACGGAGCCTATATTGACACGGATCAGGGGAAAACGCAAATTGGCGATAGCCATAATGGCTGGTCGATGAATTATCCGGCCGGTTTAGTGAATACGGATGCTTATGGGCAAGGAAGAAATGTGTTTGGTGATGCAAAGGGTGAGTTTGCCTTAACGATTCAAGTCGATGATAAGGAAAGCAAGGATTTATCGATCAATGGATTGTTGCGTAAAGCAGCCAATCAATCGCAAGGGAAATTGCTGGAGAAAAGGTACGTGAATGATGCAAGCATGCCTTACGCTTTAGTTTCCGGAAAGATTAATAGTGACGGATATTATATAACCCACGCCTACCATAAAGAAGATCGAATCTACTATGTGACGCTTTTTGTCATGAAAGAAGAAAACTTTAAAAATCCGTTTAAGCTGAACAGCTATTTGCAGCTGTTGAATAGTTTTACATTGTCCTTCGATAAATCGAATAAATCGCTCAAAGATATTTCTGCTTTCAAGGATACCAAAACGATAACAAGCGACTACGGTGTTTCGTTTGAGCTTCCTTCGGAATGGACGCCTTCCTATGATGGGGATAATTTGAGTTTTTCCGATAAAGAAGAAGAGAGCTCGTTAAATGTGCAGATTACATCGGCCTCTTCGGGTGATACATTGAAGCAATGGGCTTCTCGACAGGAGCAATTATTTAAAGACAGCTATGTGGAGGAATATCGCAAAATAGGCGGGTTAAGTGATTTGATGATTGCGGATGCGCCAGCGAAGAGCAACCAGTTTTCCGCAGCAATGGGCAAGGATTGGGAAAAGACAAATACGTTCTATGTGATCAAAGATAAATACAAATATAAATTCGAATTTACATTTTCTGCAGGGGCTGCAGATTCGGATGTAAAAAAACTTCAAGATCAAGTCATCGGCTCGGTTAAAATTGATAAAACAGCGATGGACTCATCATTGGGCGTGATTCAGGACGAAGAGGATCTGATTGTACCCAATGCGACCATCGCTTATAGTAACAAAAAATTCAAATATACCGTTCAGGTTCCAGAAACATGGATTACGAGTAATTATGGGGCGAAAAAAGATTCTCCCTTTGAGTACTATTATTTCACAGGCGGTAATTTTGACATTCATGCGGATGATAACAGCAGTTTAGAAGATGTATTGAAGAAGAATGAGGATGCGGATAAGAAAAACGCAGCCAACGACAAGGATTACAAATATATCGTTTCTGATGAAAAACGCTTTGATGTCACCGTTAAGAAAGAAGAGGTATCATATATTACTAAAGAAGCGCCGTATAAGGAAACTCGCTATATTTTCACAAAAAATAATATCGTCTATACGCTGACCTTGCATCTCAATGACGCGGTACATACCCCGCAAAATGAGGATGCCCTAAAGAAGGTATGGGAGTCATTTCAATTGCAGTAAATTAGGATGATCAGATGACCAAAAAAGCCGGTGACCTCGATTGGAGGAAATCGTGCTTTTTTGCTGTTGAAAACTATTATATTTGCATGCGATTTTGTGTATGATAGTATGTATACAGAAATAGATGGATTTTATGCTGGAGAGGATGTAACCCCTTGGAGAACAAGCCAACGACAACCAATTTTATTAAAAATATCGTGATCGAAGATATTCAAACCGGCAAAGTCACAGAAATCGTCACGCGGTTTCCACCGGAGCCTAATGGTTATTTGCATATTGGACATGCCAAGTCGATTTGTCTTAACTTTGAGCTAGCCGATGAGTTTAATGGAAGAACCAATCTTCGTTTTGACGATACGAATCCGTCCAAAGAGGATACTGAATATGTAGAATCGATTAAGGAAGATGTGCGCTGGCTGGGCTTTGAATGGGATGATTTGTTTTTTGCTTCGGATTATTTTGCGGAGATGTTTGATCGCGCAATCTTGCTGATTGAAAAAGGAAAAGCCTATGTATGCGAGCTGACTGCAGATGAAATGAGAACGACACGCGGCTCATTAACGGAGCCTGGACAAGAAAGTCCATATCGTGCTCGTTCTGTAGCAGAAAATCTGGACTTGTTCAAACGCATGCGCCAAGGAGAATTCGCCGATGGAACGAAGGTGCTTCGCGCCAAAATTGATATGTCGTCACCGAATATGAATATGCGAGATCCGGTTATTTACCGTATTGCACATACTACGCATCATAATACAGGGGATGCCTGGTGTATCTATCCGATGTACGATTATGCCCATCCGCTTGGCGATGCGATTGAAGGGGTGACGCATTCGATCTGTACGTTGGAATTTGAAGACCATCGTCCTCTGTACGATTGGGTGATTCAAGAATGTGAGATGGCAAGTCAACCGAAGCAGTATGAATTTGCGCGGCTTAATTTGACGAATACCGTGATGAGCAAGCGTTTGTTGAAGCAGCTCGTGGATGAGAAAGCTGTCGACGGCTGGGATGATCCGCGGATGCCGACGATTTCCGGTTTGCGCAGAAAGGGCTATACTCCTGAAGCCATGCGCCAATTTGCTCGCGAAATCGGAGTGACCAAAAGCAACAGTCAAGTCGATGAGCGGATGCTGGAGCATTTTATCCGTGAGGATTTGAAGCTGAAGGCACTGCGGACCATGGCTGTGCTAAAACCGTTAAAAGTGGTGATTACAAACTATCCAGAGGGTCAATCCGAAATGATGGAAGCGGAGAATAATGCGGAAAATCCGGAAATGGGGCACCGCCAAATTCCTTTTTCCCGTGAAATCTATATTGAGCAAGACGACTTCATGGAAAACCCGCCAAACAAGTATTTCCGACTTTTTCCGGGGAATGAAGTGCGGTTGAAAAATGCTTATTTTATTAAATGCAATGAATTTATCAAGGACGCACAAGGGAATGTTGTGGAAATTCACTGTACGTATGACCCAGAAACGAAGAGCGGTTCAGGCTTTACCGGTCGTAAAGTGAAAGGGACGATTCATTGGATTGATGCTGATCATGCCGTGCCAGCCGAATTCCGCTTGTTTGAGCCTTTGATTTTTGATGTAGAACAGGAGGAAGGCAAGACGTTTTTGGACTACATCAACCCGAACTCGATGGAGATTTTACAAGGTTTTGTTGAGCCTAATATGAGCGGAGTACAGGCGCAGCAGAAATTCCAGTTTTTCCGCCACGGTTATTTTAACGTGGATTCGAAGCTGAGTACACCAGTTAATCCGGTATTTAATCGCATTGTTTCGTTAAAAAGCTCCTTTGAGGTTAAATAGCTGCACTAGGATGTTTGAAGTTGATACAAGGATAAAGTTACCGTATAATGACGTATAGAATCATATTGGATAAGTGGAGGAGCCTGTCACCAAAGGCTTCTTTTTGTCATTTGGACGGAGCAGCCGTTTATCTTTGTAAATAGTGGAGGGAATTATGCATTCAGAAACGTTCTTATTGGCGCAAAACTTATTGCTTTCTTTTTTTATTATTTTTCTAATAGGTACACTCGGCGGAAAATTGGCAGAAAAACTGGGTTTGCCTGATGTCGTTTTGTATATCATCATCGGGATTATGTTTAATCCGTCTGTTTTCTCCGTCATTCATATCCCAGCCACATCTACTTTAAATCAAATGGTTTTGATTTTTGGAGCGTGCTTTATTATTTTTCATGGCGGGGTTATTACACATTTGGACGTATTGAAACGAGTTTGGCGAACCATTAGCTTATTGTCTACGTTAGGCGTAGTTATTACTGCTTTCGTAGTAGCAGGAGCTGCTGTGCTTATATTTCACATTTCGTTCACGGTGGCGTTATTGCTCGGGGCAATTCTGGCCTCTACAGACCCAGCTGCATTAGTGCCGATTTTTCAAAAGTATCCGATTAATCGTAAGGTTGCGCAAACGGTTATTGCAGAGTCCGCTTTTACAGATGCGACGGGTGCGATTATGACGACGGTTGTATTCGGGTTGCTTACATCGGGGCTTGCGGTGAATGGATGGTCCATAGGATGGCAATTTCTCCAGTTAGCTGGCGGAGGCATTATTGTAGGCTGCATCGTCGGATTCATTGCAGCTTTCTTAATCTCTGAAAATGATCGAGGGCTTTTGCGGGAGTTTACACCTATGGTTGTCCTTCTAACTGTTTTAGGTGCCTACTTAATTGCAGAGCAGATTCATGCGAGCGGTTTTATGGCGGTGTTTACAGCAGGTCTGATGATTGGTAATGCGCGTTCGTTTAAGCTTACTATTCTCCCTAAAGAGGAGCATGCTACCCATCAATTTATGGATACAATTAGTTTAAAATTACGCATGCTCATTTTTATTTTACTCGGCAGCCAGGTCGATTTTACCGTGTTGAAGCAGTATGGCTGGTTAGGTATTTTAGTGAGCCTTGTGTTTATGTTCATTGCAAGGCCTCTAACCGTTTTAGCCAGCTTATTACCTGATCGAACGGCGCAATGGACATCTAAAGAAGTGATCTTTTTCTTTTGGACACGTGAAACGGGGGTTATTGCCGCAGCACTTGTAGGGATAGTGGCAGGTTCTAATTTACCTGATGGAAAGCTGCTGTCAGCCGTCGTTTTTGTGGCTATTTTAATGACATTGCTGCTGCAAGCAAGTACGACACATCTGGTTGCGGAAAAGTTGGGGTTAATGGACAAAAAAATACATAAGAAAAAAGTTTAGGCAAAATCACATCAGCATAACCTCGTTCTTTGAATTCGATTTTGAATTTTTTATCGAATAGTTTCTGTTTTATGGTAGGATTAGGCAAAGGGGAGTGAATTTGTGGAAATTGATTTAAAGGATAAAACAGTACTTGTTACAGGAGCAACAGGCCAGCTAGGTAGAGTAATGGTAAGGACCTTGGCTGCATGCGGGGCTAATGTGGTCGTACA
>JAQBPR010000163.1 GCA_028287395.1 Bacilli bacterium
TTTACAAATTGGGGACCTGTCACGTTGATTTTGGATAGTCGATAGCTTCTGGTCAATAGCATAGAAGGCATATAAATGCTGATTGTTTGGACTGAAACGATGTTTTTCATCGTTAGGGCGCATAAACGTAGATAATGGCTTCTGTAACGATGTAATTCATCGTTGCAATAGCGTAGAAGGCATATAAATGCTGATTGTTTGGACTGTAACGATGTTTTTCATCGTTGGAGAGCATAAACGTAGATAATGGCTTCTGTAACGATGTAATTCATCGTTGCAATAGCTTAGAAGGTATTTGGACAGTAGCTATATTGTCTTACATCCCAAGATCGGCGGTAGAAATTACATTGGATAATTTGTAGCAATATAAGCGCTGTCTTCCTCGTCCTCCAGGTACGAGGAATTGTTTTTCTATCAGGGCGTGCAAAAGTTTTCGTGCTTTTTGCTGTTCGATATTTAAGAGAGTACATACATCTTTTGGGGTGATGCTTTGTTTTAAGCGTAATGAAAGTCGTAAAATGTCTTTCTCTTCAGACGAGAGTTGTCCAGGTTCCTTTAAACTTTTACTAAACCATTTTCCCATAAATTGTTGAATAAGCTGCTCACACATACGAGGTCTTTCTTTAACGTCATCATAAGAAAATCGAAGGATTTTCCAGCCATCAATGATCAGGTGATTTTGACGCATCCATTGATCTGAAAATTGCGATCGACTCATTTTTTGCGAATGGGGTCCATACCCGTCAATTTCAATTGCTAGATGATGCGAGTCACGAAGTAAAGCAAAATCAATAAAACGGATCCCGTCTCGAAAGTCATATATTTCATACTCTGGATATAAGTTTTCAAAATGCCCGAAGGCCGGCCACCAGACTTGCTCTAAAAATAACTTTTCAGCATAACCGTGACCCTCTTTTAATCTCCTAAGTGATTCTCCTCGCAGCTTTTTCTCGTGAAATTTAATAAATTCACTATAAGCAAATTCGAAGCTCATACCGCCTACCTCCCGTTAAATATAATAAAGCCGCTCCCAGACCAGCAGATGCTGATTCAAGAAAGCGGCGTGTGCTTCACGTGCTATCATTATGAATGATTAACATTATTTTACTAATATTTAGCGGCTTTAGTCAAGAGCCAGAGCGAGCGCGAATATCTAGAATAAATTTGTTCGAATTTTATTGAAGCGGTTATTTTTTTTTCTCAAGGGGACAATATCAGCAAAACCCCAAGGAGTGCAAGCTCAAATGCGTCAATCCACCAAGGAAAAAATAGTGCTGCAGGCTGAAAAAAATCTGTTGCAAAATGATTTTTCTGAATCGATTGGTTCAGCTTTTTTATTAGCTGAAGATGAAATTCAACCTTTAACAGGTATAATCCACGATCAAATGAAGTATAACCCGCGAAAAACTTTACGCTAATATGCGATTCTGACGTTTTTACCCGGGTTGGAGAATTATAGCTTTAAAGTTTGGATTAATCTATGGCATTCATGGTAAACTTAAATAGATTGAATGAATCCAAAGAGCCTAATCTTCGCTTTATGATTGGCGTAGAGTTTCCCATAGATACAGGCGATGTGGCAGTAGAAACGAAGCTGGAACAAAATATAAATTACATGTTGAGGTGTGTCGATGAGGCGCGAACGTTGGATTATTTTATTAGTCACATTCTTGTTTTTGTGCGTTTTCGGTGGTGGTTGGCTGGTTTATAAGTCCAATCATGGCGGAATACAGACCGTTTCAGTAAGGGAAGCCGAACTGCTGAAAGTGAAATCCGTTGCTAAAGTTAAAGATAAATATGATGTCATTGTTGTGGGGACTGATCCTGAAGGAATAACAGCGGCTGTATCGGCGGCGCGAAATGGGTTGAAAACGCTGCTTGTGGATGGGAAGGATCGCCAAATTCTTGGCGGTTTAATGACGCTGGGTTGGTTAAATACGATCGATATGGACGCGGATCACGATAACAATGCACTTACTGCGGACGGCAAACGACATGTTTTGAATCAGGGTATTTTTTCGGAGTGGTATGGGATGATAGAGGGGGATTCCTTCGATGTGCATACTGCGGCGAATGCCTTTTATGATTTGGTACGCAAAGAGAAAAACATAGATTTGCTGATGCAAACTAAAGAAATGCAGCCGATCACAGAATCAGGGTCGAACGGTAACAAAATGATCAAGGGTCTTACAATTACTGAGCAGGACGGGAAGCAGCTGAAGGTAAATGCGGCCACAGTGATCGATGCAACGCAAGATGCAGATATTGCTTATGCAGCAGGTGTTCCGTTTACATTTGGACGTGAGGACCTGGGGGACAGCCAATCAAAGATGGCGGTAACTTTAGTGTTTCGGGTGAAGAATGTGACAGATGAAGTATGGAAGCAAATTGGTAAACGGCTAAATGATGGCACAGGCGCTACAGGTGCCAACAAGATGTCAGCTTGGGGATATTCAGGTATGCGTGCATATCAGCCGCTTGATCCAAAACTGGCAAGTATGCGAGGACTGAATATAGGTCGCCAAAATGACGGAACAATCCTTATAAATTCATTGCTGCTTTATAATATAGATAGTTTCGATGCTAATTCGCGTCAGGAAGCGATTCAGCAAGGGCAAAAAGAGCTGCCGTATGTAGTGGATTTTATGAAAAAAACCTATCCGGAATTCGCAAATATCGAATTGGATGGAACGGCCCCTGAGCTATATGTTCGTGAAACCCGTCATATGGAAGGGGAGTATCGCCTCAATATTATTGATTTGTTAGAAAATAAAGATCAATGGGATCGGATAGCCTTTGGTTCCTATGAAAGTGATCTTCAGCCCATAGACCCTAGTGATAAAGGTACGGTTGTTTTAGCTCCGGACAAATATGCGATTCCTTTTCGCAGCATTGTTCCGCTAAAGGTAGATGGTCTTCTGGTAGTGGGGCGTTCAGCGAGCTATGATACGTTGGCGCATGGCAGTGCCAGAGTGCTGCCGAATGGGATGGCGGAAGGTCAGGCCGC
>JAQBPR010000170.1 GCA_028287395.1 Bacilli bacterium
TGCAGGCAATTTGGTTACGTATAGCGGAAGCACTTACTCCTGTATTCAAGCACACACTTCACAAGTAGGCTGGGAACCGCCTAGTACTCCGGCATTATGGTCACTACAAACGGGTGGGACACCAACAGCAACGCCAACAGTAACACCAACACCAACAGCAACACCGAGCGGAGCGGCTATTCCAGGGAAAATTGAAGCCGAAAGCTACAGTGCGATGAGCGGCATACAAACGGAGACGACTACCGATACCGGCGGCGGCTTGAATGTGGGCTGGATCGATACCGGCGATTGGATGGATTATAGTGTCAGTGTCCAAAGTGCAGGCACGTATACCGTTGGATTTCGTGTAGCGAGCATCAATTCGACGGGTCAACTCCAATTGAAGAATAGTGCGGGCACCATATTAACTACAGTTAACGTACCGAATACGGGCGGGTGGCAGACATGGACAACAGTAAACGCCAATGTAAGTTTAACGGCAGGCAGTCAAACGCTTAGAGTTTATGCATCATCCGTAGGATTTAACGTGAATTGGATGAACTTTACCACTAGTTCTACACCAACACCAACACCAACACCAACACCAACTCCAAGCGGAGCGGTTATTCCAGGAAAAATTGAAGCCGAAAGCTACAGTGCGATGAGCGGCATACAAACGGAAACGACAACCGATACGGGCGGTGGTCTTAATGTAGGCTATATCGATACCGGGGATTGGATGGATTACAGTGTCAATGTGCAAAGCGCGGGCACGTATACCGTTGGATTCCGAGTAGCGAGCATCAATTCGACGGGTCAGCTCCAATTGAAGAATGGTGCGGGCACTGTATTAACCACGATCAACGTACTGAATACGGGAGGGTGGCAGGCTTGGACAACAGTAAATGCTAATGTGAGTTTAACGGCAGGCAGTCAAACATTAAGGGTTTATGCGTCTACCGGAGGATTTAACGTGAATTGGTTGAACTTTACATCTGGTTCCACACCAACGCCAACGCCAACAACGTCCAAAAGAATTATTGGTTATGCTTATACCGCATCAGGCGTCGATGCCACCAAATTAACGCATATCAATAATGCCTTTGGATCCATTTCAAATAATCAGATTAGTGCAAACAGTGGTAACTTATCGGGATTGGTCGGTTTGAAATCGCAAAATCCGAATTTGAAAGTGATTCTCTCTGTTGGCGGTTGGGGGGCAAATGGCTTTTCCGATGCTGCACTTACGGACGCTTCTCGAACCACTTTTGCCAATAGTGCAGTAAACGTCATTAAATCCAATAACATCGACGGCATTGATCTGGATTGGGAATTCCCGACAGATTCCCAAGCGGGCATTACCGCAAGACCGGAAGACAAGCAAAATTTCACATTACTATTGGCCAAATTGCGCCAAGCATTGGATTCTCAAGGTACTATCGACGGAAAACATTATATTCTATCGATTGCAGCAGGCGCTACTCAGTCTTACTTTAATGATGTGGAAATCAATAATATTCCGCAATATTTAGATTATATCAATATTATGACTTATGATTTCCATGGAAGTTGGGATAGTACTACCGCGCACCATACGAATTTGTATACGCCAGCGGGCAATACGAACGATATCAGTATCGATAAAAGTGTACAATCATTTCTCAGTTATGGCGTACCGGCAAATAAAATCAATATCGGGGCAGCTTTCTATGCACACATGTGGACCAATGTGGCCAATGCAAATAATGGGCTTTTCCAAGCTGGTGCCGGAAGTTCAAGCACGCCTCTTTATACCGATTTAGTTAATAACTATATTAATCTTAACGGCTATACCCGTTATTGGGACGATAGCGCAAAGGCTCCTTATCTGTTTAACGGCAATACATTCATCACCTATGACGACCCTACTTCAATCACTAATAAAACAAGTTATGTCAAAACAAAAGACTTGGGCGGAGTTTTTTTCTGGGAATACAGTCAAGACAGTACGGGTACATTATTAAACGCTATGTATAATGGATTAAAATGATGGTTTGAAAACAATGACCAAACTGGTTAAATGTGAAAGTACAAAAACAACGAACGTTATCCATTCGATGTTTGAAAAAAGTCAAAAAACAAGTCAAGAAGCGGCTTTTTATATATCGCTGCTTGACTTGTTTTTCGTCAACCATAGCAAGTATATCCGAGGGGCAGATGTAAAGGAGAGGTTATCATGAGTGCCCTCGCAACATTAGATAGTCAAAGGAAAGAAATGAATACTGCAATTAAAAATCTTTTAAAAACTGGTGAATTGGTTTGCGAAGATGAAGACTTTGCGAGAGCCGAATACCTCCTTCGTTTGCACCCAACAATGATGAGCATTATTAAAAACTATGAATGGTCTCAAGATAACCAGGAGAACGGCATGTCTCTATTCGAGTTAATGAACGCGGAAGGACGCGCGCGAAACGGAGAACATGGTAGAGACTCACAGGGATGTTACTGTGGATTCTATTGTATTAAAGCACAAGCAAGCCGCGATCTATCAACTGTATAAAACCATTTCGGGCATTATTTGCAATATCATTGACAACATGAAAGACCCACATGAGAGAGTCATGTTTTAACATGTTGTTTATCGAAGGTAAAAGGCCAAATGATGTTCAATAGTGAAAAACTCAAGACAAGCCAAACAACCAGATCACATGTGGAGAGTAAGCAACTGGTGATCGGATCCTGTTTAAGATTGCAGATCCCTAGCGCCTGCCGGTGAGTGCTAAAATCACCGATTAGATGTCTTATTGCGTAATTCGAGATATAGAATTAACGCTTTGTCCATTTTTTGTTCGGTTTCTGCATTTGGGCTCAAATAATAAGCTGACCTCGCAAGATTCCATTGTCGGTGAAGTTCTTCCAATTTTAATTTTTCTTTTTTTAACATATCGAATCCTTCCCTTTCTGAAGAATTTATATATTTCTATTCTATTCGATTCATTTTGAAATTCTCTATTAAAAAGCGGATATTCTATTTTTATTTAAGGGAGAGTGAAGAAGATGAACGAAAACAGAGTAGTTGCACAGTTGAGTAATTCGGCAGGTGAGAGATAACAGAAATATATGTTTTATTGTGAAGGATGTAATCTGATATTTGCCATAGCTATGTAACTGACGGAAAGATTCAATTCCTATCAGATTGTACTCATGAACCCGATTACAAAGGAAATCAAGATAGAATCATGTTAAGTGAAAATGTTAGCGATGCGAATACAATCTACTTTGAAGATATTTCGCATTGATGAGGCGGGGAAGAGGGGATGAATAATATTTGGGCTCACATACACTCGCTTTGGGCATATGGTAAATGGTATTAGAAACCAACCATGAAAGGAGTGTTTGTATATGTCAAAAAATCTATATTATCCACCACCACCTTATCAAGGATACTCTACTCCAGTCTCAGACAATTTAGCACAAGAGACATTAACAGCAATTGATCCTGCTTTTAAACATGGGCTAAAAGAAATATCAATAACCCCATTACCACATGCTATTAAGGAAGCTGCAGCAATAAGTTATTTAATAGGAAAAGGATATGATTATCATACAGCTCATTATACAGTAGAATCTTGGTGGAAAATGGGTTATTACTAACACTTGATCTGCAAAAACATAGGTTAAACGATAGGGTCGCTTAGGCGGCTTTTTTTCGTTTGGGTCATCATTCCGATAATAGCCTGGGGCGGGGGCTGGAATGAATAAAAATGATTACTTCAGCTATATCCGATAGAAGTCCACTATTGGCAATAGTCATTCTTCAAATGTTTTGCGGGTCGAGTAGTTTTTTGAGCATTTTTGTAAAATGATCTTTTGAAAGGTATACTTAATAAATCAAATTTTAACCAAAAGGTGGAATTAAAGTTGAGTCAACCAACTGCAGAACATAAATTTACGAACCGCTTAAAGCAAGAAAAATCCCCCTATCTCCTCCAACACGCTCATAACCCAGTGAACTGGTATCCTTGGAGTGAAGAGGCTTTTGCAAAGGCTGCTGAAGAAGATAAACCGATTTTCTTAAGCATAGGCTATAGTACCTGCCATTGGTGTCATGTCATGGAAAAAGAATCCTTTGAGGATGAAGAGGTAGCTGAGGTTTTAAATGCAAATTATATTTCGATTAAAGTGGATCGTGAAGAGCGTCCAGATGTAGACCATTTATACATGGCAGTGTGTCAAGCTATGACCGGAAGCGGTGGATGGCCGTTGACGATAATCATGACACCGGAGAAGAAACCATTTTTTGCCGGAACGTATTTTCCGAAAACGCGCAAGCACAATCGCTTTGGAATTATGGAGCTTTTGGCTCAAGTTACAGAAAAATGGAGTGATGAACGCGATCGTATCATCGATGCAGGAGATCAGATTGTTGTGGAAACACAAAAGCGGATGCTGTCGAATTTACAAGGTGAAATTAACGTAAAATCGTTGGATAAAGCTTATGGCATGTACGAGCAAATGTTTGATCCCATGTATGGGGGGTTTGGTACGGCGCCCAAATTTCCTACTTCCCACAACCTTTCGTTATTACTGCGGAACTATCACAAAACAGGGAACGAAAAAGCTTTGCAAATGGTGGAAAAGTCATTGGATGCAATGTATCGCGGGGGCTTGTATGACCATGTAGGCTGGGGATTTTCAAGATATTCGACTGATGAGCAATGGTTAGTGCCGCATTTTGAAAAGATGCTTTATGATAATGCCTTACTTGCGATGACGAATTTGGAAGCCTTTCAGGTGACGAAGAAAGAAAGGTATGCGGAG
Organism: Bacilli bacterium; assembly: GCA_028287395.1. GTDB lineage: Bacteria > Bacillota > Bacilli > Paenibacillales > NBRC-103111 > Paenibacillus_AC. The sequence continues at coordinate 4,780 of JAQBPR010000170.1, forward strand.
GTTGCTGAGCAAATTTTTGCTTATGTTTTACGCGATATGACAGATGCTGGCGGCGCTTTTTATTGTGCGGAGGATGCCGATTCTGAAGGGGTGGAAGGCAAATTTTATGTCTGGACGCCAACTGAAATCGCGCAGGTTCTAGGTGAAGAAACAGGGAGATTGTATTGTCAGCTTTATGATATCACTGAGGAAGGCAATTTTGAAGGTCACAATATTCCCAACTTGATCGAAACAAGCTTTGAAACCTTTGCAGCGCACAAACAAATTCCCTTGGCTGAGCTGAAGGTGAAAATAGAAGACGCTAGGCAAAAGCTTTTTGTGTATCGCGAAGCTCGTATTCATCCGCATAAGGATGATAAAATTTTAACCTCATGGAATGGTTTGTTCATTATGGCATTAGCCAAGGGAGCAAAAGCTTTGCAAAAGCCGATCTATGCAGAAGCTGCCAAGCGTGCGGTTGATTTCATTCTTAACCATATGCGTAGGGAAGATGGACGTTTATTGGCGCGCTATCGCGATGGAGAGGCTGCATTTCCAGGGTATTTGGACGATTATGCTTTTCTTGTTTGGGGCTTGATTGAATTATACGAGGCAACGTTCGACATAAGCTACTTGCGACATGCTGTAGAATTAAACGAACAAATGATTCATCTGTTCTGGGATAACGATAAGGGCGGGTTTTTCTTTTACGGGAACGATAGTGAGCAGTTGTTTATTCGTTCGAAGGAGATCTATGATGGCGCGATGCCTTCTGGAAACTCTGCAGCTGCGCTTAATTTGCAGAAGCTTGCGCGGTATACCTTTAATGCGGAGCTTTCGCAAAAAGCTGAACAACAGCTGAAGGCTTTTGCCGGGTCAGTGGAAGGTTATCCAGCAGGGCATGCATTGTTTATGGCTGCGATTGATTTCTCCTATAGTCCGAGCAGTGAAGTTGTGATTGCGGGTGATCCATTGCACAAAGATACACAAGACATGATTGGAGCATTGCAAACGCGCTATGCACCTAACACACTAATCATTTTACATCCTACTGGGGATGATGCAAGCGAGGTCGAAGCATTAATTCCTCTCGTACAAGGAAAGAATGCATTGGGACGAAAAGCAACAGCTTATGTCTGTGAGAATTTTGCATGTCAGTCGCCAACCGATAGCATAGATGAATTAAACGAATTATTGCACAAAAAATAAATCCGGAAGGAGGTTGCTCTAGCCAACCTCCTTTTATTAATAAATCAATTTAATATGTATTGTAATAATCATCCTTATTTTCCGTTGGAGTTGAATTGCTTGGAGCAATAAACACATAAATAATATAAATGACTAAAACAATCAGGATGAAAAAAATGATATAGTCCATAAAAAACAAACCGCTTTTCTTTTTATTCAATTTATTAACGACTTTATCCATAATCTCATTCTCCCAATCATTCATAACGATATAAACATCATTTTAACAGAAGAAATAATAGTTGACGAGGGTCGCTAAACGGATGTTTGGTTTATAATGGGTATATGATTATATTTTCCAAGGAGGCGTTTGCTTTGAAGCTGCTGCAAATCAGACTTTTGGTAAAGGATGACCCGGACGGAAACTTAATTGAAATTTATAAAATGCTTTAGGTAGGATTTTTCACTCCTCAAGAGATCGCATCGACTAGATAGTTGGCCCTGCCATTTATCTAAGATGAGCGATTTCTTTGTTTGTGGTTTTAAATTTAAGCTTTAGTTTAAGTTTTTTGCAGATTTTGTTAGAATGACTGTATACGAATTGGAATGAGGCGGCATTGATGAAACGCTATCCGGAAGCATATATTGAATATCTTGTTTATTTTCATACGGTTCGCGATTTTTTTGAATGTCATGAGGTTTTAGAAGCCTATTGGAAAAGTATCCCGGAGAGTTCGCTTCGCCAAGCTTGGCATGGTTTAATTCAAACGGCTGTTGCGCTTTATCATCAACGCAGAGGAAATATAGCGGGAGCGCGAAAAATGATGGAAAGCGCTGTAAGACTTTTAACGGATGACCATTTAGATGAACTGGGTATTGATGCATTACGCTTTAAAGCGCAATTGAAAAACCGTTTAAAGCAGCTGCAGGATACGCCGAATATTCGATACGAGGACCTTAATATTCCTCTAGTTGATTTAGAATTACTTCAATTATGCAAGGATCATCCTCTTGCAGTTCATGCGGAATGGTATGCGATTAGTAATATGAATAACCCGCAAATCATTCACAAGCATACACAGCGGGATCGAAGTGAAGTGGTGGCGGAACGACAGAAGCAGCTATTGCATAGAAAATTGCAAATAGAAGGATAGGAGGGTAATGTGATGACGAAAATAATGGTTGTAGACGACGAACCCAACATTGTTGAAGTGATTCGTCTTTATCTGCAGCATTCTGACTTTACCCCCATTATTTTATACAGTGGAAAAAATGTGCTGCGTTCCATTGAGGAAGAGCAACCGGACCTGGTCTTATTGGATATTATGCTGCCAGATGTCAATGGCTTTGAGTTATGCCAAAGCATTCGCAATCTAAAGTCTCCTTTAGCGCAAACTCCGATTATTTTTTTAACTGCAAAAGGAGAGGCGCTGGATAAGCTGCGCGGCTTCAATCTGGGGGTGGATGATTATATTGTCAAACCGTTTGATCCCAATGAATTAATTGCACGTTTGAAGGCAGTATTAAGAAGAACACAAACGAAATTGGAAAGCTTAGAAGCGCAGGATCCAGCAAATGTATATAAGTCTGATATAGGAAATAATGCTAGAAAAGTATTGCAATTTAGCAACCTGAATGTTGATTTGAATCAATATAAAGTGATGGTTCAAGGTCGGAAGACAGAACTGACGCCAAAAGAAATTGAGCTGCTTTATTTTCTGGCAAGCCATCCGGGTCGCGTGTATACGCGAGAGGATTTGTTAGCCCACGTCTGGAATTTTGATTTTGGCGGCGGGACTCGTACGGTCGATGCGCATGTGAAGAATTTGCGTAAAAAATTAGGCGTGCATTCCGATTGGAACATTCAGACGCTTTGGGGAATCGGCTACGCTTTTGAGGTGGCGTCCGATGCGTAAACGATGGCATCAAAGCTTATATCTTAAAATCTTTTTGTCCTTTCTTGCGACCTGTATTTTATTTTTTGGCGGGCTTGCTGTATTTTGGAATTACTGGTTTTCTGATTTGTTTTATAAGGAGAAAAAGGCGCTTTTAGAGTCTAGGTCAGAGGATGTTAGACAAATCTATCGGCTTTATGAAGAGGGTACATTTTCCAAAAGAGACGTCCATTACGGCATTCGCTTAGTCGCAGGCAGTTTTAATGGACAAGTATGGATTGTGGATGCCAAGGGAATTGCCATTCTAAGCTCAGATCCTAAGCTGGAAGACCAAAAAATTCCCGAAATCATGTCTGCGGATTTCAATAAAGCGATGAAAAATGGTGCCGGTTTTTCGATCAGTCATTTTGACAAGACGCAAGGGAAGCAGCCCAGTTTATTAACTTATTATGCGCCGGATCAACAAAATGGGCATCAGGTAGTCATCTTTTTTCATACACCCGTGGATGATATTGATGTATTGATCTCAGCTGTTCGTTTAAATGTCGTGCTGCCTTTACTGTTTTCTTTATTCGCGGTCGGGGTCATTTTATATATTATTTCAAGAAGATTAACCGGTCCGCTGCAGCAGATGAATAAGGCGGCGCTTGCCTTGGCGGAAGGTGATTTTCTAACTCGGGTTGCCGTGACTTCTCATGATGAAATCGGCCAATTAGCGCACAGCTTTAACTTTATGCTGGAGCAATTGAAGCAGTGGGAGGACACACGCCAGGAGTTTCTGGCTAACATTTCACATGAACTTCGTTCGCCGCTTACCGTATTGCGGGGATTAATTATTGGAATGAATGATAAAGTCATTCCGGAAGCAGAACATCCGCACTATCTGGAAATTTGTGATCAGGAGGTACAGCGATTACAAAGGTTAGTGAATGAATTGCTTGATTTGGCACGCATTCAGAACAGCGCGGATGTATTTCAATTAACGCCTATGGATGCGATGGAGAAATCCAGAGAAGTGATTGATCTATTGGCTCCGGTTATTGAGGATAAAGGAATGAAATTGGAAGTTTGGATCCCGTTTGAGCATGCGGATGCTCCGCTCGTAGAACTGGATGCGGACCGCTATGCGCAAATTTTGCATAATTTGATTTATAATGCGATTCAGTTTACTCCTTCAGGCAATAAAATAAAAATCACATTGCGCGTTGAAGCGGATCAGTTCATCGTATTTGTTGCGGATGAAGGAATCGGAATGAATGAAGAAGAATTAAAACGAATCTGGGAACGCTTCTATAAAGCAGATCCTTCTCGCGGACAACCATCAGAGGGAACAGGTCTAGGGCTGACTATTGTTCGTCATTTAGTTCTGGGGATGAAAGGAACGATTTCTGTGCAAAGTGTCATCGGCGAAGGAAGTGAGTTCAAGGTTAGTTTTCCGCTTTATGCAGGGAATTGAAAAGGTACGGCCTCATCGAGATCATCGAAGGCCGTGCCTTTTTTTTGTTGTGAAGGCATTAATCTAGCGAACTTTAATATAGCATTCACAGATTTTTTACAATTCCCGCATAGTTTGTTCATTTTTATTATTTACTCTATTTATAAGACATGTTTTTTTTCAACGCAAAGGAGCGTATAGAAAAGGATGAAAACGAAAAAGCATGTGATGGGAATTACATCGCTATTCATTATTGTTCTCCTTTCGGTTGTATTAAGCGGTTGCGGGAAAAAAACAGCAGTAACACCGACAGTCCAGACTATGCAACAACAAGAACAAGGGAGAATACAGTTGGACGTGGATACGCAAGCAGCAGCACCTAATCCCGTTTCTAGCACCAAAGCATCAACAAATGTTATTCAGAATAAACAGGAACGAGAATTGGTGCTGATGTTCAGGAGTCTGCTTCAAATGGATAAAAAATCTGAGCTCCATTTTTCTAAAGCTCAAGCAGAAAACTTGCTGCCCTTAATAAGACAAAGTACGTCTGATGGGGAAATGAGCGATGAGAATTTAAAAATGATTATTGATCTGCTGACCAAGGAACAAAAATTATTTTATGATGATTTGAACATGCGATTTCAGAAATTTTCCGGAAATCTTAGTCCATCGGGTGGGAAAAAAACGGAATTAACGGATGAGCAGCGTCAAAAAATAATGCAGGATCGACCACCTCCTGCTAAAGCTTTCGATGGTTCTGATAAAAGCATTGAACAACAGCTGATTGATTTGTTGGAAAGCAAAACCAAATAAATATAAATTAATAGGAGGCATTACAAATGAAGTGGTTTTGGCGCAAAAAAATGGTATACACTTTGATTTTAATTATTGTTATCGCGGGAGGCGGCACCTATTTTTATTTAAATAAAAGCAAACCAACTGCAAAAGCGAGTGCTACGGAAACGGTTACCGCAGTGACGAAAGGAGAAATCAAAAATTCGATTTCCGGTACTGCACAATTTGAACCTAAGAATTTGCAGATCATTTCTGCTCCTTCGGATGGGACAATCAAAACGATGAATTTGACTAAAAACATGCCTGTTAAAAGCGGAGATTTATTATTCGAAGTGAGTAACCCAGATATAGAAGTTGGATTACAGAAGGGGCTCGTAAATCTTCAACAATTACAAAAAGATTACGATGATCTTAATAATCAACTCAATTCTTTGACTACTGTAGCACCAATCAGCGGAAAGCTGACTTTAGGCAATAACATTGACGTAGCTTCCCAGGTATCAAAAACAACGAAGATAGCATCCATATCCGATTTGTCTTCATTAAAGGTAACACTGCCTTTCTTGCTCGAAGATGCGGTTCAATTGCATGCAGGCGATGCGGTTGATTTAACGCTGGATGGCTTTATGCTTACGAAAACCGGTACAGTGCAAAGTATTGGCATTACTCCAAGAGCAGATTCAAAAGGCGGAAAAGTCATTGATGTCAATATCATAGTGACAAATGACAGTACATTGGATGCCGGCATGAAGGTAAACGGCAGTGTAACCATCAACGGTAATGTAAGCCAAGCTCAAGATCAAGCGGCTTTACAATATATCAAGACATCGACTGTATTAGCTAATACAAGCGGAATTATTTCAACACTTAATTTTAAAACAGGTGATATGGTCAAACAAGGGGATATCATCGACAACGTAACTAGCGACACATTAAAAAATGATATTTTGAATAAAAAAGCGACGATTGATCAACAGCAGGTTACGAACGACGATTTGCAAGAAAAGGTCAATAACCTTAAGGTAAAGGCGCCATTTGATGGGGTGTTCTCAACGGATTTTGTAAACCAAAAAACAAATATTTTAGGTGCCCATTCTGTTGGCTCTCCAGTCCTTAGCGCAACCCAATTTGGCGGTGTAGCGAGCCTGGACAGCATGCAGCTTCCCATTCAAGTGGATGAACTTGATTTGCCTAGTATTAAAGTCGGATTGAAGGCAAATGTGAAAGTGGATTCTCTAACAGGTCAGAACTTCCAGGGTGAAGTGACCCAGGTTTCATCGGTAGGTACCACAACGAACGGAGTAACCAATTATACGGCCGTATTAGCGGTTCCTAATACGAAACAAGCATTGAAAAATGGGATGTCTGCAACGGCTGATATTTTGATTCAGGATAAAAAAGATGCTCTGCTTATTCCGATCGAAGCACTGCAGTCCAAGCAAGGAAAAAGATTTGTTACATTAAAAAAGACCGATGGAACAACAGTATCACAAGAAATAACCATTGGTATTCGCAGCAAAACACAGATTGAAGTCTTAACAGGTTTAAAGGAAGGCGATAAAGTGGTCACTCCAGTTATACAAAGACAAGGACAAACATTGACCCAAGCGCAGATAGATGCACTTAGAAAGCAGTTTCAGCAAGGTGGCGGTGGCGGTGGTGGTGGCGGTCAAGGAGGTCAGGGTGGTGACACTCAAGTCTTCGTTAGACCTAGAGGAAATAATGGTTAGAGAGAGGTGAAAACAATATGGATATGATTCATCTGCATGAGATTAAAAAGACTTATCTGCGCGGCGTGGAGGAATTGCACATTTTGAAAGGGATATCTCTTTCTGTAGTACAAGGTGATTTTGTCGCCATCATCGGTCCAAGCGGTTCTGGAAAATCTACTTTGATGAATATGATCGGTTTGTTGGATGCGCCTACTGCGGGTAGCTATACTTTAGATGGTGTATCCACTGAAAAGATGTCAGATAATCAATTAGCTGCTTTGAGAAATCAGAAAATCGGCTTTATATTTCAACAATTTAATTTACTTCCACGCTTAACAGCCATAGAAAATGTTGAGCTTCCAATGATATATGCCGGTATGGGCAGTAAAGAACGAAGAGAGCAGGCTTTAAAGATGTTAGGTTTACTGGGGATGGCTGAACGTGGTCATCATAAACCAAGCGAGCTTTCAGGTGGTCAGCAGCAGCGGGTTGCGATTGCTCGTGCCCTTACATTATCACCTTCGTTAATTTTGGCAGATGAACCAACAGGCGCATTGGATTCCAAAACGGGCGAAGAAGTACTTGAATTGATTATGAAATTAAATGCGCAAGGGAATACGATTGTACTCATTACCCATGATCAACATATTGCCGAACATGCAAGTAGAGTTATTTCACTTCGAGATGGAGAAATCCTAACTGATATTCGTAATAAACCGTTGCATTCGACAATGCAATTGGAGGTTTCTGTATGAAATTAATGGAGCTTGTATTCATGGCCATGCGAACCGTGGTTGCTAATCCGCTTCGTACGATGTTAACGATGCTTGGCGTTATTATTGGTGTTGGTTCTGTAGTTACTCTAGTTGCGTTAGGAAATGGTACATCGGATCAGATTGCCAAACAGTATGAAAATTTAGGAACCAACTTATTGGTGGTTAATGCAACCGGATTCGGACGTGGTACGCAATTAGATTATAACGAGTTGATGCAGTTCGAGCAATTTCCCGAATTTAAAACGGTTGCTCCAACTGTAACGAGGCCGAATGCGGACATTAA